>NZ_CP133269.1:2859166-3186250 GCF_030915525.1 Neobacillus sp. PS2-9
ATAATATATTCCCCCAAATTATTTTTTAAATTTAATTTCGCTGTAACTAATTTGATTACCTGTAACCATAATAGTTACTTCTAATGTTTTTGTCAATCAATTAAAACCAAATTTATTTTGATATTTTTATCAAATTTTTAGGTATAATAAGGTTGTAATCATTTTAATTACATCATTAGCCTGGGTAAGACATAAGGAAGGTGATCAACGATGTCCATCAGCAGTCGCTTTGCTGTAGGAATTCATATATTATCTCTTATTGAGTTTAATAAAGATGGAGTAAGCTCTTCAGAATTTTTAGCTGGAAGCGTAAATACAAATCCTGCTGTTATTAGAAAAATTATGGGGATGCTAAAAAATGCTGAGTTAATTAACGTTCGCCCTGGGATTGCAGGTGCTGAACTTGCAAAAGAATTATCTGAAATTACATTACTTGACGTTTATAAAGCGGTAAATGTTGTACAAGATAAAGAATTATTTAGTGTGCACGATAATCCAAATCCAGCCTGTCCGGTTGGCAGGAACATTCAAGACACAATCGTTCCACTGTTTTCAGCTGCTCAACTAGCATTAGAAAAGTCATTAGCACATGTGAGTATTGCAGATGTTGTAAACGGGATTATGGAGAAGGAACAACTAAACAATACAAAAAAATAAGAACACGAAAAAGACATTCCTGTTTTAGGGATGTCTTTTTTCGTGTTTACATATTCTTTATTGCATTAAGAGTCTTTATTTTCTAATAAGCTTAAGCGTCCAGGGTAGAATAATAGCAAATAAAATCAAATAAAAAGGAATGGAATAATATGGTTTCCAATTTTTTAACTTTAAGAAACCTAATTTCCCTAAAATATATTCAATTAAGAGAGATAATAAAGAAAAGAGCAGTACCCTAATTAACTTGGTTGGCGTATTGTAACGATTTAAAAATAAAATTGCGATTGAAACAGGTCCGATCACAAACATAAAAATATCAGGTAATCCTCCTATAGAGGAATCCCCCGAATCCATAAAATCAAGTATGAAAAATAAGATAACATTAGCCATCCAACCATAAAACCCAACCATACCAAAAAGGAGAAACCATTCTCTCCGTGATATATTTTCTGTTAATTTAGCAGAAAAAAAGAGCAATATCGAACCTGAAAGGTAAATAAACCACGAACCTTTAGCAAATGGGTCTAACCTTTTTAATACACCATTCCAATCCATCTAAATCCCTCGTTAATCTTACTCCGTTTTTGTTAAAGCACAAATACGGATTACTTTAAATACTTTTTCCGAACTATATTTATTATTTTCCAACCATTCTTTTTTATGTATTTACCGATAAATCTTTACACTTTTTGCATTAAAAAAGGCTAGGATACATTATCCTAGCCTCCGTCGAATATTACTCTAAAATTGTTAGCTTTAATGCTTCTAGATTTTTCTTCATAACATCAATATAATCTAGACCTTTTTTTTGTTCTTCCTTAGTTAGTCCTTCTAATGGATTTAATACTTCTGTTTTAGCCCCTATTTCTTTAGCTAATGTTTGCGCCACTTTTGAAGAAGTCATTTCCTCAAAGTAAATAATTTTTACATTTTTCTTTTTTGTTAGTTCTGTTAGTTCCGCTAATTTCCCAAGCGTAGGTTCCACATCAGGTGATAAACCTGCGATAGGGATTTGAGTTAATCCATATTGTTTAGCCAAATAACCAAAAGCAGCATGCTGTGTAACAAATTCTTTTTTCTTAGCATTATCAATGGTCTCTTTGTATAAACCGTCTAAATCTGCTAGTTCCGAATTTAATGCTTCTGCATTTTTTTTATATTGTTCCTTATTTTTTGGATCTGCCTGTTCTAAAGCTTCAGCAATCGTATCTACCTCTTGCTGCGCTAACACGGGAGATAACCAAACATGCGGATCCTTGGAAGAATGATTATGACCCTCTTCTCCTTCCTCAGACTCAAGTGCATCCATCAATTCAATTCCTTTGGATGCTTCAACAACGTTTAAGTTTGGATCATTAATACTCTTTAATACTTTATCGGTCCAGGATTCAAAGTAATGGCTATTATAGATAAAGACATCGGCGTCTTGAATCCGTGCCATATCCTTTGCTGTAGGCTCCCAATCATGTGGTTCTACACCGTTCGGTACTAATAGTTCAACGTTTGATGAATTTCCAGCCACTTTTTGGGCAAAGAAATACATAGGATAAAAAGTAGTGACAATTTGCAGTTTTTTTGACCCATCACTAGTTTTTTCACTTTTCGTCGAAGCAGCATTAGAGCAACCGCTCAAAACTAACAGAAAAATAAGGACCATACCTAGAAGTCTCTTCATGTTCGTTTACCTCCATAAATCATTTATTAATTTTAATTAGGAATTATTCCGATTTAAAGAAAATAATAATTTTGTATTTTTTCATTTTTTTAGTTTATTAAATCGTAATTATTACGAATTGTATCTTATAATGAAATTCTAATTTAGTCAACCCATTTTTACTGACATTTTCTCAATAATATAGCATATCCATATGATAGGAATGATAGATTTGAGGAGGTAGTTATAATTGTGACCTATGTAAATAAGCTACTAAAAGATAGTATTATTCTTCTATTATTTTGCTTATTCATGTTTCTCTTTCTCTTTGCCGAGGTATTTAAAACCACTTCTCTATTAAATAGAATTCCAAGTTCTTTTATTAATGTAAATACCATTTTCCTCAGTATTATTTTAGAGGCGATTCCATTTATTTTATTAGGAGTGTTTGTATCAGCGCTCATTCAAGCCTTTGTATCTGAAAATGCCATTCGGCGTGTACTACCTCGTAATGCCTATTTAGCTGTCATTCCCGCTGCACTGTTAGGGATTATCTTCCCCATTTGTGAGTGTGCCATCATCCCTGTTGTTCGTAGATTAATTAAGAAGGGAATGCCTTCGCACGTTGGCGTTGTCTTTATGCTAAGCGCTCCTATCATTAACCCTGTCGTCTATGCTTCCACCTATTACGCTTTTAGAAGCACACCCTATATGGCAAATAGTAGAATGCTTGTAGGATTTATTAGCTCCATTTTAATAGGATTTATTATTTACCGACAATTTAAGAGGGAAAATATCTTAAAAACAAAGAATGGTGATCACCATGAAGAACACCATCACCATCATCCAAAAGAAAATAAATTTCTAGAAACGTTATACCACGCTAGTGATGAGTTATTTGATACTGGAAAATATTTATTCATAGGAGCTTTTTTAGCAAGTCTGTTTCAAGCATTCCTTGATCGAAATGCTTTGTTATCCATAGGGACAAGCACAACTTTGGCACCCGGGGTTATGATGGGGTTTGCTTATGTTCTTTCGGTGTGTTCTTCAGCAGATGCTTTCGTTGCTTCCTCCTTCGGTTCTACATTTACAGCAGGATCATTACTTGCCTTTCTAGTCTTTGGCCCAATGATTGACATAAAAAACACCTTAATGTTATTCGCCTATTTTAAGAAAAGATTTGTTCTATTTTTACTATTTATAACACCCATTGTTGTTTATTTAGTTGTCTTTATCCTACAGGAATTCATTATTTAGGAGGTGCTTTATGAAGAAGGAAAGAGATTTCTCCTTCCATTATCTATTAAGGGGAATCATTCTAATAGGGTTTATGTTACTCTTATTTAAATTACTTCTTACAAATAATATTTCGCTTCTAATCGCACCTAAAATGCTTCGTTTTATTTATTTTACAGTTTTTGTGTTACTCATTTTAGGAGTTCTATTGATCATAAGAGGAACTATGGGGCAGAAACATCCTTATCATTGTGATTGTGACGGTGAACATTCCTACCCAAGTTCTATTAGTAAAAGTCTGTTTCTTTATTTATTGTTTATTATTCCTATAACCACTGGATTTCTTTTTTCGAGCAATGTGCTCGGCAGTTCTGTAGCAATGAACCGCACCATTAATCTTGGAGCAAGTCCAGCCGATGTTCAAATCAAGAATGGTAATAACAAAACAAAATCTAACTCTCCTTCTGATAACAGTAAAATCAATTCCACGTCCAATATTCTTAACGGTCAACCTGAACCATTAACTCAGAGGGAATACTCCAAATTAAAAGAGAAAATGGCGCAAACAAAACTTATAAACATTACAGATGATCTATATGTCCCCATGATGAATATCATACAAGAGAATCTCCCTAATATGATTGGAAAAACCGTTACTACGAAAGGGTTTGTTTATAGGGAAAAGGATTTCATGCAAAATCAAATCATCGTTGCTCGTTTTGGAATTACTTGCTGCGCTGCGGATGCTTCTGTATTTGGAATGCTGTCTACAGGAGATGTAACCACCCTACAAAAAGATAATTGGGTCCAAGTAACTGGAACAATTGAGGAAACCCAATATGATGGGAGTACTATTCCTATGATAAAAATAAATCAGATTTCTAAAATTGATATTCCTCAGCAACCTTATGTATTTGATGCAGGAGTAAAGATTGAATAACCTATTTATCAGTACTAAATTGAAAGAATTCCTCTATTGTACTTACACAAGGTACGTATTTAATGTTTGCTGTAACGTTGCTTTTGTTTCTGTATAAGTGTGAAGATCAATTCCTAAATGAACCATTTTTCTAACAAGTTCTGGACGTAATCCAGTTATGATTGATTTTGCCCCCATTAACGTAATGCCAATCAAAACCTTTTGAAAATGATTAATAGTTAATTCATCCATGTCCGATATTCCAGAAAGGTCAATAATCAATGTTAGTATTCTTAGCCTTGAAATATCTGTTAATACTTTCTCTTCAATAATCTCCATTCGATACGGATCGAACGATCCAATTAATGGCAAGACAGCTACCGTTTCACTAACCGGTATGATGGGCACCGAAAGATGTTCAACTAGTTTCCTTTGGGAACGTATTAATTCATCTTTATACTCTGAATAGCTAATAAAAAAGGTATTTAAAAATTCATCTATCCCGTCATTAACCTTCTTTTCCATTTCGTAAAAATCATCAATATACCTATCATTTTCATCTAATTCATCATATAGTTTTATGAAATGCCATAAGGCACGTCTTATGGCATGTACCCATTCTAGTTTAAAAGAAAGAGTTAAAGAATGTTTCGCCCAAGCGACTCCCTCTTCATTAGCAAAAATAATGAGTTCATCTTTAGTATTTTCCACAACATAAAGTGCTAGCCTTTGAGCATTTTTTAATAGATCAATATTTCCAGCTTTTAAAATACTCTCGATATTAGATGCAACATTGACTGCCTCGGATAAAAGTTTCTTCTGAAAATCCCCATTGTTGTTGATAAGATATTCCGAAATATTTCTTGTGTCATAAAAGGTACTCAAAGATTGTTCCTCCCCTATGTAAATTATTTATTCAAAGCTTCATAAAATTTATAATCCCACTTTGTTAATACCCACTATTTTGAGAAATAAACATATATTTTAAAAAAATATTTTCTTTATTTGTTTAACAAGTACATGCCATTAGCACATTACGGTCTGGGTCAACAAAGTTAAACCATGCGAAGTGCTCTCCAATTCTTTCAATTTCCCTTACGATTTCTGCCCCACTTTCTTTAATAAAACGGTACGCACTATCAATATCATCAACAAGAAGATTAAATATGGGATTCGAACTTGGTTGATGCCTAAAATTGTTATCAAACGCATGATCATCTAAGGTTAATCCTGTTGTACCTTGAATAGGAATATCATATACAGGAGAATTCAACTCACTTAAATCAACTTCAAAGCCTAAAATCCTGCTGTACCATTCAACCGATTTTTTCAAATCTTTTACGTGTACAAAAACAGTTCCCATTTCGTTTATAATTGGTGTTACCTTTGAAATAGTCATTATCATCATCCTTTACTGTAATCAATTTCCAATTAAAATTATTCTCTATTAAATGGTAATAACCTTTTAAAAAGCTGGATTTTTTGAAAACAAAAAGGCACCCGCCCCCCTTTAACGTACATAGGGGAAGGCACCAACTTTATTTTGGCAAACTTTATCTATTGCTTTAACCACTAGATCTGGATCCTCGACATGAATATTGTGGCCGCTATTCCCGGCAACCCATAACTCTCCATTTGTTGATAACTTAGACATTTCAACTGCTACTTCATGCAAGGATTTTTTCGTTTCTACCACTTCTATCTCTGAAAATCCATTTAGGTTTTCGACAATCTCACTTTTTATCACCACTAACGGAACATGGCCAAGAGATGAACCTCTTACCGCGTTATATCCAGCATCTAAATGTGAAAACTCGCTTGCTACAGCCTTTGCGGTTTTATTTAAAAAGAGTGTAGATTGATAGATTGGCAGTTGTTTCTTTGGAAACTTCTTGAGAATTTCTTCTATCTGTGAAAATACATGCAGTTTACCCAGAATTCTTAGAATACCGAAATAACACAGATACTTTAGCATCTTAAATGCTTTCCGTCCCATCATTTGCCCCTCAACATATTTAGCTGGAAATCGACTTGTTCGTTCGTCTTCGTGGGTGGCATCCACCAGGACGATTCCCGCTACCAGGTTGGGATATTCTTTTGCAAATAAGCGAACGTTTAGCCCGCCATACGAGTGACCGACTAATACAATTGGCCCTATCATATTGACCTTTTCAATAAGAATCCGAAGATCTTCAACCGCAGCTTCGTTTGTCCTCGGGTAGGACCCCGAGTCACTCCATCCATAACCTGCTCGATCATAGCTAATGACTCTCGCAAACTGTGAAACTTTATCCGCAACCAGTTTCCAAATGAGCGAAGATGAACCGATTCCACATCCATGATCAAAGATAACAATTGGTCCCTTTTCCACACCAAAACTTTGATAATGAAGCCTTCGTCCGTCAATTTCCACAAACTTGCCAGGCGCTGGGTATTGCCTTTCGTCAAATTTAGTAGCCAGCCATTGATAAAGGATGCCAAGAATCAAACAGAGACCAATCGCTGATACAATATAGAAAACTACCATTGCTTTTTCCTTCTTTCCTTTAACAAAAATAAAGTTCTTTTTAATGTAGATATATTCATTTTGAGCACCTGGATAGACTAGCAAACTTTATTATTTCTGATGATTTTTAATTTCTGTGCAAAAATACGGCGGTAAAAAACGGTCCACAAAATCGCTCCACCAATTAAACCGTATAACACGATGTTCGAAACGGCTAGATACGTGCCTGTAGATAAAGTGAACAACAGGGTAACCCTAATGGTGGCTAGTAAAAAAGTAAACCGCATGAGTAGTCCAAATACATCTAACTTTTTCCTTTTTATGAGAAAATAAAGATTTCTGCTAACGTGGCAAGGGTGGCGATTGAAAGCGCAGCCACACTGTTCATATGTTTGGATAAAATGAGATAAAGACCCCCGGGACTAATCCGTTAATGAAAAGAGTCAGGTAATTATCTTTTCGTTTCAACATTATAGAATCCCTTCTTTTCTTGTAAAAATTTAATGGGTGCGGCTATTGTATAGATTCGTTTTCGCTTTTACATTTTTCTTCTTAAAAATAGTTCAATCATCTAATAAATTGGTCATTTCCAACAAAGCCACGATGACATTTGAATGGCCGTTTGGATCGAGAGGTTAAGTGTAAGGTAAATGGGAGCAAATATAAACGGAACGTAACAAATGCAAAAGTTACTGCATAGCTACGAATCATCAAGTGGCGGTGTGCGGCGAAATTTTTTTGTAGTACCTTTCGTAAGGCAATTCCGGTTGTCACAAGCCACAATAGTTCTAACATAAAGAATCCTAATCCACTGATGATTTCTCCAGTTGCAAACAAGCAAGCATTCCTACTTCGACTTTTACCTACCTTCTTAACAGAAAAGTAGACCTAGAACCCTCCTACTTCGACTTTTACCTACTTTTTTATTAGAAAAATAGACGTAGAACCCTTCTACTTCGACTTTTGCCTTCTTTCTTAACAAAAAAGTGGATGTAGTAGAAATGCTAATTTAATTATGTACAAAAATGATTACGTAAGAATGTACAGTTTTGAGTAATGCATTCATACTTTACCTGAGGTGGAGAAAATGCATGTACAGCAGATTGGTTTAAAAATAGAGAAAATTATGGAAGGCGAGTTAGGAGTTCCGATTAAAGATAAACTTTAGGAGATGTTCTCTTCGCGTAAAAAAAACGAGCCCCCACCGTAACTCGATGGGGACTATCTTATTTTTCCTCATCATTCACCTTTTCTGTCAGCTCTTCTGAGAATTCGGTTAACATCCCAGTTCGATAATCAATTGTTGATGAGCCACTATTACTCGCTTGCGAACGCGCACGAGTCCGGTATCTCATCGCAAAATAACAAAGTGAATAAACGACAACCATCCCTATTCCAGCAACAAGCCCTGTTCCTTGGCCTGGAATGAATGGCATACTTACCAAAACAATAATCATGCTGATTAAGGTAATCCAAGAAGTATACGGAAAGCCGGGCATTTGACAGATTCCCCCTGGCGGACACCCATTTCTTTTTCGAAACCGGATGTGACTAGCCATTATCACGGCATAGGTAAAGATCAAGGCAAAACCACCCGACGTGATCAAAACCAGGTACACCCTCGGGAACAATAGACCAAAACCAAGCCCCACGAGCATGGCAAACCCCGAAAATAAGATTCCGCGATACGGAACATCCTTTGAATCCTTCAACCATCCTGGCGCATGCCCTTCATCTGCAAGAGATCGAATAATCCTTCCCAGCCCAAAGATAGCAGCCAGCATGGCAGAAAGAATGGCCGAAATTAACACGATGTTTAGAGCCGTACCAGCCCAACCTATCCCCCAGCGATCAAGAGAGATGCCACCATCGGACTTATGTTTTCATTCAGTGTTGAAGTTGGAATTAGCGGAAGTAATACTAACGCATATAAGATATACAAGCCTACGAGTGATATGACCGTGTAGCGAATCGCTTTAGGTATGGTTTCTGTAGGATTACTGCCTTCAGAAGCCGCTAATCCAATAATCTCAAATCCTGCGTAGGCAAAAATAACAATTAACATACTTCCCGCTATCCCTTTTATTCCTCCAGGCATTAAGGGCTCTCTTGCTAATTCAACTAACCCGATGGCAGGCTTTCCTGGCATAATTCCGAAAATAAGCACGATAGCCGTTAGGATAAAAAAGATTATCGCAAAAATTTTAACGGCTGAAAGACCGCTTTCCAACTTGCCTAACTTATCCGCTCCCAAAAGATTTAGCAACGTCACTCCAATGAGAATGGCGCTTCCCAATATGGCTATTGATTCATTCGGATACCATTCTTGAAATAGGATAGAAATGGCGGTTGCTTCACTCACATGGAAAGAACGATCCCTGTCCAATAGAGCCAACCAACAACAAATCCCGTTCCTTCACCTAGCTCTTGTGCTGCGTAAGTACTAAAGGAACCAACAGTAGGATTTCCTACGGTCATTTCTGACAGTGCATAAAGAATGAAAAAAACAAGTACACCCGCGATCACATAGGATAGTAAAATTGACGGCCCTGCAGCATGAATCGCGATGGACGACCCTAGAAAAAAGGAACCCCCTATCACACTTCCCAAGGCCATCATTGTAAGCTGCCACGCTGACAGCCCTTTGCTTGATTTCTCCATTACACGTAATCTCCAATACCATTTATTTTGTTAAATTATTATTTACTAAGCTTTACAAAATGATTCTGTATTGGATGACAGGGAATAAAGTGGCTTTATCGAGTACATATTTAGGTTTCTAGAGGAGAAAAATAGCATTACTATATAGGTCAAATAAAGGAGTATTTTTATGAATGATCGGATTTTCAAGTCCATTAACAGATGGTCCGGGTATTCTCGACTGGTAGATTTCATCATGGTTACCCTTTCCACGAGAACGCGCTATGTCTATCTTTATGTATTAATCTTACTATTATTCCAAGCTAAATTTAATAAAAGAAAAACTCTAATTGCTGGGGTAACCATAAGTGTAACCTATCTACTTAGCATGTTAATGAAGAGATTTTTTTATAGACCTAGGCCTTTCTTGAAGCAAGCAGTTCATTTATTACCACCAGTACCTTCTGGAAAGGATTCTTCGTTTCCAAGTAAACATACTGCTCTTGCATTTGCAGTTTCCGCTTTTGTTTTTGTTTATCATCGGACTTGGGGCTTGGTTCTGTGGTTGTTATCCCTTTTAGTTGGCATTTCTCGTATTTGGATGGGTCAGCATTATCCTTCTGATATTGTAGGGAGCGCCATCCTTGGAAATCTTACCGCATTTGTGGTCAAGATTACTGAAAAGTATTGGAGGCCATTTCTTGAAAGGACCCTTCGCTCCTATACTCATTTCAGTCCTTCTTCCCGACAAATTAAAGATTAAACCGGGAATCATTTCCACATTTTTGCTGGATAATCGGTTTAAATGCTATACTCAGCATTAGAATAGAGTGTATTTGAGGAGAACAAGGTGAATATGAAAAGATACGTAAACTTGAATAATGTCACAAACAACAAATCGTTCAATGATATGAGGAAATGGCAGAAAGAAAGACGAAGTAAAGTAAAGGATTTATCTGTAAATATAGAACAATTTCCTGCAAAAAAAATAAAAGAAATTAACGCCAACAGAAGCCATACTTCTTATACTTGGATTGGCCATTCTACTTTTTTGATTCAGCTAAATGGAATCAATATTTTAACTGACCCTGTTTGGGCCAAGCGAATGGGATTTCAAAAACGATTAACAGCACCAGGTCTTTCTTTTTCAGAGCTTCCAGAGATTGATATCGTTGTGATTTCTCATGGTCATTATGATCATTTGGACTTCCCTACGTTGAAAAAATTAAAAGGGAGCCCTCACTATTATGTCCCTGCCGGCTTAAAGCCCCTTTTTAACAGAAAAGGCTATCAAAAAGTAACGGAAATGAATTGGTGGGAAAGTTCCGCACATGATGGATTAACCATCCATTTCGTTCCCGCCCAGCATTGGACAAGAAGGTCCTTGATGGATATGAACACCTCCCATTGGGGCGGATGGATCTTCCAAACAGAGCAAGATACGTTTTATTTTGTAGGGGATACCGGTTATTTTGATGGGTTTAAACAAATTGCGGACCGATTTGCAATTGACACGGTTTTTATGCCAATCGGCGCATATGAGCCAGAATGGTTTATGGCGGACTCACATATCTCACCTGAAGACAGTGTGAAAGCTTTTGTTGAATTAAAAGCAAAAACCTTTGTCCCGATGCATTATGGAGCGTATCGTTTAGCGGATGACACGGGGCCGGAAGCATTAGAACGTCTCTTGAAGGAATGGAAAAAGCAACAGCTTCCTGAGGAACAACTAAAGGTGTTATTAATTGGGGAAACAGTCATGTACTAAACTGGGGACATCCATTAAAATTGGGTGATCCCCAGTTTTATTTGTCGGATTAACTTCTTATGAGTGAATTTTTTAGTTTTAGGCTTTGATAAATTTGTTTGTTGATTTCCGCTCCAGGAGCTTCGCTTTCCGTGGGTGTTTCGGCGAGCCTCCTCGGCGCTAGCGCCTGAGGGGTCTCCCCTGAACCATACTCCCACAGGAGTCTTCGCTCCTACCACTCCAATCAACAGTATAAAAATATCAACAATGTTCTTTAACATAGCCTAGTTTTATGAGCGAATATCGATTTTTATGAGCGAATCTTCCCTTTAATGAGCGAATTTTGTTTTACTTGCTTAGCATTGATAAACTCCCGAATGAATTGATTTAACTCCTCAGTTGATTTCGTCGGAATTCTATGTTTTTCATCAATAAACTTTAATTCATTATCCTGCAGCTTTTCATGTAATAATCTTGCATAGGGATGAAAGTGTTTATCCTTCTCTCCATAAACAAGTAAGACTGGTTTATCAATGGTTTGCAATTGATTTGTGCAGTTATATTCTAAACAAGCATGATAATACTGCTCGATGTTTTTTCTACTCCCCTTAAGTGCTTCGCGATAGATTTTCTTGAAATTACTAATTGAATCTGAGTTACTCCATGAAACAGAAAGACCTAATAAAGGAAGTCCCCCTGTTTTTGTCAGGAACTTTGCAATTGAAATTCTTCTTTTGTTATAACTATCCCTCACTTCTGACATTCCACTTACAATAACGCCTCCTAAAGCACGATTAGGATGTTGCAGCAAAAATTCCAATACAATCGCCCCACCCGTGGAATAGCCACAAAGATACGTTTTTTCAATGCCTAGATGATTCAGAAGATGCACCATATCATCTGCAATGAGCTGATAGGTTAAGGTCTGCTCAGAATAAGGACTCCGACCGTGACCTCTTATATCAAATGTTATCACCTTAAAATCACGTGATAACTCTTCTACTTGATACGTAAAATTAGCACTTGTGAGAAGAGGTGGATGAACAAACATAATCGATGTTCCTTCACCCTTTTCACTGTAATAAAGGCCGTTCCCAACTGTTGTTAATATTGCCATGCTACAGCCCACCTTACAATCCCTGTTTTATTTGTTTTTAGCTTAACACCACATAAGATGCATATTCTCTTTCGCGCCAGATGGAACATATTTTACCTGTCCAAGATCTCGAATAGTTCAACTTAAAAAGGCAACTATATGTATGTAAGACAATGTTTTATAAGGGAGTGGAAATTTTGACGAAAAAAGGTTTAGCTACTTTCGTTTTAGCAACTACCTTATTAGGTTTAACAGGCTGTGGAATGAACGATCGAACAGATAATGTAACTAGAAACAATTTAAATGCTAACAATGTTAGGTACAATAACAATGATGGTCTTGATTTAATGAATGTTTCCAATAAAAGCTTCCGTGTTTCTAATCGTGCAGGAAAAAGTGTAGAGAAATTGCAGGCCGTTGATTTGGCACATGTCATCATCCGCAATCATGATGCATATGTTGCGGTGAAACTACACAATCGAACGAACCAAACAAATATGGGTATGGGCACTACACGCGGCACCAGTATGAGCACTGTTGATACGACTCGTGCAAATGATATCAACGCTCGTGGGGCAGGTACAGGTAGAAATGGTAATTATCCAAGTACAACAGGCGTGACTAGTACTGATAATACTGGCAATGCTCTAAATCCCGGCACTACTAATGGGACCAACATCGGCGGTACGACCGGTGTTCGAGACACTGGAATAAATGGTGGGGCAAACTTCAGAAAGGCATCGAACCGCCTTGAAAAAGAAATTGCGAAACAAGTTCATACAGCGGAAAAAAATGTTAACAATGTATATGTAACATATGATGTAGACTTCTTTAATCGACTAACAGACTACACAACCGACACAGGTAATGCTCGTAATAGGGACGGACTTTGGAACGACATTACGAATACAATTAAACGTTCTTTCTGATTTTGAACGAAACCAGCAGACATAAAAAGAAGCACTACCTCACAATGAGCAGTGCTTCTTTTTTCAATTTATTTCTTTTTACGTAATGTTAATACAAAGGCAGCTAGTGATAGAAGAACTGATATGATCGATAAAACAAGAGGTAGATTAGTGGACGTAGTCTCAACATCCGTTGTTTTTGTGTTGTCTTTGTGAGTGACTTTTGGTGTAGCTTGATGATGATCAGCTGTTGATGTCCCTACAACAATATCTGTAATAGAATGTGGGGTATCTGCCCCTTCATCCCCTGTCCATTCAACGATACTACCATCTTTATAGTATTGAAACGCATCCCATGCAGCCTTTGTTGCCTTTTCTGGGTTTTTCGCAACAAAGGTAAACTGTTGAAATTGTCCTGGTAGTATTCCTTCACCAGTTGACTCAAATGTGATCGATTTAACTTTTCCATTGGCATCCTTGTCAGCAGTATAGGTCCAATCAGGTACTGGCTGATAGGACATAATTTCTACCCCTTCAGGTGCTTTTAAAGTAAATTTAGTTGTTGGAATATCTTTTTCAACTGGGACCTTAACCGTATAGGTTTCCCACGCCCCTGTTGTTGATGTTTTTGGTGTCACCGTGACATGTGCACTGGCCACGCTCGTGAACAAAAATAAGCCTAAAATCGTTGGTAGAAATACTTTTGAAATCTTTTTCATTGTTTTTCTCATCAGATTATCTCCTCTATGTTGTTGTTTTTTATTTACTTCCTACTAGGACATTGAAATGAGTATCGAGTGTTTCTAAGTCTTTGGTAAGGACATGAACTTGGACGTTCCATTGACCGGACATGTTAAAATCCAACCCTCTTGTTCCATATTTTCCATCCTTGATCTTCTCTAATATCGTAGAATCTTTACCCATATCCATTTCTAATGAAGTAAAAGTAAGTGTTATTTGTTCAATATTCGTAATGGGCCTTCCCTTTTCGTCCTTCAACCATAATTCGAAAGTGTTTTCTCCAATAACGTTTGGAGTCGCTTCAAATGTAATTCTAGTTCCATGTTGAATCGTCTTTGTTTCCTTAAATGGTCCAGGAGATGCCATAGCAGTTGGTAGATTTGTTAATAAAACAGAAAGTCCCAAAACAATTAGTCCAAGTATTAACTCACCCCATAAGGTTGATCTCCATCCTGTTTCTCTACGCCTTCTACCTTTTACAAAATTAGCCATTGCAAAAATGATCATCAAAAGAAATAGAAGGATTTTTCCTGTCAATACTCTTCCGTAATCAGTAGAGACAAGCGTTCTAAAATTAGGAATGTATGAAAGACTACTCATAAAGCCTGTTGCTGCTAGAATAATTACAAGCACTATTCCCCATTTGGAAAACCTTTTTATAGTTTCTATAAACACAGTCTTTGATTCCTTCTTTTTGCTTAGGGGGATCAAAGTTGCTAAAGACAGTAAACTTCCAATCCAGATGGAGGCGGATAATAAATGAAGGAAGTCCAAGGAAATACTATAAAACCTATTTGTTGATGCTGCCGCATGACTGGTAAAGGACTTCGACAATAAAAGTCCTACTCCAAGAATAAGAGTCATCCAAAGTAATATAGGCTTATCCAATCGTTTCTTTATAACCAGATAGGTGGATATACAAAGCAAAAACAACCCATCGATTTGGATGATCCACGTTTTTCCAAAGAGAGTGTTCTCTAACATTTCCCTTAACACTCGAATACTAAGAACCTCACTCCAGGGTAAACCTGATTCTATTGTGGCTTGTAATGGTAAACTTAAAAGCATACTTAAACTTAAGGTCAGAAACGAAAACGTTACTATTTTTTTAACCGCATCCATCACCCATAAATTGGTTACTAAATCTTTATGTAAAACAAACAAGTAAAAAAAGAGTGCTCCAACTAAACATGCATTACTTACATATTGAAGCCAGCGAATGCTGAGAAGGTCCCATTCAGGCGTATAACCCTTTGACTCTTGATTGTTATTGGAGCTCTTTGGATTGCTTTCTAAGCCCCCTATCTGAAAGGGAATCACCCCTTGAACAGGATGACCATCACTAGAAACAACTCTCCATTGTATCCGGTACGTACCGTTTGGAAGATGATCGTTAAGGTCACATTCGATAACAGATGAATTTTTCGTATCAATATGCCCGTTTTTTTGATCTACACGATTCCCTTTTGAATCAAACACTTCAATTGAATGAAATGATGGCTGAATCGGTTCATCAAATTCAATCGTTACGTTCTCAGGCAGTTTTGAAAGTGTCTCATTTTCAGAAGGTGTTGATTTTTTTATGTAAGCATGTGCGGAAGGAAATGAAGGGTACAAAAATAGAAAAAGATAAAATATGAGAGCAAAAACAATGCCACTTTTTTTAAAACTCAATCTAGCACGTCCTCTCTATTTGTTGCACCCACAGCCAAAATCTCCACTCATTCTTTTTGAAATCTCTTCGACTGCTTGCTCAAACCGAAATATTGTCCCCCCAAAACCTTTTTGAAATTGCTGAGCATATTTTAATGAATCAAAGGTGAGGACCTGTGGTTGGCAGCAGTTCAAATTAAAATCTGCGTCAAGTAGAAAATAAGCCAATTTTGCACTAATTGTTGTATTTTGAAGGAAGTCACGACATATGATTTGAGACACATTTTTTTCAATATCCTTGTATCGTAACAACCCACAGTGTGGGCAGCAAAATTGCTCGACCATTTGATAATTAGTGATGATTTGCATTGGGTGTCGGTTGTTCATTTCTTTTAAACAGTAGGTACAAGCATTTGGTGAGACATTCGTCATGCTAACTAACGATACGCCGCCAGATGTCTTGTTTATCTTATTTTCCTCTAATAAGGGCTTAATATCCCGGTACACTGTCATTTCGGATACATTCAAACGCTTACTAATTTCAGCAATTGAAAGTGTTCCTTCTTCGTTCAGCCAGGTTACTATTTGATTCTGTCTTTCAATTGGAAGCAAATTAGGACCTCCCCTTCTTTCTTAAAAATCCCTTCACAAGAATACATTAAGATATTTAAACTACATAAACAAGATACAAATGTGAATTACTTGTGAATTTATTTATTATTTTCACAGTTTTCCTCAAAAATTAACACGTAGTAGTATGAGACAGGCTCCTCTTTTCATATATTGCTAAAAGTATTACTTTGAATTGGGTTCTTTTTACATAAGGGAATGAAGTAGGAAGGCGGAGCAATAATGTTACTTTGTGTTAGTATAATGTTCATTTTTCTAAGTACTAGTTTGGTTGTTTACTATACATATATTAAAAGAAAACACCTAAGTCCTATGGTTGCGATGATCATCAGTATGACTAACTCAATGATGACGAGTGTAGCGTTAGGGACATTCTTAGGAATTTTTATACTTGAAAAGGATTTAACCCTTCCTACGATTATAGCTGTATCCATTGGAATGTTTATAGGGTATATCACGGGAAGACCCGTTTCTCTTATTGCTTCGTTAGAGGGAATAACTGCTGGAATCATGGGGGGAATGATGGGTGCGATGTTAGGGGTCATGATACCGCCCAATCATACCGAGGTCATTATATGCTTTATTGTTGTAGTGTATTTATTGGTGAACATAGTCCTGTTTCGTGTAATTGGTGAGGAAACAAATTCAAGTAGGTTTATAAGTATGTTTTTACATGTCTTTTTCGTATTGGTATTGATTGGATTTCTTGTTTGGCTAAATTTCCTCTACTTTTTCAATTGAGAGACTGATTGGCTACCCGGTTTTCTTGTTTGGGTAGCCGATAATTATTAAGCTTAGTTTAAATCATTAAACCGTCCCATCAATATCATATTATAGTAATTTCCGTCTGACAGAAGTTTGTCTTTCTTTAAAACTCCTTCCACTTCAAATCCATACCTTTCATATAACTTGATGGCTTTCTCATTCGTTTCAAGAACATTCAAGGTTATTTTCTTTATACCATTTGAGTCTGCCCATTCAATTGATTCATTTAAGAAATTTCTTCCAATCCCGTAGCTCCAATACTCTTTTAACACACAGACGCCAAATTCTGCTTTATGAGCATTCCTTTTCAAAATGCTTCCTACACACCTTGAAAAACCAACAATTTTACCATCAGACACAGCAACTAAAAACAGGTTATTTTTACTCTCTGTATCATTTTTTATGATTTGTTGAAAACCTGCCTCATCAATGTATGCCTCTCCTCTTTCTCTCTCTAGGTTTTCCGTTTCCCCATCAATCTGTAATCTTACTTCAGATAGGTTTTTGGCATCCCTCTCTTCTGCAGATCTCACAATATAACGTAAATTATTAACATCAAATTCTTTTGGATTCACGATCATTCCAATTCCCCCTTTGGAAAAAGTTGACACCAAAATAGGATACTTTATTCCGGTTAGAAACTCCACTATGATCTACATAAATTTCCCAACCACTCTAAAAGACTCTTTTTTCCATTTCGAAATATATGTAAAAAGAATCATTTTTTGTTTTTTCAGAAAAATTGGATAACCCTATATACAAATCATGTGACTAATAAAATATAATTCTAGAGAAATACAAAAATTTTGAAAGGTGGATAGTTTATATGAAAGCATTAAAATCTATCATTATTTGGGGGATTGTTTCAGCACTCGGCGCTGCTGGTTTTGGTGTCATGGCCTTGAACAACGGAGAAAGCATTAATGCCATCTGGCTCGTTACTGCCGCTATCAGTGTTTATGCTATTGCCTATCGGTTTTACAGCAAGTTTATGGCTAAGAAGGTATTTGAGCTGGATGACCACCGAAAAACACCAGCAGAAATCAACAATGACGGTAAAGACTATGTTCCTACTAACAAATGGATTCTTTTCGGACATCACTTTGCAGCTATTGCGGGGGCAGGGCCGTTAGTCGGACCAATTCTTGCAGCACAAATGGGTTATTTACCGGGAACAATCTGGATTGTAGTTGGTGTAGTTCTTGCCGGCGCTGTTCAGGACTTTATCATTCTATTCGGATCCATGCGCCGGAATGGAAAATCGCTAGGAGAAATGATTAAGGAAGAAATTGGCCCTATTACTGGTTTGATTTCAATGATTGGCATATTAGGAATTATGATTATTTTATTGACCGTTTTAGCACTCGTTGTAGTGAAAGCGCTTACTGGAAGTCCGTGGGGAATGTTTACGATTGCTGCAACCATTCCGATTGCGATTCTAATGGGATTTTATATGCGTTATATACGTCCCGGTCGTGTCGGTGAGGCCTCACTCATCGGCGTAGTCCTTCTTCTTCTATCTATTTATAGCGGACAATATGTTTCTCAACACGCCGAGTTAGCAAACATGTTTACCTTTTCAGGTGAAACCATTGCCATCATGATGATTATTTATGGGTTCATTGCTTCCGTTCTTCCCGTTTGGATGCTTCTTGCACCGCGTGACTATTTGAGCACATTTTTAAAAGTCGGTACCATTGTTGGGCTCGCATTAGGAATTTTCATAGTTGCTCCTGATTTGCAAATGCCCGGTATTACAAAGTTTGTTGATGGTACTGGCCCTGTATTTGCAGGAAATCTTTTTCCTTTCCTATTTATCACGATCGCATGTGGAGCTGTTTCAGGATTCCATGCCCTTGTATCTTCAGGTACAACACCAAAAATGATCGAGCGAGAGTCACACGCCCAGCCAATCGGCTACGGAGCCATGTTGACAGAATCGTTCGTTGCTGTAATGGCAATGATTGCTGCCTGTGTGTTGACCCCTGGTATTTACTTTGCAATCAACAGCCCTCCTGCTGTTATTGGTGCGGATGCCGTCCAGGCTGCTCAGACTGTTTCTAGCTGGGGATTCACCATTACACCTGATGATTTGACCAAACTGGCCAATGATGTTGGAGAACAAACCGTTCTTTCACGGACCGGCGGTGCACCTACCCTTGCAATCGGAATGGCCGTTATTTTTTCAAATGTAATTGGCGGGAAGACACTGATGGCTTTCTGGTACCATTTTGCCATTTTATTTGAAGCGTTGTTTATTTTAACTACTATTGATGCTGGAACAAGAGTAGGACGCTTTATGATTCAGGATATTCTTGGTACTATCTACAAACCTTTCGCAAAAACAGAGGCCCTTCTACCAAATATTTTTGCTACAACTCTCTGTGTTCTCGGCTGGGGATATTTTCTTTACCAGGGTGTTATTGATCCACTTGGAGGAATCAATACGTTATGGCCGCTCTTTGGAATTGCAAACCAAATGCTCGCAGCAATCGCTTTGCTCCTTGGAACGACTGTTCTTTTAAAAATGGGCAAGAAAGCATATGTATGGGTAACGCTCGTTCCAACCACCTGGATTTTGACTGTTACGATGGCCGCTGGTTGGCAAAAGCTATTCCATGAAAATCCAAAAATCGGCTTTTTAGCTCACTCAAAGGTTTTCAAGGAAGCGTTAGATGCTGGTAAGGTGCTGGCACCAGCGGCAAATAAAGAGCAAATGAAGCAGGTTTTGCTGAATGACTATATCGATGCTGCCTTGTGTGGATTTTTTATGGTAGTGGTCATATTCGTGCTGATTTCCTCTTTCCGAATCTGGATTAAGGTCTTGAATAACCACAAAGTGGATTTACATGAATCCCCTTATGTTCCTAGGGATGATGGAGACGTCAAACATTATGCTTAAAAAAATTAGAGACATTCTCGTATACCGTAAACAGTTCATTTCACTCCTCGTGGGTGTGCCAAGTTATGAAAAGTATGTAGAGCACATGAAGGTTCATCATCCAAACGAACCGATTAAGTCGCAGAAGGAGTTCTTCTGCGAAGCACAGGAAGCACGTTACAATGGGAAGGGTGGCAAAGTGTCAAGGTGCTGTTAGCCTTCGGCGTGAATCTATTTTCGATACATCTATTTACTATCAAATGCTTCTATTTTTGTTGATATGAAGTGATTAAAAAGGGTATCCGTCCAATTGTGGACAGATACCCTTTCCTTAAAATGTTTAATTTGTTATCTTAAGCGTGGATCATTTGGATTTCCAGAAGTGAGCGCAGCGTTGGACGGTTCATTTGTTGTCATTGACCTGCCTGTTAGGTTATCGTCATCAATCGTATCTAACTGGCCATCTCCAACACTGGTTATTCGGCGTTCTACAAGGACCAGAATTTTTCCGTCTTTAACATACCCTTCATAACGGTCCGCATCATCCTCTTCGAAGCCCATACCAACTAATGCTCCAGCCAACCCACCAACTCCTGCGCCGACTGCTGCACCTGTCAATGTAGCTGCTATTGGTCCAGCCGCAACGAATGGTCCAATACCTGGTATCGCGAGTGCACCCACACCAGCAAGCAATCCGACAAGTCCACCAAGCGCCCCGCCTGTTGCTGCTCCTGCAAGTAGATCATCCTCCGTCTTCGTACCAGTCGCATCATTTATCTCGTGTACTTTGTCATTGTTTGCTCCTATAACCGAGATATCTTCTGCAGCGTATCCCTGTCGTTTTAAGTCTTCAACTGCCTTAATAGCCTCATGTTCCGTATCATAAACTCCCACCAAGTGCTTTTCATGTTCGTACATTGAAATTCCTCCTTTAAATGAGTAGTCCTTATCTAACTACCCTTCACTCCGAGGAACGAAACATATTAATTCACTTTTTCTATTTGTCATGAGTATAGCACTCTGAACTAATTGAACTATTTTGTATAATTTTTTATTAAAATCGAAAGATATGAAAGGAATACTTTGGTATAAGCCGACCAAACGAGACAAGAGGAGATCAAAATGTCCCTTGATTTTAAATATTGGAAATGGATTTTTCTAATCATTTCAATTTTGATTTTTAATATAGTTGCATTAAAAACGAGAAAAAGGTTACCAATTACTGTTATCTATTCAACAACTTTTTTTGCGTTGTGTATTCAACAATATTTTGATTCTTATGCATCGTTCTTTTTTAAGGCATGGGGATTTTTTTCAGTGGATACGGCAGATTTCCCTTCATTATTAGTTAAATGGGGAATCTATCCGGCAGCAATAGTTATAATTATAAATTGGTATCCTTTTAAATCATCAATGACGAAGAAATTTTATTATATTATGGGATGGTCCATTTTTTCTACTGCCTTTGAATGGGTGACAATGAAATTAGGTATTCTTTGGCATATCCATTGGAACTTATTATATTCCTTTATTATATATCCAATTATTTTTTACCTATTTTTAATTCTTCACGTAAAATTTTATCAGTGGTTAATACGAAGGGAAAGTAGTTAGAGAAAACTAAAATAATCCTAATAAATGTTTAGCGAAATCACCTACATCCATACTTTGAAATTTAATGCTTCCTGGTATGATATATCGTTTAAATAGAGGCTTCGATAAAAGCAAATGATCAACAAAATCGTGAAATTGTGTGGCCCTTACAATTGTATAAGGAATCGAACTGTTCTTTAACAGATCTTCCGCTTCGCATTTCAATATGTAATATTTAAATGGTATATCTTAAATACCAACAATTGAGGGATAAATAAAATGTTTGATGTGCTCAAGCTTAGTCAAAATTCTTTCTAATCCTGATACATCTATGAGTCTTGATTTTTTCAAGGGACTTGTTGCTGCGTGAATAACTATCTCTACATCTTTTACTGCTTCTTCTAATCCATCCCCAGTCAAAAGATCGCTATAAACCCACTCAAAATGTCTGGTGAGTTCAGGTTTTCTTCTCGATGTTAGTTTTACATCATAATTAAGACTTGTTAATTGATTTATTAAAGCAGTACCCAACATACCTGTTGAACCTGTTATTAATATTTTCAAATAAATCCCTCTTTCTTTTGAATGACTCATTGTAATGTAATATTCACAATGAGTTAACTTTATTCAGCTGAGGGAACCGCTGTTTTTACAAAAATTTTAAAATCATCCTTCCGTAAATCTGCCCTTCCCTTTACTAATCCTAACTTTACCGTATTTCTTAATTCTAGCGTTTGCTATGAATACGCCTGCTAAAATAAGCAAAGCACCAATATAGCCTTGTAGCCCCATATTTTCATGTAGAAAGATGAATGCAAATATAGCTGCAAAAATAGGTTCCAGTGAAAAGAGAAAACCAGTGCTTTCTGGTGTCGTGTACTTTTGTGCAATTGGCTGCATGACAAAGCCATATGCAGAGCTAATAAGTGCTAAACCAAGTATCGCAGACCAATGAATCATTCCTTCTGGTAAAACAGGTATTTCAAAAATAAAGGTGCCAATTGTTCCATATAGCGCAGCAAATCCAAGTTGATAAATCCCAAGTTGCAAGGTATTTACCTCTCGAGCAAAGTAGTTTGTGATTATAATGTGAACCGCATAAAGAAAGGCGGCAATTAAACAAAATAGCGAGCGAAACGCAAAAGTAAAATCATCCCTAATAGTAAGGAGTGCTAAGCCACTTGTAACAACCAAAACTCCAAGAAAAATTTTCTTATTGGGTAATTTTCGTGTAATGAATATCTGAAGAATCGGCACTAAGATAACAGTTGTGCTAGTCAAAAAACCAGCTGATGAGGCAGTGGTATTTTTCATTCCATACAACAAAGCGATAAAAATACTGGCTAGGACAGCTCCAACAATTGCACTGTATTTCAATGTTTTAGCTTCTGTTCGAATAACTTTTTTATAGAAAATCGCCAGCATTACGATAAATGCAATACCAAATCGCAAAGCTATAATTGTTAATGGAGAAATGGTATCCACACATAGCTTCATGAAGATATAAGATGTTCCCCACCCCATAGAAACAGAGGCGAGAATTAGGTTTGCTTGTTTTTGAGTCATTATTATTGTCCGTTCTTCTTTTATTTGTAAATTCTATAACTATTTTTTTATGTTTAATATATGAAAAGTTTCTATGGATAATAGAATAAACATGACAGTTAAAATAAAGTAAATTAGTGAATAACCTCTCTTTTTTAGAATAAAATTTTCAATTCCAGCTACAAGCCAATATAATGCAACAATACCTTGAAAAATTCCTAAATAGAAAAAATCGACTCCTTCTTTAGCTCTAAAAACAAGGAAACCAATGATAAACATTGGGATTAACAAAAGAAACTGAATAATTACTATTTGTTTAATTCTATTCTTAAATAGGAATTTCATTGTACTCACTCCATGAAAAGTAGTATTTAAATAGTGTTTAATATCCATTATTCTTCTGACACCTGACGATTTTGATTAATACTAAATCCAAATACTTCCTCAAACCCTTCTCTTCCCTTATTTGTTATTTTAAGTGCTCGAGTTGAAGGCATTCGCTCAATCCAATTATTTTCAAGTGTGAATAATAAAATTGCATTTCCTAGAGAGCCTGCTAAATGAAATCTTCTTTCACTCCAATCTAGACACTTACATGAAAACGAACGCCTTTTTTTCCTAATGTGTTGAATATCTATTCCGATTGTAGTTAAAAAACTTTCCCCTGTTGCAGTTAACTCGAAATCCTGCTCACCCGTATCACATAAAAAGTTATTATTTAATAGTGAATTAGTCACTCCAACCCCTAACGAACCGGCGAGATGATCATAACAAGTTCTTGCAAGGTGTATTTCTTTATTTCGTGATACTTCTCTAAATGAGTTAGGTTTTCTTTCTGGTGATAAACACAGTAAAGATTCCAATACTTTAGCTACTTCAGCATTGGAAAGTGAAAGGTATTTATGCCGTCCCAATTTTTCTGATTTTACAATCCCTTTGTCCATCATTTTAGACAAATGGAAACTTGCTGTTTGAGGAGTTATTTTTGAAGCCAATGCTAATTCTGAAACTGTATATTTTCTTCCATCCAATAAAGTTAATAACATCGTTGAACGTGATTGCTCACTAATTATTGTGGCTACTTCTGACACTAGTGGATCAAAATTCATGTCTATACCTCCAAATATGTAATCCATACTTCGATGATAATCGTTTCATTCATAATTTACAATAAAGGGGAATCTTACCACAGGGGGAATTATGATGAATTCACTTGAATTATTTTTACTAGACTATAAAGAATGCAGACGTCGTTTCTTACTCACTGCTGCTGCTTTTCCGGATGAATTATTAACATGGAGACCTGATAAAGACGCTTTATCCGTTGGGGAAACCATTCGTCATGTGTTGCTACATGATTTTTCCTGGTTAAGGATCTTAAAGGATAATAGATTACCAACCGACGAAGAACAAAGTGATTTATGGGAAGAACCTTATACGAATCTTCAAAATGAAGTAGACAGAGCTTCGGTATATTATGATGAGTTTATAAATTATGTATCTTCTTTAAATATTAATGATCTTGGAACAAAATATATTAACTGGCCTCATAAACCAATTAGTAGAACTCTGGGAGATACATTAGAGCGGAAATCATATCATGATGCCGTTCATACAGGACAACTTTTACAATATTTAAGAATGTTACATATAGACCGTCCTATAATATGGGACTAAATGAGAAGCGTGAAGGAAAAATCTTCTTCCCCACCGAATCTTCACTAAATGTTCAAAAAGATACGTGCACTTGTTATTTGCATCACACCTTACTTTCCCTAACGATTGTAAAATCTATATGAACTCGTTGAAAGAAAGGAGGTTAATATTTTGTTAAATTTATTGATTTTCGTTTTAATCGCAATTACTTTGGTTCTGGTAAGTATTTTTATTGGAGGGCTAATGGATCTACATAAAAAAGAAATGGAAGAAAAAAAGAGTGCAGTAAAAGATGGAATGGAAGGTTACCTGGATCAAACGTTTGGATTTGGAACGGTTAAAGTATTTAAATCAATCGTTGATGCTGAAGGCAATGTCAGATACTTGGTTTATTTGCCACAGTTGGAGTGGTTCAAAACGCCAACTTATAAATGGTATGAGGTGTACGCAACCCAAATCGGTTATCAACACATTGAAGTAGAAAGATAATTTCACAAATAATGCCCTAGAGAATTCCTCTAGGGCTTTCTTATCTTTATTCTTTAATGACCGATTAATGGACACGAATGATTTCGTAAATATCTTCATCATGGTGTACTCTTGTATGCTTGGATTCAATCCGTTCAAATTCATCAAACTCGTCAATCGTTTCTCCAAACCACCAGTTTTTTAATTCAAACAAAAATTCAGTAAGCATCGTTAGTTCCTCCCATGTATGGTTGTTGAACAAGTTATACTCTTATTATACATGTGAATCACTTCACATAAAAGCGCTTACACAAAAGGCGGAATAGCAAAATAATACCGAAAAGCAAGATAATTTTGTAAGTATGTACCTATATTAAAAAGAGGGTGATTTAGATGCCCCCCCTTCCAAACCCTTCATGATAATCTCCTATATTTAAATTAATTGCTCCTTAAAGAGAGATATTGGATAGATTCTCTCATTTATCAAGGCATCCGTTATTTGCTTGATACCGGATGCATCGCGCAATTTCTCATTATCTAAATCCTTTAATTCATCCAAGGAAATCCATTTGCTGTCTATAATTTCAGCCTCGTCAATCGTTAATGATCCCCCGGTAATTTCTCCGATAAAATGGAATAAAATAACTTGATGACTGGTATTACTAGTAAAATTGTATACCCCGGTTGAATTTACTAACTTAACATCAAATCCTGTTTCTTCCTTCACTTCACGACGGGCAGCAAACAGAATATCTTCACCTTGTTCTATTCTTCCCGATGGAAAATTCCACTTATTCTGTGCAGTTGGTTTATTTTCTTTTATTATCAGCACTTCATTATCTTGAATAATCGATACACTAACTACTAAAACGATTCCATTTTGAGTCATACACTTCTCCTTAGTTTGATACATCTTTGTTATATTCAACGATAGGAGTCATTCTCCTTCTTTGAAAATCCATCCCTTTAATCAATAATTTTTTAATATTATTATTATAATAAAATAAGAAAGGTGTAAATTTATAGATTTTTGGGGGTGAGCAATTGTTTTCCTTATTAAAACAAAAAGCAGGTAATCTTTTTCCTGGCTATTTTGCCTTAGTCATGGCTACTGGGGCATTATCAATAGGAACACACCTGCTCGGAATGGAAATCATTTCTAAGATATTATTATATATTAATATCATTGCCTATATTTCTTTATGGGTACTGACTCTTACACGTATTTTCTACTATTTTCCTAGAATGTTAGCTGATTTGACAAGCCATACAATTGGACCAGGATTTTTCACATTAGTCGCTGGGACCTGTGTATTTGGTAGCCAACTAATTATTGTTGGTGACAACTACTCGATTGCCATTTGGTTATGGGCACTGGCCATTCTACTATGGCTAATAATCATGTATACCTTCTTTTCAGCAGTTACCATAAGGAAGGATAAACCGACAATGGGGGAAGGAATTAATGGGGCTTGGTTGATTGCAGCAGTCGCAACCCATTCCATTTCCATTCTTGGTACCCTTCTTTCCCCACAAGTACACTCTGGAAAAGAAATCATTTTGTTTTTTACTTTGTGCATGTATTTCCTTGGTTGTATGTTATATCTAAATATCATTACACTCATTTTTTACCGATTTACCTTTTTAAGGCTGGATCATTCAGCTCTTACACCACCTTATTGGATTAATATGGGAGCTGTCGCTATTACTACTTTGTCAGGTTCCACATTAATTTTACATGCGAAATCCTGGTCCTTACTGACTGAAATTACACCCTTCTTAAAGGGTTTTACTTTATTTTTCTGGATAACCGGGACTTGGTGGATTCCGTTGTTATTTATACTTATGGTTTGGCGCCATCTTTATCATCGCTATCCGCTTACGTATGACCCGCATGGGGTATGGCATTCCAACTTGCGATGTATACAACGAGTACCTATCAATTGGCAACAGCTCTAGATTTATCGTTTTTAACCCTAATTCCAAGAATAATGGTATATATTGCGATAGCAGCATGGATTACCGTATTTTTTGGGATGATTCATCACCTATATCATAATTTTCATAATCACTACCTCTCACCACTAAAAGAAAATAACTATGAAAAGCATCTCTAATTCGATTAGGGATGTTTTTTTATTAGCAAAAAAACCCAAAATATTCACTTGCCAATTCTAGCATTAGTGGAATATATTAGAAAAAATAAATATGTTAAGGGAGTGGGGCAAATGCATATCCCATCGAAATTAGATGTTGGCGATGAAATCAGGATTGTTGCACCAAGCAGAAGTGCAGGAGTTTTATCAAAGGAAGGATTCGACCAAGCTAAGAAACGATTAGAGGATTTAGGTTTAAAAGTAACCTTTGGAAAAAACATTTTGGAATCGGATCTACAAAACTCTTCATCTATTGAACAAAGAGTTCAGGATATTCACGAAGCCTTTCAAGACCCAAACGTAAAAGGCATTTTAACTGTAATTGGCGGGTTTAATAGTAATGAATTGTTACCGTACCTAGATTACGAGTTAATCAAAAATAATCCTAAAGTTTTTTGTGGGTATAGTGATATTACAGCGATTGGGACTGCAATTACAACACAATCAGGGTTTATTACATATTCAGGGCCTCATTTTTCAAGTTTTCAAATGGAAAAAGCACAGGAATATCAAACCACTTTCTTTAAGAAATGTCTGATGCAATCTGAGGCATATTCAGTTGAGGAGTCACCTATTTGGAGTGATGATGCTTGGTATATTGATCAGGAAAACCGACAATTTGAGGAAGCAAACTGGAAAACATATAGTGAAGGTTCCACGAAGGGTGCATTATATGGAGGTAATTTAAGTACACTGAATTTATTGCAAGGGACACCTTATATGCCTCCCCTAAAGGATTGTGTCCTCTTTATTGAAGATGACGAATTAACTATTCCTGAGACGTTCGCACGTGACCTGACCTCCCTTTTACAAGTTGCTGGGAACATAAAAGCTTTGGTAGTTGGTAGATTCCAACTAGCATCAAAGGTGACTGAAGAACAATTGCTTTTTATATTAGATAAACATCCAATATTAAAGGAAATTCCTGTTTTATATGATGTCAATTTAGGGCACACCCAACCTATTTTCACCTTTCCAATTGGCGGAGAAGTAGAAATTAACAGTACCAATAAAACCATTACTTTCACTAGATTTTAAGTTTAATAGGTATTTTACTTGAAGTTGTAGACCATCTCCCAAATGGTGTTGATGGTCTACAAAAGCTTTTACACATATTCGATAAAATGATCTTTATTCAATAATGGAACTGTTGGATATACATTTAATCGGCTACAGTGGTTTACGTCAGCTTCATATCCCCTTTTTCGAAGTTCACGTCCACTTCCACAATCCCAGATAAAATTATTAAGTTTATCTTTAGAATGAAGAAAAGAAGTCATACAAAATTCTGCCTCTGGAGACTTTTTTCCTTCTATATAACTAAGAATGGCGCCAGCACCTAAATAGTCTTCAATTGCTGGGCGCAGAGTATCTTCGTATTCTCTACTGCCTTCCCATTGCTCACCACAAGGTATCACAGTGATATTTGCTTTTGTTTGTTTTCGTAATTGATTAGCAGCAGCTGCCACTGATTTCGCATTAAGTAAGGAGCCAATTAAAAGGGCAGGAACTTGGGAGGCAATCCAAGTGCAATAAGCCCCATTAAGTGAGGTTAAAACATATTTTTTATTATTATGATTTTGGCCAAAAGATACCGGTGATAAAGTGGGAGCTCCTATTTGTGCAGCCTCTGCTCTACCTAAGATAAACTCACCACCAATTTTTTCTGCAAATTTTTTCCCATCTAATGTGCGAGGATATGGATAGATGATTGCCCCGTATCTTAAAGCAGTGATCACTGTGGATGAAAAACTTAGGACATCAACAATGATAATTATATCCCCTCTTTCAGCTGCCTCTCTCGCCCCACGCCGTCCCCACTCCACTCTACATTCATATGGAGATTGATCAAAAAACATAAGACCACCCTTTCAACTTATTCAATAAAGACCCTATGTATCTTGATTTTAAGGAAAAAACAAAAAAATAGTAGACTTATATTTCGAAAAATTGTAAAATTATGGTTGAAATCTGTAAAAAACACGCTTTTAAATAAAAGCGTGTTTTTTTTAGGACGTTGAATTTCCGGAAAAATTATATAGAAGTTGTTGCAGATAAACCAAAAAAAATCGACATCCTTGATCCATTGCAAAGTGTTATCATAATTTTTTGAATAAGTAACAAAGTGGATTCCATTAAAGGGCAGGATATTTGAAGATGAAGCCTTCTAAATAGATAGGAGAAATTATATGGTATTTTTAGATGTTACCAATGCAATATGGTTATTTGTGATTATATTTATGCTCCACGATTTTGAGGAAATTATTTCTGTTGAGCATTGGGCAAATAACACCAAAAGTAAATTAAATGAAAGAAACACTTGGATTAATCAAAGGATTTGGAGTTTTTGGAACGTTAATTCATATTCATTTGCAAAGAGAGACGTAGTTATCTTTATGGTTATGTCAATTATCACAGTAATTACAATTTTTAATTTACACCAAACTTGGAGTATTCCCTTATACACTTCTTTCTTAGTATTCATTTTATTTCACAATGTCCTACATATTTTACAGACGATAATGCTAAGAACTTATACACCGGGTTTATATACTGCAATACTATTAGTTACGCCGTATTCAATTTTTTTACTGACATTAATAAATTGATTTACACTATTAAAAAAGAGCTTTAATGGAACAAGGGACAAAAATCAACACTATCCTTTAACATAGCTAAATTTTAAAAATACATACGGATTACCGTTGTAAAAGCAAAAAGCAGTGGATCTGGTATGCATCCACTGCGTTCTTTTTTAATTTTTGAATTATTTTAAGTGGCACATCATTGTCATTTTCGACTTCTTCTCATTTCATAAATGCTTCGTTTAATCTGTTTCTCGACTTTTTGAAAAAAAGTGTCTAACCCCTTGTTGGCTCCAGAATCTAATATACGTTTACCCGCTAATGCCAAGGCACCTGTTACCTCCGCATCAGCCTTACAGGTGATTTTTGAGCCTCCATCAACATCACTAATCACAAGATCAGCTTTACCTACAATCTCTCCAACGTTTCCTTTTCCATTTACTTTGAGTTGATAGGTTGAAGGCATGTTTTCATGTAGCCAAATATCAAGTATCATTACATCCTGGAGCGGTCCGATGTTTACATCCAACTCTGCACGGTACACTCCTTTTGATGTTTCGGCAAACGACTTACAGCCCGGCAAAGCATTTCGTAAAACCTTTTCATTTTTTATTAACTTCCAAACAACGTTCCTCGGCAAACCAAAACGATGCTCGTATGTGATGTTCATTGGTCCTCCTCCATTCAATAGTTATTTTTCATTCCGGTACCCTTCCCATTCCATTATTCATATTCAATAACAAATGAAGGTGTTAATGCTATTTATATAAAAATATAGTTGGAGGTCTGGCATAGTTTTTATGAAAGACTGTTTTCGTAATTCTCTAGCTGCTTTTGTCCTTCATCACCTGTATGAAAGACAGTCTTCATCTTTCTCCTGCTAATTTTGTCCTTCATCACCTGTATGAAAGACAGTTTCTAAGATTACCCACATGCTTTTGTCTTTCATCAAACAAATGAAATACATTCTTAATGCTGACCCAACCACTTTTGTCCTTCATCTGCAAGCAAACGCTTTCATTCACTAACGCTTTAAATTTAAAAAATAAAATAATATTCAAACTATTGTGTTTATTGGAATAATATTCTATAATACTTTGCATTACGAAATATTATACAGAGGTGAGCACAATGAAAACGTTAGAAAAGATCAGTCAGTTTGTCGGCAATACTTTTGCCATCTGGGTGCTATTATTTGCTGCACTAGCATTTTTTTCGCCCGCGGCCTTTACGTGGATCGCTCCACACATCTCGTTATTATTAGGAATCATCATGTTTGGAATGGGTTTAACCCTATCTGGCAACGACTTTAAAGAAGTATTTAAGCGTCCAAAAGATGTTGCCATTGGCGTATTGGGTCAATTTTTAATCATGCCACTCCTTGCTTTTTTATTAGCAAAGGGCCTGAATTTATCCCCTGAAATTGCTGTTGGAGTAATTTTAGTCGGCTGCTGTCCTGGCGGAACCGCTTCAAACGTCATGACCTTTCTCTCTAAGGGTGATGTTGCCTTAAGCGTTACCATTACATCGATCACCACCCTTCTTGCTCCACTTGTAACACCTGCACTAATTTTATTACTAGCAAGCGAATGGATTCCTGTCGATCCCGGCGGCCTATTCTTATCAATTGTAAAAATCGTGTTATTCCCGATTATCCTTGGTGTTGTGGTAAAGAGGTTATTCAATAAACAAGCCCAAGCTAGCGTAAAGGTTCTACCGCTTGTTTCGATAATTGCAATCGTTGCGATTGTCACAGCTGTAGTATCAGTTAGCCAGCAGGCCATTGCTAAGACAGGCTTAATCATTTTTGCAGTAGTTGTTCTACATAATTGCCTTGGTTATTTATTAGGCTATGCTTTCGGAAAAATGTTCAAGATGGATTTATCAAAGAAAAAAGCGGTGGCAATAGAGGTTGGGATGCAAAATTCTGGTTTAGGTGCAGCCATAGCAGCTACACACTTCTCTCCACTAGCAGCTGTACCAAGTGCCATTTTCAGTGTTTGGCATAATATCTCAGGGCCAATCTTAGCAACTATCTTCAGCCGAATGAAAGACGACAAAGAATCAACATCTGTAAATGCAGATCAATCCTTAGCAAAATAGCATTCTATCAAAACCACCTTCTTTTTTGAACTGCACCCGAATTGTTAGACACACAGCTAACAATTGGAGGTGCAGTTTTTATATGTCTAAATTTACTATTGAGGAAAAACTAGAAGCAGTTATTCGATATCACCAGGGATCGGAAGGGGTAAAATTTATAGCTAAATCCATAGGAGTACATCATACTGTCTTACTAAATTGGATAAAACAATATGAACACCACGGTGAAGATGCCTTTAAAAATCCCTATACATCCTACACAACAGAGTTTAAACTAGACGTACTAAATTATATAAAAGAGACAGGGACGTCTATAAGGGAAACTGCTGCAATTTTTAATATTGCAACACATAGCACCATTCAAAAATGGTTAAAAGGTTTCGAATCAAATGGAATAGATGCCCTAAAAACAACACAAAAGGGGCGTTCACCTATGAAAAAGGAAACAAACAAACCTCAACCAGTGGAAGGATCTGACGAAGCACTAAGAGCTGAAAATGAGCGTTTACGTATGGAGATTGCTTACTTAAAAAAGTTACAAGCCTTAATTCAAGAAAAGGAAAAATTACAGAACAGGACAAAGCGCAAATAATCTATGAATTAAGGCATGAATTTAAAGTAATCGATCTAGTAAAGGTCGCTGGTATGGCGCGTAGTACGTATTACTATTGGGTTAAACAAATGGATCGTCCAGATAAGTATAAGGAGGTCAAAGAATTGATTCAGGAGATCTTTGATGAACATCAAGGACGTTATGGATATCGTCGAATCACATTAGAATTGCGTAAACGGGACTTAAAAATTAATCATAAAACAGTCCGACATATGATGAATGAAATGGGGATAAAATGTCTTGTACGCATGAAAAAATATCGTTCTTATCGTGGAAATGTAGGGAAAATTGCCCCTAATATTTTGGAGCGCAATTTTAAAGCGTCAAAGCCAAATGAGAAGTGGGTAACAGATGTAACAGAATTCCATTTACACGGAGAAAAGCTATATTTATCCCCCGTTTTAGATTTATACAACGGAGAAATCATCGCTTATAACATAGAAAAACGTCCTGTTTATCTACTTGTTTCAAAAATGTTGGACAAAGCTTTTGAGCGTTTAGCAGAGGGAGACGCCCCCATTCTCCATTCTGACCAAGGTTGGCACTATCAAATGAAGCATTACCAACATGCATTAAAAGAACATGGTATTACTCAAAGTATGTCACGTAAGGGGAATTATTTAGATAATGCGGTCATGGAGAATTTCTTTGGCCTATTAAAGTCTGAACTACTCTATTTAAAAGATTTTGAAAGTATGGAGCATTTTAAAGTAGAATTAGAGAAATATATTTATTACTATAATCACAAACGAATTAAGGTAAAACTAGAGGGCATGAGTCCAGTCCAATACCGAACTCATGCCCAAGTAGCTGCCTAAATTTATTTGTCCAACTTTTCGGGTTCAGATCATTTTCAAAGGAAGGTGGTTTTTAACTTTTGGAAATCACCACCTAAACCAATCTCCTTTTAACCTTGTTATAATAGTGTTAATCAAGGAGTGTATCTTATGAAAATAGTAAAATATCTTTTTATATCAGTTTTAATTATTGGTCTTGGCATTTCTGCATGGGTCTATTACCCTCAGTACCAAATATACAAAATGAAAAAACAAACTACAGTTGCGGTTAGTCATAAAGCCAACCAACTCACCTATCTCCATTATTTTCAAAATGCTAAAACACCTGGTCTGCACCAACTGGCCATCGGGGATTCGATTATTCGCGGAGTCGGCGCTGGACAGGATGAAAACTTTGTCAGTCAATTTTCTACCAAATTAGCTCAACAGACAAACAAAGAGATTACCTTTGAAAATCAAGGAATTAATGGAATTACGAGTGGTGAATTAAACCAACTTGTCCAGGAAGGCCGATTTGACGAATCGATTAAACAATCTGATATTATCACCATCAATATTGGCGGCAATGATATTCTCAGAATGGCCAAGGGGCAAAATTTTCGAACGGTTATTCAAGACTATGACCAGCTACAAGCCTCTTTTTCAAAAAATTTGAGTGATCTTTCTGATCGGATTTCTACTTTGAATCCGAAAGCTACCATTGTATTTTTAGAATTGTATAATCCCATCTCCCCTGATGATCAAATGTATTCTCTTGCGGATAAATTGCTGCCAAAATGGAATCTTCATATCTATGAAGTAGCTAACAATATTCCAGGATCCATCGTTATTGAAACAACAAAAGTTATTAATGGAGACCATTTACAAAACCTCTCCTCAGATGGTGTCCATCCAAATGTTGCTGGATATACCGCGATTTCCGAACAAATTTTGTATCAGCTGAAACATCAAGTTAGAAAAAGCTCTGTATAATTCGACGGAAATAAATGAAGAGACCTATTCTTATACGAATGGGTCTCTTCTAGATATTTTGATACCAAAGGATTAAATAGTAATCTTTGTCCCATCAAATTTCGTGAGTTTAAATCCTTCGAATTCCTCATTATATGTTGTTTGGTAGTCACGAAGAATTCCAATTGCTACCTCTTCTCCAAGCAACATCCCATTGATCGCGCTACTCCGGAAGTGAACCCCAGCTGTATTTCGACCAATCGCAATATTATAGGCAAGTTTGTTCAATTCCCCGCCAACTGTAAGTGTTCCATCATACGATTCTAACGAGAGGCCGTCACTGCTCGCAACAACCGGATCAGTAATAACAAATGATTCGTTAAAGAATGCTTTTAACATAGTCACCATCGCCCCAATAAATGTGGCATGACCAGAAGGATATTCCGGATGTGTAGGACAGGCCTCAGCAAAAGCTTGAGGCAGCAGGTAAGTTTTATATTTTTCATAGGTTTTTGATAATGCGTTTGAATTGAGTACTACTGGATGAATGGGATAGTTAGCGTCACCCGTCAATTTGTGGTGAATTCGGCCACCGAACTCCTCCGGACGAATCCGCCGGTGGACAAGCCATTTTTGGCACCAAGCGGCATCTAATGCAGGTCGAACAGCTCTTAGAACAAAATCTAAAACATGAGCTGAACCAAAGCTGGAAAATCCAACTTGAGTTTTAGATTTGAGGTATGGATTACACATATCCAATGCCCCAGGTCCGTAACTAAGAAGAATTAAACAAGGAGCTAGTCCACTTTCTAACGAATAATCTTTGTGTACAAACTCTCCTAAGTCTCGGCCATTTCGAATATATCTTGGGGTGGAATCATAAGTGTTACTGCTAGGGAGTGGTTTGCCCGTTTGAACAGCTAGCCAATCCTCATAGTTCGTTAAATGGTCATCCCCTACTAGTGTTGTTTTATACTTTTGGACAATCTTTGTGGCAATAAAAGGAAATTCCTTCCATAGAAACTGCGAAATATATGGCCCCTCTAAAGCTCCAGGGAAATCTTGTCTAAAAAGAGTCTTAGGAGTGACTTGTCCATTAATTTTTGGCCCATGAAATTTTGTCAATGTAGAAAGTTCTTCTGCAGCGGCAATAGTAAGAGGATTGGAATGATAGTCATTAAAGGGGATATCACGTGTTAGTGCTTGCCAGTATAACTCAACCATTTCAGATGCAAACTCTTCACTGTGAAAGGCTGGTGGTGGTGGGCAAACCATTTGGTGACTATCTGGTCCGACTAAATCAAATGAATAAGCAGATTGGGGATCAACTAGCTTTCTTTCACCTCCAAGTGGGATCTTTTCAAAATCTTCAGGTTCTCCTGTCTCAATTGCTTCTAGATATTTATCATATGCACAGAGGTCCACTTCACCGAGCATATTCTGCGGGAATGCTTTAATATAACTCGCAATTTTATTTGGGTATCTCCTTTCATCCCCGTTACTAGGATGTTCCACTTTAGAAAGCTTTTTATAGTATAAAGCTGTTTCATTACGAATTTTAAAAGCCCTTTGAAGTCGTTTAGTATATGAAAAAATATCTTTCAACTTTGCTTTCTTAAAACCCATTATTCTCACTCCTTTCATTATAAAATCAAGTTATTGTATGTAAAATAAACCATTTGGAAACGGACAAACATACTGTTCATCCTTCTAAAATTGCCTATATTTTTGCAACATTTCCCGCCATTTTTATCTTTCAATTATTCAAATATTCTATTCTTCTAAAATCCTCTGTTAACAAAATGTAATATTCTTATAACACAGTTGATAGAATGATTTGTTAAAATATTGATACATTAAATAGTACGAACATTTAGAATATTATATAAAAATAAAGTAATTAAATGAAAGTGGTGATGTTTGTTGATCAGAAAGATGTTAATCACACTGAGCTTTGCCATTGTGCTAATAGCAACTGGTAACGAATTTTCCATACATACAGTTCATGCCGAATCGATAACTAATTTACAAAGTCAAACCATTCCATCGCAGTCAACTCCTCCTATAAGCCCAACAACAGTTGAAACAGAAATTCCCAACTTTCAAGGAAACTTAGTCAATGCACAGGAACATATGAAGCGCGTTTATGAGGCAATCCAGGCCAATAATGTAGAGATCCTCAAGAACGAAAACTATAGTAAACTAGCAAAGGCAGAAGTGGAAAAACTTGAAAATGAAACGAAGGCTTTAAAGGAAAGTATGGAAAAACGGAAGGATATTTTAAGGGACCGTGCTCTTTCCTATCAACATACTGATATGCATGTCTCCTACCTTGACGTGCTGCTTGGTTCTACGAGTTTAAGTGATTTTGTGGAACGGGTTGGTGCAGTCGCAGCTATTGCAGAAGCCGACCGAACTCTTTTGGAGCAGCAGGAAAAGGAACAGCAGGAATTGGATAACAAAAAAATTTCTCTAGAAAAAAAACTTACTGAACTGGCCAATATAAAAAACAACTTAGAGACGTTAAAGGCTCACCTGGTCAAACAAAAGAACGAATACGTTTTGTTAAATAAACAAGTTAAAGAGGAATCGAGAAAAAAGGAAGCTGCTCAAACCTACATAAATGTTTTTCCAAGCAAATCAAATGATTACATAAGTACGGTCATTAATGCAGGCAAGAAGTACATTGGGAACTCGAATTATGTTTTTGGCGGCGGTAGAAGTGCAAGTGATATTGCTCGGGGTAGATTTGATTGCTCTGGCTTTGTACATTGGGCTTTTGCGCAGGCTGGTGTTAATATTGGCAGTACTACATCCGCAATTAGAAATGACGGCAGGCAGATTTCCCCTCAGGAAATGCAGCCAGGTGATCTCGTTTTTTTTGATACGTATAAAAAAGACGGACATGTCGGTATCTATATCGGCGATGGCAAGTTTATCGGTTCGCAAACCTCAACCGGTGTTGCCATCGCTGATATGACACAAGGATATTGGAAAAATGCCTTTAAAGGACGGGTTGTGCGGATTTAAATTTCGAGTCTGCGTATTCGGTTTGTTGCGGTTAGCCCTTGTACGAGTGTAATTGTTCCGTCTGGGTGCGTAGACCCTTTCTATGAGACCGTTTGGTCAAATTCTCAATCCGTTCGGGCACGTAGAGCCTGTCTATGAAACTGTTTGGTCTTATTCTCAGTCTGTTTGGTGTCATAGACCCTTGCTATGAGACCGTTTGTTCGATTATTTAATCTGTTTGGTCGCGTAGACCCTTCCTATGAGACCGTTTGTTCGATTACTTAATCTGTTTGGTCGCGTAGATCCTTCCTATGAGACCGTTTGTTCGATTACTTAATCTGTTTGGTCGCATAGACCCTTCCTATGAGACCGTTTGGTCAATTACTTAATCTGTTTGGTCGCGTAGACCCTTCCTACGAGACCGTTTGTTCGATATTTCAATCCTATTGGTCTCATAGACTGTTCCTACGAGACCGTTTGATTGATTTTTCAATTCATTCGGTCGCATAACACACTTTTATGAGACCGTTTGTTCGATTTCTAAACCTTTTCGGTTGCGTACACATTCTTACTTTTGAGGAATTTCCTTCAAAGTAAATGATTTCTCTCTTCTTTTGTTCAAAACAACCAACACGATACAGACTTTTACACATCCCACAAGCAGAAGAATAACCGCAAGACCTATTACTACACTCGTAGCATCTGGAACAAAATTGAATAAGAAAGACCAGGTAAAGCCTAGCATCTGCGGGAATTGCGCTAAAATAAAGATTGGAAAAATAATATTAACCATTAGTGGGAATATCCATTTTTTAAACATGCCAAATTTACCGCTACTAACACCGACCTGCCATTTCTTGATATTTTTAATATGAAAATAGAGCATTGCTACAATAATTAACACAACAGCATCCATAATCATATATGTCTGATAATACCTTGTTGGTGAAATATGTGTTGGCTCCTTCCCAACTAGAATATTCACCACCCCTTCACCGATTTTTTCAATCATAGCTGAAATAATAAGTGAATTATTTATATTAGCTAACAGGACAATACCGTATTTTTCATTCGGCATAATAATCATCGTTGAATGATAATTTGGCACTTCGCCTGAATGTCTAATGGATGGTAAACCATCGATTGGTGATTGGAACCAGCCCATTCCGTAAAAACTGTCCTTACCCATTATCGGTGCTTTCACACTTGGTTGATGCATCCTATCAATGCTTGATTTTGAGACAACTGTTTGATTCAAGTAGCTACCGTTATTCATTTGGGCAATCAAAAAATGTGTCATATCCTCTGCACTGGAAATTAGATATCCAGCTGAGACATATTCCTTGTCAAATGGTAGCTTGTTTCGAATATTAAAACCAAACCAGGTTCGGCAGCCTTCCGCTAAGCCACTCTGTTCAGCCTGTGTTTGTGATGTAAAGCTATGATCCATTTGAAGCGGAGAAAAGATATTCTTCTTAATAAACTCATCGTAAGGGCGATTCGTCACCGCTTCAATAATCTCACCTAGTAGTTTGTAATTTTCATTTGAATACTCAAAAACTTTCCCGATATGTTCTCGGTTCACTGTCAACGTGTTTGCCGCATTCTTGTGGGCACCGGAAATACCGCTTGTTTGGTTAAGAAGATTTTCTACAGTAATTGAAGCAGGTACCTCTAACTCAGGTAAATATTTTTGAATTGGTGCATCTAAATCCAGCTTTCCCTCTTCCACTAGCTTCATCGCCGCCATTGCCGTAAATGATTTCGTAGTTGAACCTAGAATAAAAGGTGTTTGTGGCGTGGTAGTTCCTTCTTCACCATATCCCTTAAGATGGACGATTTGATCACCTTTGACCACTCCTAGTGAAAGACCTGGTATATGGGCGGCTTTCATTTCCGTTCGAACATACTGATCTATTTGTTTCATTTTATCCACTTCCTCATTTACCGCTGCCTGCCCTGTTACAACTGGAAATATTGAAAACCAAATACATAAAACTAAAGTAATCATTTTTCTCATCACTCATGCTCCTCATTGTTAATTTCTTACTTTAGTGTAATGAGAATCCATGAAAAAAAGGAGGGTGATTTTTTCTCCCCTCCCCTACTTCCGACGTTTTAGTTTTCGCGAAATATTTTTCATATGTGTTCCAATTGTATCTAATGTGGTATGAAAATACTGTGCCATCTGTGGGCGTGTGTACCCTTCTTCCTTTAGCGTATATATATTTTTCTCCATCGGCGTGAGTGATTTTAAGCGAATTTCACGAAGTATCGCCCCGGTTGCATCGGGATGCAAGGACACCTCGTTACGATAAGCCTCCCGGATACATTCCAGGATATCTAGAAAACTAGACTTATTCACATAATTGACAGCCCCGTACTCGATTGCTTTCACAATCGTATCCCGATCCCCTAAGGCTGTTAACATAATAATTTTAATTTCTTTTCCCAAGCTGAAGATCTCGAGTGTTGCCTCGATCCCATCCAGATTATTTTCCGTCAGATTGATATCCATGAGAATGACATCCATTTCAATATCTTTCGCTGTTTCAAGGGCCTCTTCTTTTGATGAAACAACTCTAACCACTTCCAAATCGGATTCCTTTTCAAGGTCATCAACAATATCCCTTTGCCATCTTGGGTCATCTTCAACCAGCATGACTTTTATTTTTTTCAAATGTATTCACTCTCCGTATTCTTGTGGTGGTTTTCTTAAGCGGCATTCGAACCTGAATGGTTGTGCCCTTCCTCAATTCTGAGTATGGAATTGAAAGTGTTCCCCCGTGTTTATTGACAACATAATACACATAGTAAAGGCCCACACCATGATGAGAAACTGTTTTCTTCGTTGTAAATAATGGAGTAATTACATCCTGTATATGATCCGGATGAATTCCTTTTCCATTATCAGATACTTGTAACACAGCCTCATGCCCTTGACGGTAAAGGGAGATTCGTATTTTTCCATTTGAGTGTTCAATAGCCTCTAAACTATTGGATAAGAGGTTCAAAACGCATTCTTTTACATGTAATGGGTCAATCTCTAAGTTGATGGAATCATCTGCCTTCACTTCCAGCTCAATTGAATTATCTATTCCTGCTTGAAAGTTGGATACTGCTTCAAAAACAACCTCATTAAATGAGTGATTACGAAGATTCAAGACCACATTATCGGTTTTTTTCACTGCTAAAATCATTTCATTCATATGGGATAATGATTCATCCATCGCCTCGAAATTTTTCACGAGGAGCTCTCTTATCGAATCGTCTTTCGAGGAAACAATCCGTTTGCTGCGTTCATTTAGATAAAAAAGACGGTTAATTTCATTTTTTAACGTATGCAAAACCATGGAGTCGGCTTTCATTTTTAGTTCAATGGGGTCTTGATGGAAAGTAAATGTCTCATAAATAAATTCTGATCCCCTTGCTATGTAGCGTTTAAGTAAAATGGCGGTAAGGCAACAAGTAAATACAAGTAATCCCCAAGTGGTAGTCTGCGATGGAGCATAGTTTGATATTTTGATAGCTAAAGAGATATCGATGATAAGTGTAAGAATCAAACTGAGCAGCCCGAGAGTGAAGATTTTCGCATCGTTATTACCAGAATGGGCCTTTGAGATGGTGATAATAGCAATATAAATTACGGTTGCAATGTTTAGAATGCTGTATGGAAAAAAGCTTGCTTCGAGACGAACTATGGATGAAAGGGATAGCAAGATGATCATCCCCCAGCATAACAAATGTAGTTGCCATAATTTCTGATTGATTTTATGAAGTCCTTGACCAAAAATTTGTTCGTAAAAAAGCAAGAAAAAAGTTCCAGCACCATAGGAGGCATATTTTAATAAGGTTAAATATCCTAAGGCTTTATTTAGTTGCCATACACCTAATAAGTTAATCGACATTGTTGCAAGGAACAATCCGAAGTACAAGAGATACGGATGGTTCTTCTTAGGTAATGAATATAGAAATAAAAGGATGAAAAAGACACTCAGGCTAAAGAAGACATATATTAAAGAAAGTTGGTTATTCACAATTTTTAATTCTCCAAGTTTAATAGTATTTTCCATTATTATAGTGAATTTCCAAGGTTTGGACAAACCTTCATTCTAAAGATTGTAGATAAACACCTAAAAATTTTTAAAAAAATTGAGGCTTTTTTATGGAAGTTGCATTTAATGTAAATGAAGGAGATGATGAGGTATGGCAGAGATAAATTTCCATCAACTTGCCCAAGAACTATTAAAAAGAGAAGTTGAGGTAGTTACGCTTCAAGGGACTTATACTGGAAGATTGCTTGAAGTTGGTAAAGATGTTATTGTGTTGGAGACAAGAGGCCGGATGCGTTCCACGTTAGTGGCAATTCGCATTGAAACCATTGTTGCTCTCTTCCGTGTAGAACACATGCAAAGAAGAGGTCCTTTTGGCTTTAATCAAGAGGAATTTGAGGACGAACGTGATCATGATCATGGCCATGACCAAATGGAAAGCAGTGACCATTAATACCTGTGATTTTTAAAAATATATTCTCAAGCAAGAGCAGTAACTCTTTTTCAACTGCTCTTGTTTTATTTTGCTTTATTACAATTGAAAGGTATAACAGGTTACTCCATCGACTTGTTTAAAACCCTCTTGAATATATAATGCTTTGGCCCTTTCATTTTCGGCGTTCACACACAGGATTGTCCTGTCATATGAAATTTGTTTGGCAAAATGCAATAAATATCGGAGGAGGATCCTTCCCAAGCCTTTTCCTTGGTATTCTGGCACAATCGCAATCGGACCAATATTCATAATCGGTGCATCCTCATATTCATCGACAGCCCCGCGAATGACTCCTACAGGTCGATCTTTGTGATAAAGGATTAAGGAAGCCCCTTCAATATAATCATTCTTTGCCATCATTTTCGCCACCATATCTGGAGTTTGTGGTGTTTCACTCCCCTTTAGATTGGCGAAGCCAGCGTTTCGAACCGTACACCAAGCTTCTTCATCCACTCCTAATCGGTAGGGTCGAATTTCATACCCCTCAGGCACGGTGAAGTCCGGAATCACCTCATCACCTCTTACAAGTAAAAAGGTGTATCGTTCCGCCGTAAATTTCAATTGTTCCATAAACTTAGCCAATTTTTCATTTGCAAATGGGACGAACAAAAAGACTTCATCCAAGCCGCTTGTCTTCTTTACCATTTCCTGCATTAATAGGTTATAGCTCTCGATATTGTCCGCTTCTGAATGAAAAATCCTGAAACGTGCTTTCCTACCACGACGATGATATTCATTTATCATCAGTGAGGCAGCAGCGATTAATTCTCCCTCCTGATTAGTTAGGATGTAGGTCGGATTTTCTTCATTGGGTTGAAATTTTTCTAGATGGTCGTCATACAAAAACGAATCATCTAAGTCCACTTTGTGTTTCTTACAATACGCAACAAAATCTGCCACTCTCCCAGGGCCTAAATATTCTACTTTCATCTCTTGCACTCCCCTTCGTGCTGCTATCTTATTATTTTTCTAGTTTATTTCCTGTTTTCCTGCTATTACTGAATCAGTTTTTTGAACATTACGGACCGCGCATGTTAAAATTAGGGAATCTTAATATTAACAGGGGGATTATATGGAAGAGTTTGTTTATGTAATAAGACCGAAGCGGGAACATTTTATTGAGACAATGACTGATGAGGAAAATGCTATTATGGGGAAGCATTTTGATTATTTAAAGGATCTTTTAGCACAGGAAAAACTAATCCTTGCAGGTCCATGCCTGGATGGCGCCATGGGAATTTGTATTTTACGTTCAGAATCATGGGATGCTGCGCAGAAGATCATGGAGAATGATCCTGCTGTTGTTGAAGGTGTCATGAATTGTGAATTACATAAATACCGTGTTTCCTTAATGGAAGGGCGGAAATAAATTTTTTAGACAGAAGGGTTTCTATTGAATAAAGACAACAAAATGCTTCGATTTTCCGTAACCTTGGCGGTGGCATTCATCGGTGGCCTCCTTTTTACGGTTCTTCATACTCCGATACCGTGGCTGCTTGGACCGATGACAGCAGTATTAATTGGAGCTAGATTTGGGAAGATAGCCTTCTTTTGGCCGAGTTATATTCGTGATACAGGGTTAATAATCGTTGGTTACTCGATTGGTCTTTCGTTTACGAAGGACGCCCTTTTACAAATTGTAGCTAAATTACCTTCTATGTTACTAATGACGGTTTTACTTGTTACTTTTTGTGCTGGGATTGCCTTTGTGGTGTCTAAGCTTTCAGGCGTGGATTATCCCACTGTGTTGACTGGGAGTATTCCCGGAGGCCTTTCACAGATGATTATTTTCGCCGAAGAGGTCAAGGGAATTGATATAACTACTGTTACCTTTCTGCAAGTAGCACGATTGTTAATGATTATTTTCTTTGTTCCCTTTCTTATCCTGGGGTCATATTTTAAACATTCACCGGCTCATACAGGGGTTGATTTTGTTGAAAAAGGGATGACATTCACTGGACCTATTTTTCCAACAGTGATCATGTTTGCTGTACTCTGTATTGTGTGTGCTTTTTTAGCAAAAAGGCTTAAGTTTCCTACCCCATTTTTGTTAGGTCCTATTCTTGGAACAGCTATTGCTACGATTTCTGGTTTCCACGGTCCGTCATTATCACCTGCGGTTTTGGATGTATCACAATTTTTGATTGGCGGTTACATTGGACTGTTGTTGAAGCCTGAAAAATTACAACATAAGGCGAAAATCATTTCACTAGCCCTTGTTAGTGGGATGATTATGATTTTGGGGTCGATTGGTTTAAGCATGCTTCTCGTGTCGTTTTACCATATTGCGCCTTCCACTAGTTTCTTGAGCTTGGCACCCGGTGGTATGGATCAAATGGGTATACTTGCACATGAGGTACATGCTGATTTATCAATGGTAACGGGGTATCAGCTATTTCGGTTGTTTTTTATTTATTTCGCGGTGCCACCGTTGCTTAGATTGTTTTTTAAGATTGGCGATCGTGGAAAAACAAAATCAGTTTAACCTTAAATAAGTCTAATGACTCCAGTTCATTATCTTGGGCATAATAATGTTTATCTACATTAAAGGTGGGATATTATGAGGCTTAGAAATGGAGATTTTTATACTAATGTTATTACCAATAAGTTATATAGGCTAAATGAAGATGGCGATAGTAACTGGTATTTGAGTTTGCGTGATGAGGAAGGTTATCATGAAACAGAAAAGACCTCAGGGCGAGATATGATTAGATTGGTAGAAAGTGGATATAAAAAAATCAAATAAAAAAAGCTACCCGTTTCTGTCAGGGTACCTGAAATCAAATGCTTTTAGTGGAAACCCGGTAAAAATTTTAAAATAAATATAAGATTTTCCAAGGAAAAAGTCCACTTTATGTCGAATATATTAGCTAAAGGGGATGACCCAATGAATAAAGTGGAGTTATTAAAAAGATTATTAAATGCTAGTCGAGGGAATATGTTTTCATTAGAGATTCCTACTACAAAAGAAGATGAAAATAAGATTCAAGAATTGGTTAGAGTTTTAGAAACAGAAGGAAAAATTAAATTAAGAGAATACGTACAGAGAGAATACTCAGTTTATTTACATGGAATAATTAAGTATGCATCCGAATAATCGGATGCTTATTTTTATTGGGGATAAGCAGCATCCACCAAAAAAGAGTAACAATTTTAGCCAATCTCTACAAAAGCACTTTAAAATTATTATTCAAAGATAATTAGGAGAAATTTTGATCTTGTGATACACTTTGTGTACCATTTGATTTACTTGTTTACTTGTGCCCTATTCATTCGTGAGTAGGGCTCCTTGTTTTAAAAGAAAGGCTTTGTTAAACTTGCCTATTGATTTCCGCTCCTGGCACTTCGCTTTCCGTGGGTGTTTCGGCGAGCCTCCTCGGCGCATGCGCCTGCGGGTCTCCCCTGAACCATACTCCCACAGGAGTCTTCGTGCCTTCCGCTCCAATCAACAGGGCGTAAAAATCAATACTGTTCTTTAACACAGCCAAGAAAAAAAACAGACTCTATGAAGAGCCTGCTTTATTTTGTTACTATTATTAAGCTTTACGCACGTTAGCTGCTTGAGCTCCACGTTGACCTTGCTCAACGTCGAAAGTAACTGTTTGACCTTCGTCTAAAGATTTGAAACCTTCGCCTTGGATCGCTGAGAAATGAACGAATACGTCTTCTCCGCCTTCACGCTCGATGAATCCGAAACCTTTTTCTGCGTTAAACCATTTTACTTTACCTTGTTCCATTTTGTTTCCTCCTGCTGTGTGCTTTGCACACAATGTGTTACTATCCTTGCACTCAGTGATCATCAAGACGAAAAGTTAATCTTATACTATCCTTTACACCGAACAAAAATAATTCTTTTTTAGTTTAACATTTTATAAAAGGATTTGCAAGAAAACATAAACACAATCATTTTTGCCACTCTCAATTTTAATAAGTACAACTATTTGTTTTTCGTCTCACTAATTTTCCTATTTCCTATCAGATCCTTGTAATCTCCTTCACTAGTTCTATTAAGAATTACAACAACAATTTTCCCATTGGCAGTATTGCTTTCCATCAGGCGGTGCGCCTTATCGATTTCATCAAGTGGGAAAACTTTTGCAATTGGAACATTAATTTTATGTTGTCCAATATGGTCAAATAGTTCAACTAGCAATTTCTCTTTAAAATCCACCCCGCTATCAAACTGAGTAAAATAGGCACCAGAAGGAATATCCATCATAGGCTCAAAATTCTCCAACACCCATTCACCGCCTAATATACCTGTCATACATAAAATTCCGTGATCTGAGAGTAATTTCAACGAACTTTTCAACGTGACTGTACCAACCAGTTCTAAGACTTTATTAACACCATTTGGAAAAATGGAGAAAAGGTGTTCTGATAAACTTGCATCATCAAGCAAAACAAAATCCGCACCATTTTGCATTAATAATTCCAACTTTTCTTTGTGCGGGTAGTTGAAACGACAGTAGCACCCACACTTTTAGCAAGTTGTAATGCAGCTAGACCAACAGAGCTTGTGCCGCCGCGGATCAGAAGAGTTTCCCCTTTCGTAAGTCGGAGCGTATCAAAAAGGGAGGCATATGCTGTGTAATACATTTCAGGGATGGCTGCTAATTCCACCCAGTCCAAATCATTGTCAATCGGATAAACCTGTGAGGATGGAATTAGCGCATATTCCGCATAACTCCCATCAAACTCACGCCCAAGCCCTCCCATCAGGGATACAACCTTTTGACCTTTTTGAAAAGAACTATCTGAAGGATCTTCAATCGCTCCTGCGCATTCAATTCCAATAATTCGAGGGAGTTTGACAGACGGAGAATCTCCTTGTCTAGTAAAAATCTCCGACCGGTTGATACCAAACGCCTTAATTTTTACAAGTACCCACCCCGGCTTCACTTTAGGGGTGGGTACTTCTTGTACAACTAATTCATCTGCTTTACAGGGTTTTTCCAAAACAACTGCCTTCATTTTAACTCCTCCTTATACCTTACTTTTTTATCAGGAGACCTTCCTTGGTTAAGAAGTCTCTTGCCACATCTTCGGCTTTCTTTCCTTTAACCCCAACTTCATAGTTCATTTTTTGCATTTGGCTATCGGTAATCTTTCCGGCAAGTTTGTTCAATGCTGGTACAATCTCTGGGTATTCTTCTATGGTTTCTTGTCGCAATAAAGGTGATCCTTGATATGGCGGGAAGAAATGTTTATCATCTTCAAGAACAACCAGATGGTATTTTTGCAGTTCACCATCCGTTGAATAGGCATTCATCAGATTTACTTTGCCTGTTTGAATGGCATGATACCTTACAGACGGGTCCATGGTAACAATTTTAAAATTCAAACCATATTTCTGAGCCAAACCTGGATATCCATCTTTTATGTCGGCAAACTCAGGATCAAAACCGGCTGTAACATACTGCTCGACCTTTACGAGGTCGGAAATCTTTTTCAGATTATACTTTTTTGCAAAATCTTCTGGGACCGCTATCGCATAGGTGTCATTAAATTGCATTGGAGATAACAATGCCATATTATATTTTTTAGCCATTCCTTCTTTTGCTTGTGTAAACACTTCCTTACTGTTTGTACTTACTGGGTTCTCTTTTAGTAAGTTGGCAATGGCAGTTCCCGAAAATTCCGGATAAACATCAACATCCTTCGATTTTAATGCATTAAAAACAAAGGTCGTATCGCCTAATCCGGTTCTTAGCTTCACTTTCAAATCTGTATTTTCTACGATTAGTAATTTATACATATTGTCTAAAATTTCCGGCTCTGGACCAAATTTTCCAGAAATCACAATCGGCTTTTGCTCATTTTGAAGAACGGTCGGACCAACCATAGAACCAATGATTAGAACGGTAACCAGTGCAAGCGCACCAGAGGCGACCATGATCTTTTTAAAGGAAACTCTCTCCAGCCTTCGGAGAAAAAGGTCAAAAATAATCGCTAATAGTGCGGATGGCACAGCTCCCAGGACAATAAGTGAATAATCATTTCGGGATATTCCAAGTAGAATAATATCCCCTAATCCACCTGCTCCGATTAAGGAAGCAATCGTGGCCGTTCCTATAATAAAAATGGTAGCCGTCCGGATACCCGCCATGATTACAGGCATGGCTAAAGGAAGCTCGACTTTTAATAGTCTTTTTCTTCTGTTCATTCCCATGGCACTAGCGGCTTCCAATAATGAAGGTTCTACCTCTTTAATTCCCGTATAGGTGTTCCGTAATAGAGGAAGGAGAGCATAAGCGATTAGCGCTATCACAGCAGGGACGGTTCCTATTCCAAAAAGTGGAATCAAAAGACCTAACAAAGCTAAAGAAGGAATGGTTTGCAGCACTCCAGTAATGCCAATGATATATTCTGCTATTCTTTGTTTTCGTGTTAAATAAATTCCTAACGGAATCGCAATAATTAATGAGAAAAAAAGAGCAATTAACGATATTTCTAGATGTTGCAAAAGAGCATTCAAAAGCTGAGATTTCCGATCTGACAAGACACTTATCAAATTACTCATTAATTTGCCCTCTCTCTCTCAAATATCGTGACATTACCTTCATTGCATTTTGTCGGCTGATATTCCCGATTACTTTTCCATTTTCTTCTATAAAAATTTGTTCGAACAATGCTAGTTGATCTAATACCTCATCTACTGGAGTCGATAAGGAAATGGTTTTAGTATTGGATAAAAATTCTTTTCCTACTGGAATAGATGTAATAAGTTCATTCAAATTAATCGATAATTTACGGCTACCAACAAATTCACGCACAAAATCATTCACAGGATTGGTTAAAAATTCGTGTGGAGTGCCAATTTGAATGATTTCACCATCTTTCATCAGACAAATACGATCCCCTAGCTTCAAAGCTTCTTGCATGTCATGAGTAACAAACACAATGGTTTTTTTCAGTTTTCGCTGAATTTCAAGCAGTTCATCCTGCAATTTTTCCCGGCTAAATGGATCAAGCGCACTAAACGGTTCGTCCATCAAGATGATTTCAGGATCTGCAGCTAACGCTCTTATTACACCTACTCGTTGCTGTTGGCCGCCCGAAAGTTCACTGGGTTTACGATTTCGATATTCTTTTGGATCTAGACCTACCATTTTTAGCAATTCATCCACACGAGCAGCGATCTTTTCTTTGTCCCAATTTACTAGTTCAGGAACAATCGCAATATTTTCAGCAATTGACATATGTGGAAAAAGAGCAATTTGTTGGAGAACATACCCTATATCCCAACGAAGTTCATTGATATCATAATCGCTTATTTTCTTCCCATTAATCCAAACCCAACCATTTGATAATTCGATGAGGCGATTAATCATTTTTAATGTGGTTGTCTTACCTGAACCACTGGGTCCGATTAAAACAAAAAATTCACCTTTCTTTATCTCAAAATCTAAAGACTTAACGGAAAAGGTCCCATTAAGGAATTGTTTCGAAACTTGTTCAAATCGAATCATTTTATCTCTCCTTTTTTTATAATAGCTTACCCTATTTTTAATGTATAAAAATTACCATTACATAGACATCTATGTAATATGCCAAAAAAAATTAAAACCTATTTAGGATTTTTTCTAATAAATGTTCCAACTTTTCTTTTTCGGTGTCCGTAAAACCACCATAAATGACAGTGTTCAATTTTTCTGAAATCTCATAAAAAATTGGTTCCAACTGGACTCCCTTTTCCGTTAGTTTGATTAACGTTACCCTACTATCCTCCCAACTCTTTATTCTCTCGACAAAACCTAATTTTTGTAACTTATCAATTAAAACAGTTACTGTTGGCTGAGTGCGATGGATTTTTTCAGCCAGTTCCTTCACGGATAAGCCATTTTTTTCATAAAGACACACTAAAATATCCCCATGAGAAGGGGCGATTCCATTCACACCGTGTTTTCCAAGCTCTGACAAAATCAAATTGTTTACTGCGTCTCTTATCTTTCCAACTTTTGATGCTGTGTTATATTTTATCATGTTTTCTATTATACATAGATGTCTATATATTTTCAAGTGAATAAACGAGTCAATAAAAAATGTCCTATTGACTCATTTATTTATTATTGATTTGCTTTTTTACCCATTCCGCAACTGTAACTGTACGCTTTGCAAGATTTAATTAACAAGCAAGGCCCCTTGGCACTGCTTGTTATTTGACTATTACTTTCCCAACCATACCTTCTTGAAAATGGTAACGGCAGATCAGATCATATGTACCGGTATTTTTCGGATTAACGGTAATGGATTTTTCTTGCCCAGGTTGAACTTCAACGTCAATACTGAGCTTTTCCACAGTGAAGGTGTGCTCTTTCTTACCTTCGTTTTTTAATTTCAATGTTGTCGTTTTTCCAGATGGAATAGTGATGACTTTCGGATTAAAGGCATCATCGTACAACTTGACCTCAATCGCTTTCACTGACTCAAAATTCTGTGGTGCGACTCCGGATTTAGCAAATACACTGAGTGTGCCTGTACTTGTCACACCCAAAATCATTGCAAGCACAACGACTAATCGAGTTAACCACTTTTTCACAAACATTCGCAATCCCTCCTTTCTTCGGTACTATTCTTTTCCAACTCCTAAAAGATTATCACAATAAAATGAGTTCAAATAAAAACTAAGTGTGGAAAAGATCAACTGCCGGATTCCCCTACCCTCATTTGGACTAATAGAGCAGTTCAAATCATATTCTTATAAAGAATACAATTAGAAGGGGTGTAAAGTTACTTGAAAAAAGTGAAGGTTCGTTTACGGCCCATTGTAAGTAAGATAAATTTGCCCACTGTTTTGAAGACAGCTTTACTTCCCGGTGACTCCATAGAAAGATTATTTATCGCAACCCAGATAGGAGAAATCTTTTACATAGGAAACGGAGCTGTACGAACTTTTTTAGATATTCGCCCGCGAATCATCAAGCTAGGTGATCCTGGTGGTGGATATGATGAACGGGGATTGCTTGGGCTGGCGTTTCATCCCCAATTTTATTATAACGGCTTGTTTTATCTTCACTATTCAGTGGCCGGAACACAAGGTCTAGGTGCTCTTCCTGAACCTTTCAATCCTAACCCGTGTGATCCCAAAACGTTAAACCTAAGGTGGATAAATCGAGAAACTCAATATGATCATATTGATACCGTGGAAGAATGGATTGTACAATCGAATAGTCAACCTCAAAAACAACGGACATTACTTAACTTAAGAAGACCATTTTTCAATCATAACGGTGTCAATAGCTTAAACTTTTCACCTGAAACAGGAAAACTTGTGTTAACAACAGGAGACGGTGGATCAGGCTATGATCCATTTAATTTAAGTCAGGACGATTTGGAAATCGCCGGTAAAATCATTGAAATAGATGTAGCTAAGAATACATTTATCGATAACCCACCCGTAGTCACACGTTTTAATGAACTTCCCGTACCTATTCAGGAAACACTTACGGTACTGGCCAAAGGGGTTCGAAATATCCCAGGCATTTCATTTCAAAGGTTTTATAATCAGTATATTAAATATGTAGGACAGGTCGGACAGGATTTGGTGGAGTCGATTTATTCTTTCCTCTCATATAAACCCATACCGGTCACTCTGCTTGTTCAAGCTTCTTTAAGCAACACTGAAGCTGACCAAGAAGGATTCATTAACTTTGGCTGGCGAGGATGGGAAGGTGCTTTTCCTACCCCGACTATAAAAGGCTGCACTTCAAATCCGAATTTGGATGAGAAAGCCATTGCTTATTACGATGAAGCAATAGAAACTTCAGTGAAGCGTATTCAGCCCCTAACTAGTTATTTTCATAAAGACCAAAGGCCCGATAAGTTTGGAGGAACTGCACTTACAGGGGTGCAAGCCTTTATGGGGACTGGAATCCCCGATTTAACGGGTAGCGTTGTGTTTACCGATCTTGCTAGAAAAAAAGAATCGCAAACTGCGGCTAGAGGGGTTTTGGCTTATACCAAGGTAAGAACAGATGATAAACTAAATGATTTTAGTGTGATTGAAACCGATTATAATTTCGGGTCAGAGTCCGCTTATTATGTTAATTTGGGAACGAATCTGGATCAAACCAGACTATATTTAGGAGTTTATAGCTCGATGAAAGTGACTGATTTTAACCAAGGTACTATTTTTGAAATTGTTCCATGATTCATAGAATTAACCTAATATGTTATAAAATAAGCAAAATTGAAATAGATACATTCCATTTCAATTTTGCTTAACTTTCTTTAGCTGTTTTTATCTTATTCGTTAAATATCCCAAACCAATGACAAGAACTGTGATAGCAGAAGGAATCAATAAATGTAAATCATATGGAAGAATATACTCGAATTTTGGTTCTGCTACCATCATTTCACCCGCTGTCCAAGCTAATATTCCAGCACCAGCATAAGAGATTAATGGGTACTTTTCCATTGCTTTTAATATTAATTGGCTCCCAAAAACAACTAGAGGAATACTAACTATGACTCCAATAATGATACCAGCTATATTACCTTCAACCGCACCAGCGATAGCTAGGACATTATCAAGGGACATGATAGCATCAGCAATAATAATTGTTTTTACAGCGGAAATTAGACTTGAACCCCCTTCTCTATGATAATTCTCATCATCACCTAGTAGAAGTTTGATGGCAATATACACTAGAAGAAGGCCACCTACAAAAGTTACAAAAGGTAAATCTAGTAGGTAAACAATTGCTATTGCAAATAGTAAACGTAAAATAATAGCTCCAAATGTTCCCCAAAAGATTGCTTTCTTTTGTTGCCTCTTTGGAACATTCCGTGATGCCATTGCGATTACAACTGCGTTATCCCCACTTAAAACAATATTGATTAAAATAACTTCCAAAAGAACAGTAAAGGACAAACCAAAAATCTCCAAAATATTCACCTCTAGGATAAGCTAACTAAGTAATTATATTAATTTGAAGTTTAAATAAGACCCAATCTGTGATATTTTGCAATTCTTAATAGGTTCGCTGTTAATTATTCTTTCTATCTTTAAAACCGCTAAAAATTTTAGCATGGAATGTCTCATCACTTTCGTAGAATTAAGAATTTTCAATTTTGCAGTTGGGGTTTGGGAGACTCAATATAAAAAAAACACATTGAATCGGGGGATCCAGTGTGTTTTTCAGCAGCCTCTCAAATCAAAAAGATATATTTTATTCAGGCATAACAGTTATAAATTCGTTAATAGTTTCAGGGGTGTGTTTACCTTCTTTTCCTTTGAAAAGGTCGAGATTAATGGTCACATCCATACAACCAAGGTATTTTCCATTTTCATCACGTACTGCCATAAATTTTTGGTAAATTTGACCAGATTCTTCCCCAGAGCGTTTTGGAAACCAAAATTCCCATTCGTCGCGTGCTCCTGAACGAAAATCATTCAACAATTTTTCAACGTGATGAGCCACTTTTGGGTGAAGCTCAAGCACATGGCGACCAATTGCTTCTTTACGACGACCATGGACACGGTTTGGATTATTTGAATACCAGCGGAAAATATCGTTAGCATCGCAAAAACCCATTTCAAATGGTAAAAGATTGATAATTGAATCCAAAGTGCTCGCTTTAATTGCACCGGTTTCAAAATTAATGATAGCTTCAGGACTAATTAATTCTGACAATTTATTTTCAGACATTTAAAACACTCCTTTATGCAATCTCTCTTTATGAAAAGAATATAATAGAATATTAGTGAGGAAAATCCTCTACTTCTAGGTGATTATTATTTAACCTCAATAATAATGATAACATTAATAATGCTAGCCAATTGTGATTTATCTCACAAAAATTGCGTTTGACATTTTAAAGTTGTCGGAGATAATAGCTTCGTATTTCCCATCTCCTGTGTGTTACTGAGTATATGATCGAATCTGGTGCGATAATATATTTAAAGGAGATGATAGTCAAGTAAGCTTCATAAATAAAAACCTCATTTTGTTACATCACGGTGAACCGTATCATAAGTAAATGAGGTTTTATATAAATAAGGTTTTTGTATTCCTAATAAAAGAAACTCGCCAATTACTATGGCGAGTCTCTTAACTATTAATATTTGCGATGGAAACCTTTTATTCGTGAAAATTCGTTCCATCAGTTGTTGGCTTGACAATCCCTGCACGAATGGTGAAATCTCCAAAGTGCTCCCCTTCGTTGCGTTCTTTTGCATAGCGGGAAAGAACCACGTTTAGTTCCTTCAAGATTTCCTTTTCACCAATATTTTCCCGGTACATTTTGCTTAGACGGCTGCCGTCGTGTGCTGCACCAAGATACATATTGTATTTACCTGGCGCTTTACCGATGAAGCCAATCTCTCCAAGTGCATGTCGGGCACAGCCGTTTGGACAGCCTGTCATACGAATGGTGATTTCTTCGTTGCGAAGGCCGTTCTCATCTACAATAGTTTCAATTTTATCAATTAGATTCGGTAAATATCGTTCCGCTTCCGCCATCGCTAATCCGCATGTTGGCAGTGCCACACACGCCATCGAATTACGACGGAGAGCTGAAAAATGGCTTCCATCCGTCAAACCGTATTGTTCCATTAGAGCATTAATTTGTTTCTTTTTCTGACTAGATACATTGGCGATAATTACATTTTGATTCGGTGTTAAATGGAAATCACCTGTATGGATTTTTGCAATTTCGCGAAGAGCTGTTTTTAGCTTATAGTCCGCAAAATCTGCAACACGACCACCCTCAATAAATAAGGTTAGATTCCATTTACCTTGTATACCCTTTACCCAGCCGTACCGATCTCCGTTATGGTCAAAATGATAGGATTTAGCTTCATTCAATTTCCAGCCAAGACGGTTTTCTAGTTCCGTCTTAACTGTCTCTAAACCTAATCGGTCAACCGTATATTTAAAACGTGCATTTTTTCGAACAGAACGGTTTCCATAGTCACGTTGAATGGTAATTGTTTTTTCCGCCACTTCATACAACTGGTCTGGCTTACAGAAGCCGATAACCTTCGCAAGCTGCGGGTAGGTTGCTGTATCACCATGACTCATACCCATACCGCCGCCAATTGCTACATTGAATCCGATTAGCTTTCCATCTTCCACAATGGCAATAAATCCAAGATCCTGTGAAAAGACATCGATATCATTTGATGGAGGAACTGCAATTCCAATTTTAAATTTCCGCGGTAAATAAAGCGGACCATACATTGGTTCTACTTCCTCCACATCCGGTGTGCCAGCTACTTTTTCTTCGTCCAGCCAAACTTCATGATAGGCTCTTGTACGTGGCAACAGGTCATCACTTAATTTTTTAGACCATTCATACACTTCCGCATGAATTTCTGACTGATATGGGTTTGAAGCACACATGACGTTACGATTGACATCCCCACAAGCAGCAATAGTGTCTAAAAGGGAAGCATGGATTTGCTGAATTGTCTTTTTCATATTCCATTTTAAAATGCCGTGCATTTGGAACGTCTCACGTGTTGTCAGTTTCAACGTGCCATTTCCGTATTTATCAGCAAGTTCATCCATAACCAACCACTGGGCTGGAGCAGCCACCCCACCAGGTAATCGTACACGCAGCATGAACTGATACGCTGGCTCAAGTTTTTGTTTTTGTCGTTCATTGCGAAGATCACGGTCATCTTGAAGGTAGCTACCATGATGCTTCATGAGACGGTTGTCATCCTCAGGAATGCCGGCGCTGATCCTGTCGCCCATGACTTCTTTTAATGTACCACGCAAATAGTTGCTTCGTTCTTTTATGCCCTCAACATCACTTGGCGGGCCGTCCGGTGCTTTTAAGATTTGTTTCACCATGTTGAAATAACTCCTTTCCATCCCATCAATATACATCCCGTTGGTATCGTTTTTGCTGCTGCATTTCGGCAAGATAGGCTTCTGCTTGTTCACGGCTCATATTGCCTTCTTTTTCAATAATAGAAAGAAGCGTGTGATGGACGTCATGTGCCATATGTTTCTCGTCTCCGCAAATATATAGGTGTGCTCCTTCTTGTAGCCACTCAAATAATTCTTCGCTTTGCTCAAGCATGCGGTGTTGAACATATACTTTTTCATCTGTATCACGTGAAAAGGCCACATCTACTTTTGTCAAGACGCCTTCTTTTAACCATTTTTGCCATTCGGTTTGGTAAAGGAAATCTGTTACAAAATGCTGATCTCCGAAAAACAGCCATGATTTCCCTTCTGCACCTGTTTCTTCTCGTTCCTGAATGAACGAACGGAATGGTGCTACTCCTGTACCAGGTCCAACCATTATAATTGGCGTTTCAGGGTTTGTTGGCAGCTTAAAGTTTTCGTTTTGCTGTATAAATACAGGTAGTGTATCTCCAAGGTGCAAGCGTTCAGCTGTTAAAATGGAGCAAACGCCCTTTCTTTCACGGCCATGGGCATCATAGCGTACAGCACCGATTGTTAAATGGACTTCATCCGGGTTGGCTGCTAAACTGCTGGCAATCGAGTAAAGACGGGCAGGGATTTTACGAAGGACCGAAATAAATTCTTGTGCCGATTCTCCCCAAGGACCAAAGTCATGAACCAGGTCAAACAGGTCACGCCCATGGATGTAGGCTTTCATTTTTTCCTCATTACCCGGTGCAATCAGGTCTTGTAGCTCCTCATTTTTTGAAAGCTTCGCCACTTTTTCAAGGAACGGTTTTGATAAAACGGTAATCTCAAAATAAGAAGTGAGCGCTTTTTGTAGGGATAGAACGTCTCCCTGTTTATTAACGATCACTGTTTCTTCACTACTCCATGGCAATTCAGCAAGGAGTTGTTCAACAAGTGCAGGATCGTTCTCCGGATAGATTCCTAGACTATCACCAGGTTCAAAGGTCAGTCCTGAACCTTCGAGTGATAGTTCAAGGTGACGTGTTTCTTTATTGGAGCCACGTCCGTTGAGATTGATATTTTCAAGTACTTCGGCTTTAAATGGATTGCTTTTTGAGTACTCGGATTCAGTAGATTGAGCTGCTGCCGCTACTGGACTTGCGCTTTTAACAGAAGTTCCTTCTAGTTCGGCACTTAAGCTGCCGAGGATTCCTTCGAGCCACTCAGATGCTGACTCATCATAATCCACATCGCAGTCGAAGCGTGGATATAGTCGTGTGCCGCCTAGTTCTTCGAGGCGAGAATCGAATTCTTTTCCTGTTTGACAGAAGAATTCATATGAGCTGTCTCCAAGTGCTAGTACGGAGAAATGAAGATCCGTCAGCTTTGGTGCTCTTTTGCTGTGTAAAAACTCATGGAATGTGAGTGCACTATCAGGTGGCTCACCTTCACCATGGGTACTTACTATAATAAGAAGGTTTTGGATTTTTTTTATATTATTTGTTTTAAAATCATTCATAGAAGAGACAGTTACTTGGAACCCTTTTCCCTCTAATGTTTTGCCTGTTTTCTTTGCTAGCCCCCGAGCATTGCCCGTTTGTGAACCATAAAGGATTGTTATTTCTTTTGTCGCTTTTGAATTACTGCTTTGGACAGGAAGGACTGTCCCCTGGTTGTTGGCTGCTCCAAGAACTGTAAATGGGGTTGCAGCAAGATAGCCGCTCAGCCAAACTTTTTGTGCATCTGTTAAGGTTGGCAAAAGGCGGTTAAGTAGTTCTGCCTGCTCCTGATTAAACGGACTGTTGATTACCTGAAGTTGCAACGATATCCACCTCACTAAGGAATAAACTTTTTGTTATTTTGGTCGTATTTTTTGGCGACCGTTATGTGTTTTTGTGTTATTAAACTATGAATCTGTTATTTTTCATTGGGTAGGACTTGAATTGAGCTTTTATTGCTCGTGGACCTCGGTTTTTCATTAGGACGGGAACTATAGACACTTTATTGTGCCCGTGGGCCTCGGTTTTTTCGTTGGACGGGCATTATAGACCCTTTTTAGTGCCCGTGGACCTCAGTTTTTTCGTTGGACGGGCATTATAGACCCTTTTTAGTGCCCGTGGACCTCGGTTTTTTCCTTGGACGGGCACTATGGGCCCTTTTTAGTGCCCGTGGACCTCAGTTTTTTCGTTGGACGGGCACTATGGGCCCTTTTTAGTGCCCGTGGACCTCGGTTTTTTCGTTGGACGGGCACTATGGGCCCTTTATTATGCCCGTGGACCTCGGTTTTTTCCTTGGACGGGCACTATGAATCTTTTATAACGACCGTCTACCTCTTTTTTTCAGGTGTACGGGCTTTATGAATCGTTCTTATCGACCCGCCACTAGCTTTTTCTAGCTCTCCGGGCGTTATAAACCTCTCTTATCGACCAACATCACACTTTTTTCAGCTCTCCGGGCGTTATAAACCTCTTATCGACCGGCCACCCGCTTTTTCCCTTTGAACGGGCTTTATGAATCCTTCTTATAAAACCACCCGGCCCCTTATTTCACAAAAACGAGGCATCTAGAACCCGCACCTCTGCAGCTTATTCCCTTGTCGCCTGATTTACAACAATATCCTCAATCACCTGATGACCACTTAAAGGACCCGTATGAAGGATTTGGTGGCCTTCCTTTTGCCGCTTTTGAACCTCTTGATTCACTTCAGCAGTAAGCAGCCCAGAGAATAATAAATACGGGACAACCAGCACTCGGCCAGCCGTACCTTCTGTAATCATCTCTAACCCTTCACTCAGCCTTGGCTCGGCTGCAGCCATATAACAAACAGACACATGCCTGATTCCCAGCCGCTCACGGATTCCCTTAGCAATCCGTGCAAAATCATCGTGAACAACCGGATCACTGCTACCCCTTCCAACAATCAATATTCGATCTTCCAGTCCTATGTCGCCGACCGTAGAATGAACCAACTCTGCTATTCCATCTAGAATCGCTCCCTGGACACCGAAAGGATCCTTCACATTTACCTCAATATGTGGGTATTTGACCTTCAATGAAGAAAGTGCCTCTGGAATATCCTGCTTTATATGTCCTGCCGCTAAAAGGAACAAAGGGACAACAGTAATTTCTGTCGCTCCCCTTTCCACACAACGCTGAAAGCCTTCCTCAATCAAAGGAGGAGCCAATTCAAGAAAACTAATTTCCTGAATTGAAATATCCACTCGTTTCATTACCCTTTGGATAAAATCGTTCGCTTCCTCCGCTCCTTTTTTTGAGCGTGTCCCATGACCAATGTAAAGTATTGCTTTCATAGAATTCCTCTCTTTTAGGGATCGAAATCTTTCGACCACTCAATAACTCAAACTATTTTAAATAATCGTTTTACACAAATCATTAAATCCAATAGGATTACTATTATTTATTTTAAACTACTACAAGCCCAATAGGAATACTTTATTTCAGCTTATTTACATCCCGTTCCTCTTTCTTTTCCTCTGTTAGGGATTATAGGCTGCTTCTACGCGACCGGTCCCTTTTTCTTTTCCTCTGTTTGGGCTCATAGACTGCTTCTATGCGACCGGTCCCTTTTTCTTTTCCTCTACTCGGGCTCATAGACTGCCACCAAGTGACTAAGATTATCCATGCCGTATTGGTAAACTAGGCATTATTTCTTCATGGAACCAATTTAGCTCCTTATGAAGGCGAACAACCTCTCCTATCACAATCATGCTCGGATTTGACACACCTGCTACCTTCACCCGTTCTTCGATCGTTTCAAGTGTTCCAACAACCGTTCTTTGGTCACTTAATGTTCCCCATTGAATCAAAGCGATAGGTGTCTGAGGTGATTTACCGTGTTGTATTAGTTGATTAATAATCGTCGAAAGATGTGAAACTCCCATATAGACACAAAGGGTGTCAACTCCTTTTGCCAGGTGTGACCATTGGTGCTCCGCGGCTAGGTCCCCTGCTTGATGACCAGTAATAAAGGCAAAACTCCTGCTCAAAAAGCGATGGGTGACAGGAATTCCGGCATAAGCAGAAGCGGCAATGCCTGCCGTGATCCCTGGAACTACCTCAAAAGGAACTTCATTCCTCAAGCATTCCTCGGCTTCTTCTCCCCCACGGCCGAACACAAAGGGATCCCCTCCCTTTAAACGAACGACCTGAAGACCCTTTTTCGCATATTTAACTAAAAAATGATTGATCGTTTCCTGCTTCATTGTATGGTAATGTGGAAGTTTACCACAGTATATCAGTTGGGCACCTTGTTTTGAATACTTTAAAAGTTCAGGATTTACCAGCCGGTCATAAAGGATGACATCAGCTTGCTGCAGGTACCTTAATCCTTTTACCGTAATTAATTCTGGATCACCTGGACCCGCACCTACTAAATACACCTTTCCAACCATGGCTATTCATCCTTTCTATATTACCAGTTAAATAATGTTCTTATCCTGCAAATATCCAAATATTTGTTTTACTGATTCTTCGACGGTTAATTGATCGGACCTAACCGTTATTTCTGGACGTTCCGGGGCCTCATATGGTGAGTTGATCCCTGTAAAATCTTTAATTTCACCACGACGCGCCTTCACATATAACTGTTTAGGGTCACGTCTTTCACATTCTTCAAGAGGGCAATCGATAAATACCTCAATAAACTCACCATCTTGAAACAGTTCGCGAACCTGAGCACGGTCCGAACGGAAGGGAGAAATAAACGCAGTTGTCACCAGGGCTCCACTGTCTACAAACAATTTCGCCACTTCTCCAATTCTCCTAATATTCTCTGTTCGATCATGGTCGGAAAAGCCCAGGTCTTTATTTAAACCATGACGGATATTATCACCGTCCAAAACGTATTCAGTTATTCCTTGACGAAACAATTCGCTAGATACAGCATTAGCAATGGTCGATTTCCCAGAACCTGAGAGACCCGTAAACCATAGAACACAGCTGCCATGTCCCTTTTTCAAACGGCGGTCTTCCTTAGTAATCGTTGTTGCATGCCATGTAATATTTGTTGCTTTCGTCATTGTTCTGCCTCCTTAGACCGTCGTCGTTTCTTTCATTCCTTCAATCAACACTTCTACTACTTCTTTCCGACTGAATGTTGATGGTGGAAGTGTTCCTGTGCGCAGCATTTCTCTCACCTTTGTTCCTGAAAGAATGACACGGTCTTCGTTGTTGTGTGGGCATGTTTTATCTGAAGCCATACCTTCACATTTGTTGCAATAAAAGCTATGTTCAAAGAACAGTGGTTTGATGCCAAGTTCTCCTTCTTCAAATTCACTAAAGATCAGTTGGGCATCGTAGGTTCCATAATAATTGCCTACACCTGCATGATCGCGTCCGACGATGAAGTGGGTGCAACCAAAGTTTTTACGGGCAATCGCATGAAAAATGGCCTCACGTGGTCCTGCGTAACGCATTGCTGCTGGATACACACCTAGCTGGACCCGTTCAGTAGGATAGTAGTTTTCTAGTAACACACGATAGCTTTTTAATCGAACGTCTGCAGGAATGTCGTCAGATTTTGTTTCCCCAACTAATGGATTAACGAAAAGTCCATCAACTGTTTCTAATGCCGCCTTTTGGATGTATTCATGTGCGCGGTGGATCGGATTTCTTGTTTGGAAGCCCACCACTGTTTTCCAGCCTTTTTCTTCAAACAAGGCCCGTGTTTCTTTCGGCTCCAACCATACATCTGTAAAGACGCCCTTTTCCGGTTTTTTAATGAGAGTTACTTCCCCTGCTACATAAACGGGACCTCTTTCATAAAGACGTCTCACACCTGGGTGAGCCAGTTCAAGTGTTTTATATACCTTTAGTGCTTCTTTATCTAAGTCCGGTTCATACCATTCGGATACCTTAATGACTCCGTAAACCTCACTGTTAAAAATCAACTTCATTTCCTCGCCTACCTTTAATGTGGCAGCCGTTTCAGTGGAAACAGGTAGTGTGACAGGAATAGACCAAATCGTATTGTCAACTAGACGCATGCTCGAAACGACTGATTCATAATCTGCTTTTCCAAGGAACCCAGTAAGCGGGCTGAATAGTCCAACACCTATTAATTCGAGGTCACTCAAGGCAATAGCATCAATTTCTAGTTCTTTTTCAATAAGGGATAGGTCAAGATTTGGGTTGTATGCTTGGATTAATTTTCCTCCATGCGGTTTTGGTAAAAATGACACAAAATCAAATCCTTTCTTTAGTTAGCCGTTTTTTCGGCTACAATTTTTTTATTTATTAAACTAAGATTCTAATAAGAAATGCTTAGTCTTTAGCAACTTCATGTCTAACGGGAATAGTAGTTTTCTGCTTTTTCATTAATGACAGGACCCCAAACACAGAAATTAACGCACCACCCATGGCGATAATGGGGTAAAAATTATGTTCAATGATTAACTGAATCAGCGTGTAGGAAAGGACCATTGATAAAACCGGTGAAACGATCCAGACTGTAAGCAGTTGAACCACAATATCTTTTTTAAGTACTGCTTTACCTTGTTTTGCAAAGCCAATTCCAATAATGGAAGAGGTCGTGATTTGCGTAAGCGGCACGGGGATTCCAAACATGGATGCAATCGTCACAATTGTTGCACCTGTACCAGAGATAACGCAGCCTTCCTCCAGTCTGAGTGTGGTAATTTTTTTTCCGTTTGTCTCAAGAACCCGATGACCTAATAGCAAGGCACCCAGTGCGACAAAGATGCCACCCCAGAGAATACCATCCCCTGTTGAAAGGATATTGGCACCTACAAGCGGTCCAACCGCATTCGCCACATTGTTCATCCCTGCAGAAAAAGCCTCAAACATACCCATGATTAATACAAGGACAGACAGAACGGGAACTGCTTTGGATGCTTCCAGCCATTTTTTCAGCTGTTTAATTTTCAACACGTAAGAAGCAATAATGGCGATAAGAAAAGCAGCAAATGGTGTCAGGAGCCAAAACAACATAATCCAGAAAAGGTGACTTACGAATACTGATTGATAAACAATCCCAGCACCGACCACTGAACCAACGGCCACTTCACTCGTAGAAAGTGGAATGCCAAATATATTGGCCAAGAACAATGACAAGGCAGCTGATGCTAAAACGATTAAGGCGATCGGAACCGTAAATGTACTATTGGGAACAATTCCGCTACCAATCATTTTGACCACTTCACCACCGCCAAGCCAGGCGCCAAAGAACACTGCAATGGCACAAAGCAGTAATGCTAGCCTCTTTTTAACTACTCCAGCTCCGTAGGCAATTCCCATCGAAGCGGCAGCCCCGCTAGCCCCTATATTAATTGCGAAAAATAATCCGATTGTAATGGCAATGATTGTGAGCAAATGATAAGCCCTCCCTATTTCGTGTGTAATCCACACTCAGTCTTGCTGCTTCCCGCCCAGCGGCCAGCACGTGAATCTCCATCCGTCCCAGTCGGCTGTGTACATGGAAAACATCCGATACTTGGATATCCATGATCATGCAGGGTGTTGTACGGCAAGTCTTTTTCTTTGATGTAGCTCCAAACTTCCTCCCAAGTCCAATGGATTAATGGGCAAATTTTAATATTTTGAAATTTGTCATCCTTATTGATAAACTCTGTATTTGCTCTTGTTGGTGATTGCTCTCTGCGAAGCCCCGATATCCACGCTTGCTTTGCTGTTAATGTTTCTCGTAACGGAATGACCTTCCGAATATTGCAGCATTGGCCGGGATCTCGTTTCCATAAGGCTGATCCATATTTGTCTGCTTGTTCATCAAGCGTAAGGTTTGGGAGTTTTCTCTCAATTTTCAAAGTAGGAAATCGGGCTTCTATCTTATCAATGACTTCATAGGTTTCCGGGAAGTGTAAACCTGTATCTAAAAAAACAATATGGGCATCGGGCTTAATTTGTTGGATTAAGTCAATTAACACGATGGCTTCTGCCCCAAAGCTTGATGCATACACAAGTTCTTGTTCAGGATAGCTGCTGTATGCCCACTCTAAAACGGAACGTGCTCCTTTGGTTTCATCCTCACATGAAAATGTATCTGATCGTTCACGCCAATTTTGATAAGTTACTGTAGTCGTCATTGCTACAGGCCTCCTTTTCATTTATAAAAATAAGTTGATCCTTTTTTGCTCCGCCTTTTTCAATAGAAAAAGGCGGTCTCCTTTTAAGAAAAAGTGGAGACCGCCTCTAGTTTGTCTAGTCAGCGATTTTTATTCGATTGGATACGAACCTTTTCAATTTTTTCAAGTTGCACAATCTTGCCATCCTGGACAACCAGTGTAATTGAACCAAATTGTAAGGTTTCGAGCATTTTCTCAAGCTGAGCGAAGAGTTCTTCCTTTTCGTTTTCTTTCAGTTGGTTCGCCCCCCTTTATCAATCCAGGAAGATTTTATTAATTGGCTCTGTTAAACTTGCCTGTTGATTTAATAATTTTATAATTTATTGAAATTAATCCTACCATACCTATAGGTTTTATGTAAATGAAAAAATTTAATTTTTTGTATATTTATTTTTGCACCTTTTTACCCCTTGTAATTGAAGTCAAAAACTAAAAAAATAAGCGTCCAAATCCGATCTTACACAGTTTTGGACGCTTATTATGAATGTCTTAATGACTAGTTTTTCACTTTGTGATTTACGGGAGAATGGACCTAGGTGATTAAAGCAATGGTTTCCCTGCATCTGGCGAAAGATTTGGGTCGCCTTTCCCGACAATAATCGAACTTTCCGTCTGAATATCATTATCTTCCAGGTTTGCTTCTACATTGTTGGCCGTTTTACTAGCCGTGCTTTCCTTCACCTTATTATGGAGTTCTTGTGGTAACATTTTTTCATCCTTATTCATATTAACACCATCCTTTAAAAGGTAGTGTTGGTTAATCCTTTCGAACTATACATTTATATTAACTAACCTTCTTATTAATCTTCCTTGCTGCCGTGAGTTTAACAATTTGTTCAGCATGTTCTTGACCAATAATCACATTTTCATTTACCATTCCCGCGATGAGTAAGTCCTTTTTCATTTTTTGTAAAAGTATGTCTTTAAAAAAGACCGAACGATTGGGAGCTATTTTAGCCGCTATGTCCCATAACCAATTCTCCATATGAATACTGATTGCTTTTTTTCTTAAATCTTCCGGAACATTCTTCATACCTAACCTTCTTATTGGTTTTCGGTCTGTGGTAGCTGTCATTAATTTTCGCTTGTATTGGATGATGTTTAGGTATACCTCACCTAACAGTTCAGAAACGGTATCTGTTTCAGACATTAATTTCTCGTTAATCAATTCGACCTTTATCTTTTCTAGGAGTAAATCTCTAAAAAACTTAGATCTATTGGTCTCTAGCTCCTCAACTAATTCCCACATCCAACACTCAAGGTTGAGGCTGACAGATTTTTTCTTATCGGAAGAGATCTCTTGTCTTTTTTTCATGTATTCTCACCTCGACCTTAATTTGGTCATTTAAACCAGACCTTTTTGTAACAATTTATCTAAAAAAACGATGCATGGAAATTTGTTGGTCTCTATTTTTGTCATATAGCTTTTCAACTTCTTCTTGATGACAAGCTTCTTGTAGACTGAGCGTCCGTTTTTTTATGGTTATCGAAAGGAATAAAATATTGATGGTCATTTCTACCACTCCTCTACTCTAAAATTGTATTCTTTTATTTAATGTCCTTAGTATAGAAAAACTTTGGAAAAACTTAATCATACGCAAGCCGAAAGTTCCCTACAATCTTAGACCCATTTATTTTTCAGTCTTTAGTCGCAATTTTAAAACGACCAGTCAGTTTATTTTTATTATATTTACCTTCTTGTATAATTGTCAATTTAATAGACTACAATTGAAAAATATTTTTACTATTCATTTGACTGAATTTTAGAACCCCATGATGGGATTCCATTGCTTTAGACGAAGAAAAGACAAGATAGGTTTCTTGTCTTTTCTAATTTTATGCTTTTATTTTTTCTAAAAACATTTGTTTCATTTCGGTTAACACTTGTTTAAAAGGGTAATCGGTATAAACGGACTGTACCGTGACTCCATTAATCATTGACCAAAATAAGTCTGCCATCACTTCTGGATGAAGGTCTTTTTTGATTTCACCTGATTCTTGGCCCTCTTTAATAATCCCAGCAAGCAGGTCGACAAAATACTGTTTTCTACGGTCCGTTAATTTTTCTGCTAATTCGGGGTGTCTTGAGGCATGGAGCTTAAATTCATCATGAACGATAAATTTCCCCTTAATGTCTTTATTAGAAAAGTCAACCAATAAATATAAGTTAAATAAAAAATCAATTTTTTCAATAGCACTATCGTAAGTTCCAAGATCCTTCACTAAACTTTCATACGTTTCTTTTGTGTCTGTATTCATTAATTCTAGGTATATCTCATCTTTACTTTTAAAATAGTTATAAATTGCTCCTTTGCTTATACCTGAATGCCCCACAATATCATCGATTGTAGCCACTTGGAAACCCTTCTTTGCAAAACAAACTAGAGCACTGGCCAAAATCTCCTTTTTTTTCTTCTCTTTATGTGAGTCTGAAACAATTGGCGGCATTTATTTACCTCCGTTCTAAAAAAATTAAACGAAAACATTTACAAGTTTCTTAATTTTAATTAAAACATAGATGGCCTACTTAAAAAAGACTATTTAGTCTAAATAATATTTTTCATAAAAACAACAGTGTCCTCCAGAGATGGACACTGTCTTTTTATGGTGCCTGACACCACTTTTATTTTTATTGCATGGGATTGCTGAAGTTGTTAATGAGGATTTGGACTTCATCGCCTTCATTCATTTCTCCCGGGCGTTCGACAGCGCAGACGATTCCACGGCGCTTGTATGCTGCTTTGACAAATTTCGATGCCAGTTTTGGTTGGTTTTCGTAATGTTTTTGGATCATCTCACCAGGAAATATACAGGGTTGATTCTCTCCCATACAAATCAACCCTGCTCCACTTGGGAAGAGAATTCGTGAGCCCATCGTAAGCTTCGTTAGTTCAGGATATCCGTTCAATAAGAGGTTCGCACCTAACCATTCCGGTAGAACATATTCTACTCCGAGGCCTTCCGCTATCTCTACAAGTTCTTCTTCTGAAACAATTGTAATTTGACGACGATTAAAAATTTCCGTCCCTTTTGGATACATCGGCTGCCGTGAATCGGATGGTACAATCATACCAAAATGACGGTCCCCTCTTATCCCTCCAAACTCAAGTGTGGTATTAGCAATCCTTCTTGTCAAAAATGATTCTGGTTGATCCGCTATTAATATGGCATTTATCTTTGCTCCTGCATTTTTCATGATATTCCTTCTTCCTAAATAAAAGTCGAGCCCATCTTGAGCTTTTTATTATGTACATTAACTATTTAGTTCCCCATTTGTATGCCTTTTATTTTTTGCTAGGTGTAACGGCACGATTATTCATGGAAACAAGTATAGTGGATTACTACCTAAGGCGTAATTTACCTATGGACATTGTTTTTTTAGCATTGTAACAGTATTTACCCATATAATTATTTTACACCATATTAAAGGGGGAATTGATTATATGAATCAACAAACTTTAATATTGGATTTAGATGATACCCTCATCCACTGCAGCAAGTATTTTATCAGATCAAAAAACCAATTTGCTGAACAGATGCAAGACTGGTTCGATTTCCTTTCAAAGGATGAAATCCTACAAAAACAATTAGAAATTGACGTTAAAAATGTGGATAAACACGGTTTACATTCTTCCCTTTACCCAGAATCATTCGTATTAACCTACAAATATTTTAGCGTCAAATATGGTAGAGCCTTAAAGAAAAATGAAATCGAGCTTGTACGTAGAATGGGGCAAGAAGTGTTTGAACTAGAAGTACAGCCCTTTCCTTACGTATATGATGTCTTGGATAGTCTGCAAGAGGATGGTCATCGATTGTACCTCTTTACAGGCGGGGATAAGAAAAATCAAAGCAGGAAAATTAATCAGTTAGGATTAGATCGCTACTTTGAAGACCGCGTGTTTATCCATGAACATAAAAATTCTACTACGTTGAAAAAAGTACTAAATAGAATAGAGTGTGAAAAAAAATCAACGTGGATGGTTGGAAATTCACTAAAAACGGATGTAAAACCAGCTATCGAGTTAGGCATCAATGCGATTCATATACCGTCCGATTTTGAATGGAGTTATAATATCATTGATTTAGAAATTGAACCAAGTGGGACATTCGCCGAACTCGAATCCCTTGTACAGCTTCCGGTTTATTTAAGAGACTACGCCTTCATTCATGAAGCAATCTAATAGAAAAATGGCTTGGGATTCCCCAGGCCATTTTTCTATGCTTTATCATATTTCTAAGAATTATTTTGACCACTTAATAGCTCGTTCACGGTTGTTCTCATGGAATAAATAACAGTTTTCTTGTAACGTGCGGCTATAAGCAACACTCTAATTTGTTCGGATCGGGATAATTTTTTAAAACGAGGTTCTTGTTTCAAAAAGGAACGAACGATTGACCAGCTGGGTGGCATTAAAGGAAAGTCATCAAGGGGTTGTTTATTCCGTAAACGATGAAACCACGATATCATTCCGGTTGAACTACTTTTATCGACTATACATGGGGCATAAATATTTTTTGTATGTTTTTTAAGGGATTCGAATCGATCCTGCCCACTTACAATAATGTAGCTGCCATCCTTCCGATTTTTTTTGACAACTAAAACAAACATGCAATCCCACATTAATCTTTGGAGTTTCTTAATATGCTCCGTAATTTTAAGCGATAAATCAGGTTTGATTTTGTTCAGTGGTATATACTGTATCGTGAATTTCATACTCAGCCCCTCCTGTTTCTCAAGTTTTTCTTTGGATCTCTGCAGCAGGTGCATTGTACAGTTAATGGCGATACTTCTAGATACAATGATGACCATAAACTTATCTCTTTTAGATTATGTATATGATATAGACGCATGTCAAATACTAGGTAATTATCTAAAAAAAACAAAGATTCCAAAGATGAAAATTTAAAAGATTGTTCGAAATATGCATTACTAGTCTTGTTATCATTTTTATCTTGGTCCTACTGGTACTGACTAGATTGCGTTAGATTGAGCCAAAGCTTTCCGAAGTTGCACAGCTTTCTGACAATGTTTCTGTTTTTTCACTTCCATTTGTCCGAATCTGACTCATTTTCTGATAATCCTTCCTTCTTTTCATGGCCCTTTGTCTAAATTCATCTCTTATTCTGACAATCTTTCTTCTTTTCCTCTTCCCTTTGTCCAAATCCATCTCTTATTCGGACAATCTTTCTTCTTTTCCTCTTCCCTCTGTCCGAATCCATCTCTTATTCGGACAATCCTTCCTTCTTTTCATGGCCCTTTGTCTAAATCCATCTCTTATTCGGACAATCCTTCTTCTTTTCTACTGCCCTCTATCCGAATCCATCTCTTATTCGGATAATCTTCCATCTTTTCCACCAACTCTGTCCGTAGTTCCATCCGATCGAGTTTGAGCCGCATTGAATTCACCAATTGAGCAAAAAAAAGAACAATGCGATTGGACTCACATTGCTCTTTTACACACATTTTCATTTTGGATAAAGTATTTCATCAATAATCCCATACTCTTTTGCTTCCTCTGCACTCATAAAATAATCTCGGTCTGTATCCTTCGCCACTTTTTCAATCGGTTGGCCGGTACGTTCTGAAATGATTTCATTGATATGCTCTCTGAGCTTTAAAATTCTCCGTGCGGATATTTCTATTTCCGTAGCCTGCCCTCTCGCTCCACCTAGAGGCTGATGGATCATGATTTCACTGTTTGGCAGAGCGTACCGTTTTCCCTTGGTCCCTGCCAGGAGCAACATAGCTCCAAATGAGGCCGCCATGCCCGTGCAAATGGTTCGAATGTCAGGTTTAATGTATTGCATCGTATCAAAAATGGCAAAACCTGCAGAAGTAGAACCACCGGGGCTATTAATATAAAGAGAGATTTCCTTATCCGGTGCATCGGCTGCTAAAAATAATAATTGGGCTACCACACTATTCGCCGTATGGTCGTTTATTTCATCTCCAATGATAATAATTCTATCCTTTAATAATCGTGAATAAATATCATAGGAACGTTCTCCTCGATTTGACTGCTCTATTACATATGGAATTGTACTCATTCTTTATTCCTCCTTGAAGCGATGATTGGCTATGCAGCCATACAGAGAGTGCTTGAAGGAGAGATGTTAGGACGGACCTTTTTGAAGCTTCTAGAAATAAGCGTAGGTTCAGTTCGAATACTTCTTAACGAAGGAATCACATCAATTAAGATGGTTGGGTCTTGATTTTTCAATGCCTCATAAAAAAGTTCCGAGAGCTGCTCCTGCTCTTCTACATCCCAAAAGGATTCTAAATCAAAGGACTGTTCCTCTTCGATTGCTTTTTCCAGTCGCTTTTTAGCTCGGTGGAGATTGGACTTCACCGCTATTTCTGTTACATCAAGGATATCGGCTATTTCCTTCAGTTGGTATTGAAAAGCCTCTTTTAAAAGAAAGATAACCGCTTGCTTTGGAGTGAATTTTTTCAAAAGCAATTCCACTGAATCATTTAGACCATCCAGTTGATGAGTAATAGCATGACTTGCACAATCAAAATCTGATTCCATTGTTTCCTTCTTTCTTTTACGAAGCAAATCAATCCAGTGATTGTAAGCCATTTTATTTAACAAAGCCGAAGTCATCTTTTGCGGTTGATTCGAATATCTTAATGCCTTAAGATACGTGTCTTGGGCGACATCCTCTCCATCCCATTTATTTTGGGTTAAAAAGTGACAATATCGCTGAAGTTTCGGATAATACTCCATCCAAAAGGCATCCTCAAACCTATTTTCGTCCTCTGAATTTTCTACGCTGTCCTGTCTAAGTTTGTGTGACATTGATTTCACTCCTTTGCACTCTCTACCCTATAAACGATTCAAGGAGGGTGAAAAGATACGGGGTCAAAATTTTTTTTGTTAGTGATACTATATGTGGCTCGTATTGGAATTAACCATGTCCATCCTTTATTAATGTACTAGGTAGACCCGCTCAGGGCGGCCAACTGTCCCATATGAGAGATCAGCCTCAATTTTTTCTTCTGACACCAAATGTTCTAAGTATCGTCTTGCAGTCGTTCGGCTAACACCAATTTCCTTAGCCACCAGCTCGGCCGTTAGCCCCCTACCTTCCCTGCCAAGGACCTCCAATACCTTTTCGAGTGTCAGTGGATCGATTCCTTTAGGTAGATAGACCCTTTCGTTCCCTCCATTTTCATTCTCTTTACGCAACAGCTTATCCACCTGCTGCTGTGTGACATGAAGACTTTCTTTGCCTAACTGGATCAGTTTGGTATGATACTCTTTATATCGTAACAATGATTGTTTGAACCGTTCAAACACGACGGGTTTAATAATATAATCAAATACACCAATACTAATGGCTTCCTGAACTTTGTGAATCTCTTTTGTTGCCGTTATCATGATGACATCCATTTGTTTGGTCTGCTGTTTCGTTTCCTTTAGTAAGTCTAATCCATTCATATCTGGAAAATACACATCTAATATAAGTAAGTCTGGCTGGAGGATCTCGATTAACGTTTTTGCCTCAATATAACTGGCGGCAATCCCAACTGTCTCAAACCCCTCTATTTGTTCAAGAAACCGCTTTTGGATTTCCGCTACTCGTAAGTCATCCTCCACAATTAACACGGTGATTGTTTGACCGCTGTTCATACATATTCCCCCTGCTTTTTGGTATTGCTACTGTGAAAATGGAGCCTTCTCCCGCATTCGAAGAAAATGTAATCGTTCCTTCTAATTCATTTAGCGCTTTTTGTACTAAACTAAGTCCGATTCCAGCATTGCTGCCTGTATTCTTTGTGGTAAAACCTGCCTGAAAAATCTGTTCACTCGTGTCTGGATTCATCCCAATGCCGTTGTCTTCTACTTCAATAATCAGTTCTTTACCCAAATCGGTCAGAAATAAGGAAACATTCTTTTCTTGCTTTTCATTTTCTTTTACGGCTTCAAAGGCATTATTGATGAGGTTTCCTATCACCGTTACTAATGCCTCTCTGCTTAACTCAGGTAGAATATCATTGAAACTGCTTTCTCTATCGATTGTAAAATGTATTTTTAACTCGCTTGCTAAACTAACCTTTCCTAAGATAAACCCTGCAATAATAGGATCTGGTACTTCTTTCATTAAGAATTGAATGAACCCCTGGGCAACATCCACTTCTTTTGAAATAAAATCAATGGCTTCCTGGTAGGACCCCAGTTGAATCAGGCCAAGTAATGTATAGAGACGATTTGAATATTCATGGGTTTGTGCGCGCAATCCCTCTGCATAGGCTTTAACATGGGATAATTCCTGTAGTAGCTGGGTGAGCTCCGATTTATTTCGAAAACTGGCAACAGCGCCAACCACTTCCCTTTTATTATTAAAAATAGGAATACGATTGGCTAAATAGACCTCGTCCATAATGATAATTTCCTGGTCATACTCGGCTTGTCCCGTCCGCACCACTTCAAGTAGATGGGTATTAACCAGCACTTCTTCAATTCTTTTTCCTCTTAGCAAGATATGATTGGGCACCTTCAAGATCGTATGAGCAGTTTCATTCACTACGGTAATTCTCCCATCGGTATCGATGGCGATGATTCCTTCATGAATAGATTCCAAGATCGCGTGCTTTTCTTGGTACATCCATGCGATTTCTTTTGGTTCTAGTCCAAAAATAGCTCTTTTTATATTTAACGAGATTAATAGAGCTGCCAATAACCCTCCTATTAATATAATTAATGTGGCAACAAAAATTTTCTTCTGTAACTTCGAAATCTCTTTTTCAATATCCGTTTGCAGATATCCAACCGAAACGACGCCAATGACTTCGCCGTTACTAAAAATGGGGGCTTTTCCCCTCAAGGAAGGACCTAACGTCCCCGTCGATTCGGAAATAACAGACTCTCCTTTAAATACTTGACCATTGTCTCCCCCTACCATTTTTTGACCCAAACGATTCGGGTTGGGATGCGAGTAACGGATTTCGTTTCTGTTCCCTATGACGATAAATTCTGCCCCTACCTGTTTTCTAATATTTTCAGCAATGGGCTGGATAATCGTTGAAGGATTATTGGTCCGAAAGGCTGCCTGAATCTCCGGCATATTGGCGATTGATTGAGCAACTGATAACGCTTTGGACCCGATTTCATGCTTCAAATTTGATTCCATAATATTTTTAAAGGTAAATTCTATAATCGTTCCAAGGACAATAATAAGTATGGAAATTCCTAGCATTAGCTTGGTATGTAGACGCATTCAAACACCTCTAACTCTATCATATTAAAAAAAACTCCTTTTAAAAAGGAGTTTTTTCTCAATCTTCAGAATCTTACCCTTCTACATTGATGATTACTTCTTTCCCTCTTCGTTTCATCATGAATGGAACTACCAGCCATAGGACAGTGATAAGAAGGAATGCTAAAGAAATCGGCCGTGTAAAAAATACACTGTAATCACCATTCGATATGGTTAGGGCTCTTCTTAAGTTATTTTCGATCATCGGTCCGAGGACTAGACCAAGAACGATCGGGGCAATGGGGTAATCATTTTTATTAAAAAAATACCCCAGGACTCCACAGCCCAATAATAGTAGAAGATCGTTGGTCGATACTTGAACAGCATAGACGCCAAAAATGGAAATGGCAATAATGATCGGTATTAAGTATTTCTTCGGTGTTTGAATGATTTTTGCAAATACCTTCACTAATGGAAGATTCAAGACTAAAAGCATGATGTTACCTATGAACATGCTGGCGATTAATCCCCATGCAACCTGTGGATGATCTTCAAATAACAATGGACCTGGTTGCACATTGTACATCATCAGAGCACCCATTAGGATAGCTGTGGTGCCAGAACCTGGTATCCCTAATGTTAATAATGGAATCATAGCACCGCCGGATGCCGCATTATTCGCTGATTCTGGTGCCGCCACCCCTGCGATCGTTCCTGTTCCAAATTTCGAAGGAGTTTTGGAAATCTTTTTTTCAAGAATATAAGAGAAGAAGGATGCAAGTGTTGCCCCAGCTCCCGGTAAGATTCCAACAAAGAAGCCAAGGATACTTCCGCGGGCAATCGGTCCAGCCGATTCTTTTAATTCCTCTTTGGATGGCAGCAAGTTATTAATTTTTGCAATATCCACCTCTTCTTCTTCTTTTTCTAGAATGGTCTTGAATACTTCACCGAGCGCAAACAATCCTACCGCTAAAGTTAGAAACTCAATTCCTTGGAAAAGCCATGGCACATCGAATGTAAATCTAGCAATCCCGGAAACACTGTCAATTCCAATTGTTCCGAGTAACAACCCACAAACAGTCATGATTAAGGCTTTTGTTACTGACTTTCCAGCTAAACCGCTAACGGCACCCAGTCCTAATAGCATTAAGGAAAAATATTCTGCCGGACCAAATTTTAGGGCTACGTCGGATAACGGCTTTGCTAGGGCAATCAAGGCTATCAGTGTCACGATTCCAGCTACAAACGATCCAATGGCTGCGATGGATAGTGCGCTGCCGGCCCTTCCTTTTTTTGCCATTTGATATCCGTCCAATGTTGTGACGACAGAGGACGATTCTCCTGGTGTATTTAATAGAATAGAAGTGGTAGACCCCCCATACATTGCTCCATAGTAAACTCCTTCTAATAAAATGATTGCGCTTGTTGCAGCCTGTTCTGGCGGCAGTCCGCCTGTAATGGATGCCGTTACCGGAATAAGAAGAGCTACACCACTCATTGGACCAATACCTGGCAATACGCCAACAGCGGTCCCTATTAAAACCCCAACAAAAGCAAAAATGATATTATACCAAATAAGGGCCGTTCCAAAACCTTGAATTAAATAATCTAATGTACTCATGATCTTTCCTCCTTTCTTCTATTACTGTGGTTAAAACCAAACAGGCCAACCTGGAAGTGTTCCCTTTAACACTTCAACAAATAAAAAGTATACGATTCCTGAAAAAGCAGCAGATATGATAAGGGATGACACCCACTTCGAACGTTCCATTGTTTGAAAGCAAATAAATAAAAAGACAAAAGTAGTAATCACATACCCTATTGTTTCCAAGGTTAAGATATAAGCCAATGTAGCAACGAAAATGATTAAAAACGGCTTATATTCTAATTTTCCCTTTGGTCTATGCTCTCCCTTTGAGATGATGGTTTCATAAAACAAGCGAATACTTAATAATACAAGGATAATACCAAGAATAAATGGAAAAATATCAGGACCTACTACACTACCGTATGACGAGCTTGATAGCTGCTTACTACCAACTATAAATAACACACCAACCGCAAGAAACATGACTGATGCGACACGATCGAATTTGATATCCATCTTCATACCCCCTCCTTAACTAATAGGGGAAGGAGAGAGACCACTCCTTCCCACACTATTACTTTTGCATCCCCAATGCTTCTAATAATTGCTGGACTTGTTTATCTTGTTCTTCTAAAAACTTTTTGAATTCGCCACTGTTTTTGTACTGTAACTCCCAGCCTTGAGTTTCTACTTCCTTCTTCCAATCAGGTGTCTTGACTAGCTTATCAATCGTATTTTCCCAATATGTTTTTGCTTCCTTAGACATCTTTTCAGGACCGAATACTCCGCGCCAAATGGTAAATTCGGCGTCAACTCCTTGTTCCTTTGAGGTCGGTACATCTTTAAAATCTCCTGTTAATCGATCAGTTGAAGTGACAGCCAATACTCGAATCTTACCTGCCTTTAAAAATTCCTTTACACTAGAAGCATCCGTTCCAATCACATCTGCATTTCCTCCAAGAAGTGCAGTAATCGCTTCCCCGCCGCCATCATAGGAGACATATTTAATTTTCGTAGGATCCACACCGTATTTATACGCTGGAAGTATGGAGATCAAGTGGTCCATCGAACCTGGTGCGGAACCACCTGCAAATGTTAGTTTAGTAGGGTCCTTTTTCACGTCTTCTAAGACGGATTTCAGATCCTTATATTTTGAATCGGCTTTTACGACAATGGCACCAAAATCCTTCGTCAACTGCGCTAATGGAGTGGTGTTTTTGTAGCCGTAAGGGCTGTTTCCTTCCTTTTTCAGGTTGTTAATAATGATCGGCGGTGAACTAACAAAGAGCATATCGTTGTTTGCCGCATGTTGGGTTGCGTATTCCGCCATAAATACAGCTCCACCGCCACCTGGCTTATTCTCTACTGTCAATGGCTGCGTTACTAGTTTTGTCTCGCTAAGTACTTTTGTAAAGGAACGTGCGGTTAGATCCCAACCACCACCTGCACCCGATGGAGCTACAACGGTAATGGCCTTCGTAGGATAGCCTGTACCTTCTTCCTTTTTACCAGAGCTAGCTGTTTCTTTACTGCTGCAAGCACCAAGGCTTAATGCCAATGCACCTGCACACATGACTGCTGAAATTCTTTTAATAGAAAACATTTTGTTTCCCCCTTTGTAAACGTTTTCTTAATTTTACAAAATCTTTTGCCCTTGAAAAGGTTATGTATTTAAACAGCATTAAAAACTTATAAACCATTTTGTTCATTTTGTTCACGTGCGGAAAATTGGAGATTTTTGCAGAAAAATAATAGTGGACTATTTTTATAAGCCTGATATAATCCAAATAGAATACATTATTACATTTAAAGGTGGCCACTATGGGGAACACATGTAGGTATGTTGTCAACGCACTTGGAAAAGGTGGGGAAACATATTATACGCGTTGTAAAGACAAACAAGAATTGAAGAACTGGATTTCTACTAATCGTGAAAAAATAATAATGGACGAATTAAAAATCACTGATAAACAACAAAGTCTATTTTCCAAATGGTTAGGCATGAAAAACTTATTTTAATGACTAGACGCCATTCTATTTAGAATGGCGTCATTTATTTGCTATTTTAGTTGATTACTAGCAAAGGAATTATTAACATATGGTATAATTATCCAACGGAGGTGCGTGTGGTATGGCAAGGGAAATTGAGGATAAAGTAACACCATCACGTTCAACAAGTAACAACAATAAAAATGACGTGAAAGTAAATAACAACTTCAGTTTAACGATTAACTTTGGAGATTCATTGAATGTATTAGCTTTAATTGCTGGAGTCTATTTGATTAGAAGAATGGCAAAAAACCGCAAACTGAAAAAGAAAGCTGAAAAAAAGTAATGGATTCCGGCCATTACTTTTTTATATATTTAACAAGATCCTTCCCCTTTTTCGTAAAGTCGTTTAATCATCTATCTCTCTTAGTTTGTTCCGTAATTCAATCATTACGGCTCTTGGGTTTTCCATTTCAAAAATAATATATTTGTATTTTCCAAAACCGTCTACTTCCAGATGAACAAGGGGAACATTGTGTTCACATGATATAAAATACCACTCATTTCCAAACTTAAAACTACCTTCAAAAATGTTCAGTGGCGCAATCGCGGTGCCAGGCATTTTAAGCATCCACATCGGTGGATCAAATTCATCGATATAGACACGTTTAATTGCCTTGTAAGGAATTCTCAATTGCCATTTGAGTGCAAATACACTCAGTACACCATTTAACCTAAGCACAAATTCATCCTTGGTGAAATTTACTTTTCTCCCCACTAAGATCACCCCACATGCGGATTTCGATCACCCATTATCCTTTATTTTACCACTGGAATTTTAAGTAAACCATTTCTTTTGCAAAAACAAAAAATGGACCAACCTCAAGTCAGTCCAATCTTTGATCGTATTAAGAACAGGCAAAATGTCCACCTCAAGAAGACAAATGTCCACGGATGGTGCCTGACACCCAAATAGGATCCTTCTACCCCTCTACAGTCACGAATTTCTTTTTCTGGATGTAGATCAGTCTGAGAGATAAGGCAATCCCTGCTGCTAGTAATCCTACAGTGAGTCCGATCCAATAGCCTCTTGCTTCTAAGCTTGTGTAATGGGCCAATACGAAGCCGACTGGAAGACAGATAAGCCAATAGGCAATTAAGGTCATGATAAAAGCGAGATTGACATCCTTATATCCTCTTAATGCTGCCTGTGCTGTCGCCTGGATAGCATCAGATATTTGAAAAAACAGCGCAAAGATTAAAAAGTTCGCTGTTAAGTTGATAACAGCCGTTTCGTTCGAATATAAGCCAGCCACTTGATAACGGAACACAACCACTAACAATCCCGTAAAGAGTGCAATGAAAATAGCCAGATATACACCAAGCCAGCTGTACTGTTTAGCGTCTTTATAACGCCGTGACCCGACTTCAAAGCCGACAAGAACGGTCAGCGCCGTGGAGATACTAATGGGAATCATATACAAGAATGACACGATATTTAAAGCCGATTGATAAGCCGCAATCGTTGTGACGTTAAATTTACTTAATAAAATCGTGACCACTGCAAACATACTTGTCTCGAAAAAGGTGGAAAGCCCCATCGGCACACCAATCTTTAAAATTTCCTTACATTCTTCCCACGAGAATTCCTTCTTGTTACTGAAAACCGGATAGGATGAGAATGGGTCTTGTGTTTTTACAATAAAAATGGTCATCCCCATGATGGCCCAATAAGTGATCGATGTCGCATACCCTGCCCCAGCGCCCCCTAACTCTGGAAAACCAAAATGCCCAAAGATAAACGCATAGTTCAAGAAGAAATTAAGAGGTAATGATGCTAACATAATCACCATAATCACACGTGTTTTCCCTAGAGCGTAAATAAACGACCTTAGGACGTTAAAAATAAAAAGAGGGACAATTCCAAAACTTAGACCAACTAAATAATCAAATGCCGTTTCTTGAACGTCCTCCGGCAGTTTCATTTTGTCTAAGATGGGATCTACTAAAAAGGATCCCAGAATAATGACCACGATGGCAATTAAAAAGGAAAGATACATGCCGTGTTTCACAACAGTGGATACTTCATTATTCCGTTTTTCACCGAATCGTTGTGCCGCAATGGGTGAAACCGCTAGCAAAATACCGCTGATCCCCATAAAAATAGGGCTCCAAACCGAGGAGCCAATCGCCACTCCTGCTAAATCGGAAGAATGATATTTCCCTGACATGATCGTATTGAAAAATACCATCGAAAACATGCCAAGCTGTGTAATTAAAATGGGAATTAATAAGACAATTATTTGTTTTGTTTTTTCCCTGATTGTAAAGGTCTGATTCATAACTGTGTGCTCCTTGAGAATAAAAATCCGAATCTTTATTATACTCTATTTCGAATTATTTTCCTCTAAATAAGTTTCCGCCTGTGATACCCATCACCCCTTCTTCTTCTTGCTTTTTTTAAAATATAGTTAGAGGGAGATGGGTTCTGCGTATGGAAAAACAATTGTCCGATTTGTCTATTTTCGAGAGCTACCGCAATCGACAGGTGATTCTTAACTACTATCAGGATGGAGATTTTTTATGGAAAAGAGATGGCTTTCACTTTGAATTGATCCAAATTGGAACTGAGCAGCTGCTATTTTTAAAAGGGAATGACAGCACAATATCGGTTCCCATAAATGATTACAAAACCGCTGTCATTAATACACAGTTTCCGAATTTCTTTATTTTGCGGAATGGTGAGGATCGCTTGGAGATTTATTTTCCTTGAGTTCAATTGACTAAGGTTCGATATACATTAAAAAAGTCGTATCCAGTACATAATCGGGAAGTTTTCGTCCCAGATAACGGTATTCCTTCCGCTCAAGAAGCTTCGCTTTCCGCATGAGGATCGTGGGGCTCCATTCAAGAAACATTTTGGTAACGTTGACGGTTTCTACGTTACCCTTTCCTCTTCCCTTCAGCCGCTTCGGGCACGTACGAGCCTGAAGCGGCTGATGGAGAAGGGTTTAAGGCCGTGTAAACAGGTTCTACGCGCCCGAACTAACTTGGGGAGAAAGGTTTAGGTCGCGTAGACGGGTTCTACGCGCCAGAATTGCCTAATGGAGAAGGGTTTAAGGTCGCGTAGACGGGTTCTACGCGCCCGAACTACCTGATGGAGAAGGGTTTAAGGTCGCGTAGACGGGTTCTACGCGACCGAACTACCTGATGGAGAAGGGTTTGGTCGCGTAGACGGGTTCTACGCGCCCGAACTACCTGATGGAGAAGAGTTTAGGTCGTGTAGACGGGTTCTACGCGACCGAACTACCTGATGGAGAAGGGTTTAGGTCGTGTAGACGAGTTCTACGCGACCGAACTAACTTGTGTAGAAAGGTTTAGGTCGCGTAGACGGGTTCTACGTTACCCAATTCCATTTCCTGCGACCACTTCGGGCACGTAGAAATTGATACTTCACTTTTCCTATAGGGCTAAAAGCATAAGTACCGCATGAAGAAAATGCGATAGTATTTTCAAGGATCTCGCACCTTCCGCTCCTATCAACATAGAGCCAAAATCTACAATAGCGATAAAATACCATTAAAAAAATAGACGTGCACCCATTCGCACGTCTCATTCTTTATGTTTACTGAAGGAACTTTTGGGTCCCACCTAGTTCTTTACAATTTTTGAAGGATTATTCACTTTGTATAGTACTGGCACATCGACAAGAAATTCTTCCTCTACATCTTTTCCCTTTGCTAACTTCTTAGCCGCTACTTTTCCGTCGAATTCCAGTTGATCTCCAACAGCCAGTTCAAACTTTTTAAGGGTTTTACTGTGACTGCACCACGCAAAACCAATTTCCAGTGGATTGTCTTGAATGATTTGTACATTCTCTAAGACAACTACTTCATCGTTTTCTTCATTGAACGGATTGTAAGTCAAGGCAAACTGTTTAACCGTTGCAGCAAAGTGTACTTTATCAGCCGGCAACTCGAGCTTTGGAGCCTTCTCTTTCTTCGGCTTTGTTTCTTTCACTTTTACTTGCTTCAGCTTTGGCTCGTCCTCTTTTTTCGGAAGTTCTTTGGCAGCAGCAGGCGATGTATCCTCTACCTTGTTGCTTTCTACTTTGTCTCCACTCTCTACTGTCGGTATGTCCTTATCCTCAAGATTCAACAAGCTTTCTTTTCCAAAGCTTGATTGCTGCATTTCCTTCAAATAGGCTGGGTGGATACAGCTCAACTGCCCTTCGTTAAACTCAATGACAATCGTATTAAATTCAGCCGCACTCCCATAGGTTTCATAGCCTTTAATGGATACAAGACGCTGGTAGTTCCTGTCTTTGTACCAAAATTCCCTTTTTGCTTCCTTAGCTGAGGAAAGCCCCCATTCCTTAAGCTTTTCCTTATAATGTTCCTCATCCCGAAAAGTATCGAATTCACCCTTTGGCGGAATATATTGTGTTAGTTCAAATTGTTCTATTTGCGGCCGCTCGATCACCACTCCACACTTCCTTCCATTATGTATATGTGTAGATTATATCATTTCATCTGAAAAACATTAATCGCGATGCCAAATATGGGCATAATTTAAAATGACTTAAACGAATTTTATTTATTTTTCCACAGAAAAAGTAGGTCTTTTCTATTTTCTATGTTATACTGATTTTACCATTTTCTTTATTGATTCATGACCTCTGTTCTTTCGATGAGAACGGGGGTTTTTGTTTGTCTTCATTTATTTCTACTTCTTTCATATGTATACTAATGTCTCTGTTAAAATTGCTCCAGACGCGAGTGGTTCGTGGGCGTTTCGGCGAAACGGGCCTTCGGGGGCTCCCCTGACCCGTACTCCCACAGGAGTCTTCGCGTCTTCCGCTCCAATCAACAGGGTATAAAAATCAAAAATGTTCTTTAACATAGCCATACAAAAAAAAGACTCTACAAGAGAGTCTTTTTCGTTTTTTCATTTATATAAAGCTTTTATTAAGCTTTACGAACGTTAGAAGCTTGTGGTCCACGTTGACCTTGCTCAACGTCAAAAGTTACTGTTTGGCCTTCGTCAAGAGATTTGAAGCCTTCGCCTTGGATAGCTGAGAAGTGTACGAATACGTCGTCTCCACCTTCGCGCTCGATGAATCCAAAACCTTTTTCTGCATTAAACCATTTTACTTTACCTTGTTCCATTTGTGTATCCTCCTGCTGTGTGCTGTGCACACATTTTAGTACTATCCTTGCTCAAATCTTCAAGACAGAAAGTTATTTCACTTAACGCTCTTGCCGATCCACAAAAATAATTCTTCTTTACTATAGCAGAAATAAATGGATAAAGCAAACGAATATCAACTTTTTTTCTACTATAGTGCTTTGAGATTAGATAAAAAAACTAACAAATAATTTCTTTTGAGGTTTCCAGCGTCTTGAAATAAAATTATTTTAAAATATAAAATTATTTTTCATCAAAATATCCATGAACGATTGTATAATAACAAAGATAATTAAATATGAAACGGTGAAGACACATGCGCACATATAATGAAAAAATTAGTATTTATCATGGAATGGTGTCAACCATTGCTGTGAATCTTGCGGGTAATTTTTTTCCTATTTTTGCAATTTCTATTCTTGGTGCTACTAATTATCAGGTTGGGTTGATTAGTTCACTTCCCCCACTGGTTGCCCTATTAACCACCATTCCTGCTGCGATTGTATTAAATCGACTAGAGCAGCAAAAAAGAACGGTAGCGATGTCCGTTTTTTGGGCGAGAATCATGTTTTTATTGTTGATTGGAGTGACTTTCGTTGCTTCTAACTATCAAGCCTGGGCATTTTTAATTATTGTTGCTTTAATGAATGTTCCAGGAACAATTTCTAACATTGGTTGGCAAACCCTAATAAGTGGGATGATTAGCGAAGAACGAAGAGGTTCATTTTTTAGTGACAGAAATCGGCTATTAACCATTGTTGGGATGGTTACCACCCTGATTATCGGTATCGTCATGAAAAAACAAACAGACAATGCACTCGCCTATCAATGTTTATTCTTCATTGCTTTTGTTTTTGGGCTGTTTGAAGTGTTCTTCTTATTAAAGCATAAAGAAAAGGCCGAGCCGAAGAAGAAGAAAGAACAAAATTCGTTTATGGATTGGTCGATTTTTAAGGATAACGGGTATAAATGGTTTCTAATATCTGCTCTGTGCTTTAATTTTACATGGCAGTTGGTTTGGGGATTATTCAATATCTATAATGTAAAATACGCTCATGCTACGATTCTTTGGATCAGTATCTTTTCCGTTGCGAACCAATTGGTGCAAATCTTTTCGTTTCCATTATGGAAAAAATGGGCCGAACAAAAATCCAATACACTTATGCTTGTTTGGGTAGCAGTGGGTATGGCAACCGCACCTATCTTAAATGTACTGTCAACGAACCTTTACTACTTAACCTTTGTTGCCATGACATCTGGATTTTTTGTTTCAGGCACGATGCTCTTATTGTTCAATCTTTTGTTAGAACAGTCGCCAAAGGAAAAAAGAACCTACTGTATTACCACCTATAATGTTCTCCTGTCATTCGTTGCCTTTATCGCCCCTCAAATTGGCATTTGGCTATTAGAAACAACCGGCATGCAGAAATCAATGGAAATCAGCACTATGCTTCGACTAATCAGTGCATTCGTATTTTTACTTATGTACATCAAATTCATGAAAAACCAAAAGCATGCACTACTAAAAAGCTAGTTAAAGGATATGGGGTGGATAAAATCCAACCCTTTTTTGTTGTGTCAATTAATGCTGTCATTTGTAGTGACAAAGATTCATATTTTTAAAAGGAAGTAGTTTGGCGGGAAACAAGAACAGGAGGTAAATATGATGATACTTATTAATCATCATCGTGTCAGGCCAAAGGATTTATTTCCTCATATTACAAATAAAGAACAAAGAACAATTATTGAATATATGGAGAAATATAGTGGGAATTATGAGTATGCCACACTAGATCAACTAAAATTTGAATTGATGTTCCGAACGAATACAATGACTGCTGCTCGTCAACAAGATAAAAGCGGTGCCAAGTTTACTACTTTTCAGTATGCCTTTTGCAATAAACAGTATTGGAATCGTCTAAATAATGGAGGCTTTCTCATAAAACCCAACATCAGGCCCTCAGTAGCTATTTTAGATATCATAAAAAATGGGCCTCTCTATGCCTTCGAATGTTCCACGGCAGTTGCTATTGTTTTATACATTGCCACACTTTACTCTATAGGTAGCTCAAGGTTTGACATTCTATTTAGCAATCTTTATTTAATGGATTGGCAATTTGATGAGGATATGAAAATGTATCAAAAGGTTGGGGACGACTATTTACCCGGTGACATACTCCATTTCAACAATCCAGATTTTAACCCAAAAGAACCCCATTGGCGTGCAGAAAACGTCATCTACTTTGGAGACGACCTATACCAAGGGCATGGAATCGGAATCAGAAATGCAAGCACCATCATCAACTTCTTAAACAAGAAAAGAAAACCGAATCCCCAACATTCCGCATACTTAATGACACTTATCACTCGACTCTATTATCAATCATTTCGCTAAGATGGTGTCAGGCATCATCTGTAATCATTTCCTCCGTCATAGACAGTTGTTGGGACGGTTAGATTGTTTTCCTAATTTTTTCTGAACCGTCCCATTACTTCCAGGGTTTGTGAGATGTTTACAAACGCATTTGGATCGGTGATTTTGATGGTATGTTTTGTTTCATTCAATTCAAATCTTGTTATCACAGTTGTTAGGACTTTTTTGGGTTTATGGGCGTAGGCGCCTTCTGCGTTATGTACCGTAATCCCCCTAGAGTGTAAATGGATAAGGGCGTCTATTAGTTCATCCCCTTTCTCAGTGACAATCCTTAAGGTTAATTTGTTTTGGTTTGTGTAAACCATATCGACTGCTCGACCTGCTACATAGATGGCGATCACTGTATATAAAGTGATATCCCATCCAAATATAAAGCCTGAAGTGCCAACAACTAGAAGGTTCATACATGCACTTAAAAAACCAACCTGCATGTTTCTTTTTTGAGAAAGAATAAGGCTGACGATATCCGTTCCGCCTGTTGAACCGCCAGTCTTGATGACAAGTCCGACGGCAATTCCATATAGAGCACCGCCGATTATTGATGAGAGTAAAATATCATTAGATATTGCGTGAATTGGAATTACTTTCAAACTGATTGACAAAACAACAACTGAATATATGGTATACAGGATAAATCTTTTTCCCAGATATTTAATACCTAAAATCAAAAGCGGAATATTAATTATCAATACAATCAAACCTGTATTGACGTGTAAATAATGATGAATAAAGAAAGCTATCCCGGTAACGCCCCCGGATGCCAATTTATGCGGGATAAGAAACGTGTTATAAGCAAACCCAAAAAGCATGGAACATAATCCTACCAGGATGATTTGATAAATTAATCGAAACAAATTAAGCACCTCTAATAGATTCTCTTGAACATTATTTGTGTTTTTAAATGAATATTTTCACCCTTGTCAGTAAGAGCAACAGGTTTTATCTTCCTGTTATATTACCACATAAATTGGAAAGGTATTCTAACCATTTTAAGAGGAGTTATCAAACAGAAAATTATCTCATATGCATCCTTTTAACTGTATATAATGCAATAAGCATTTTTATGGGAAAGTAAGGGAGGATGCCTTATAACATGAATTCTCAATTAACGAATACACAAATGCTTACGATCATTAGAAATGGTCTTACAACATCAAAATATCCTAAAAATATTATTATTATCGGTGCGGGCATGGCTGGGCTCGTGGCTGCATCTTTATTAAAGAAAACCGGACATAATGTCACCATTCTAGAAGCGAATAATCGAATTGGGGGGCGTGTTTATACTTTGCGTGCTCCCTATAGTGAAAACTTATTTTTTAATGCCGGAGCGATGCGTATTCCTGATATGCATTATTTAACCTTTGAGTATATTAAAAAATTTAATTTACCTACCAATCTATTTATTAACCGGACTCCAAATGACCTTCTTTACGCAAACGGCATCAAAACTCGTTTGAATGTTTTTGAAAGTAATCCAAGCGTATTAAAATTCCCAGTTGCTCCCCGTGAAAGAGGAAAATCGTCTGAAGAGCTTTTACTTTCGGTCATAAAACCAATTATTCATTTTATTAATCAAGATCCGGAAAAGAATTGGCCGCTAATAGAAAAACAATATAGAAGTCTTTCGTTCGGTGCTTTCTTAGGTTCATATTTTTCAATCGGTGCTATTGACATGATTGGTGTACTTCTTGATTTGGAAGCATTTATGGGGATGACCTTTGTTGAAGTATTACGAGAGTTCATCATCCTAACCTCTGCTAAGGATTTCTATGAAATAACAGGTGGCATGGACCGTTTGCCTCTAGCCTTTTTACCGCAATTAAAAGAAAATATTGTATTCAACCAAAAGATGATGAAAATATCTCAATATCAAAATAGTGTTACCATTCATAGTAAACATCAACTAACTGCCGAAAATTCAAGGATAATTGGTGATCTTGCAATCGTGACCATACCTTTTTCGACCTTACGATTTGTAAAATTTGAGCCATACGATTCTATTTCTTATTATAAAAGGGCCGCGATCCGCGAACTTAATTATATGGCATCAACAAAAATAGGAATCGAGTTTAAAAGTAGATTTTGGGAAAAAAAAGGTCAAAAGGGTGGGAAATCGATAACGGACCTGCCCATTCGCTTTACGTATTACCCGAGTCACGGCATTGGTACACCTGGTCCCGCAGTAATTATAGCTAGCTACATATGGGCAGATGAGGCATTAACATTAGAAAGCCTGCCGGAAAAGGAGCAGATCCAATATGCTTTAATGAATTTATCAGAAATTTATGGACCTCAGGTTTATTCAGAGTTTGTTTCAGGGACTTCTTTTAGCTGGAGTAAGAATCCTTATTCTTGTGGAGCTTTTACTTCTTTTGAACCTGGACAGGATTTGGAGCTTTATCCTTATATTTCAAAATCTGAGGGAAGAGTGCATTTTGCTGGTGAACATACATCCCTAACCCATGGTTGGATTCAAGGAGCTATTGAATCTGGAATAAGAGTCGCATATGAAGTTAATGACTTACCAAAATAAACTGAGATAATGACTTTTAACAATTTAAGACCGTACAATGTTCAAACGTTCGCTCTTGTCATTATGAAATGTTTGAAATTTCAAATTTTAAATCACCGCAAGAGTCATCCCTCCTTTAGCTCCCCTAAGTTCAATAAGAAAAGGCTGCCGTATAGAGCAGCCAACAATTTAAGGAATGCCCCCGATATGAGGGATCCGTTAGTGTCTATGATGAAATAGCGTGGCATCACTAGCACTGAAAGTTTTTTATGCTCATAAATATCCTTTTTATTATTGTTGTTTCAATTCACTAACAATCTCGTTAATGCGTTTTTCCACTTCATAAAGGTTTTTCTGCATCCGATCACGTCGACTGGTCAAGACCTGCAATTCCTGTTTCAATTTCTCTACTTTGCTCATGATTTCCCCTCCGGATTATGACATATCATTAGTATTCAACTTTATTTTTAAAAATACTACCAGTTACCTAAAATACAATTGACTAACTATACTACATAAAAATAAAACTTATGCGTGTCAAATAACTAGATAAATAAAGAGGAAAAAATGCCGGGGATATCGAATCCCACAGCATTTTCCCCTCTTTATGTTTTGTGTCTAACACCCTATAAATTTTTAAATGATTCCTCTGCTTTTACATCTTTTTTGATCACTTTATTATCCTTTAACCATTCCGCGACCTTGTTCCATGTTTCTGGATCTTGATAGCCGAATGGTTGGTCTTTTGCGTCCATTAGCGGTAAGAGCATCTCCAAGCTCTTAGTTTCAATATCCTTTTCAAGTGGGGATGACTTGTCTTCATGCTCTAATAAAATAGCCAATCCCTCTTCTGGATGTTCCGTTACAAACTTTTGCCCTTTGCCTATTGCTGTCATAAACTTCTTAAACACTTCTGGTTTTGCTTTTAATCCCTTTTCACTGGCCACCAATACTAATTCATAATAATCCGGTACACCAAAATCAGCTGGATTTAGAGTGCGCATTGGATGTCCTTCTTTTTCTAGCAATAATTTTTCGTGATTGATATAACCGCCAATAAGAGCATCTGTTTTCTTCGTCGCAATAGCCGGAATTAAATCCCAGCCTACATCGACCATTTTCACCTTTTTCTCATCGCCGCCATCAGACTTAACCATCGATTGTACAATCGCTTCATCAAGTGGAATCGATGGATAAGCGATTGTTTTTCCGGCTAAATCCTTCGGTGATTGAACAGGACCATCTGCAGGAACCATTAATTGATTAAGGGGATGACGAACAATAGCACCGAACGATTGAACAGGGATATCCTCCCCACGTGCCACTAGAACCTGTGGCTGATAGCTAATTGCCATATCGATTTGATTTGCTGCAACCAATTTAAGCGGATCATTCGTATCTGCAGGCATCTGAATATCTATATCCAGGCCTTGCTCTTTAAAATACCCCTTTTCCTCTGCAGCATATAGAAACGAGTGTACGGCGTTTGGATACCAATCCAGCATTAAGCTAACTTTCTCGAGTTTTTTATTCCCGCTTGCTCCCTTCGAATCAGAAGTCTTCTCGTTGCTTTTTCCACAAGCACTTAACATCATCAACAATAAACTGAGCACAATCAAAAAACTTTTCTTCATTATATATACCTCTCTTAGTTGCGAAAATTATTTTTCAATACTTGTCTTTCTACTAAACTAATCAATAAAAACAGGACAATCCCTAGTAAGGATAAAAGGAATATGGCGGCAAACACAGCATCTGACTTAAGGTTTCCAGACATCCGTCTGCTAAAGTACCCAAGCCCTGCACTGGCACCCAACCACTCACCAATCGTTGCTCCAACGACACAGTAAACAATTGACAATTTCAACCCTGATAAAAATGCTGGCAAAGCCATCGGTACCTGTACTTTTTGAAAAATGGCCCAGCGGTTTGCCCCCATCGTTGAAAGTAACTCACGGTACTCACTTCCACCTGATTTCAATCCATCATACGTACTAACGACGATTGGAAAAAAGGCTGTTAGGATCGTTACCGCAATCTTGCTCCAAATTGAATAGCCAAACCACATAATGAAGATTGGAGATATCGCAATTAACGGCACTGTTTGCGAGATTACTAGAAAAGGATAGAGAATTTTCTCTAATGGACGTGAAAAATGCATCCCAACCCCTAATAGCACACCTCCAACAACCGATATCCCAAAACCGATTAAAACTTCCTTCAAGGTTGCCGGCAAATGTTCCCCCAACAAAAGCTCCCGGTTTTCGACCAACGATGCCCAAATGGCTGATGGAGATGGCAAAATAAAGGCTGGTATGAATCCCTGTCTCACTACCCACTCCCAAATACTGACAAGAAGAATCACCACCAGTAAAAACAACCCGTAATCACCAGACCACTTTTTCACTCTAGCTCTCATCTTGAATCAGCCACTCCAATTCTTTTCTCATCCGTATAAACTCTGATTCGTAAATCAGTTCTGCGTTTCTTGGTCTAGGTAGCTTCACCTTAACCTCTTGAACTCTTCTATCACCTTTCAAAACATAAATCCTCTCACTTAATAAAATGGCTTCCTCCAAATCATGAGTGATGAACAACACCGTTTTTTGTAACTCCCCCCACAGCCCTAATAACCAGCTATGCATTTTTCTTCTGGTCAGTGAATCAAGTGCACCAAACGGTTCATCTAATAATAGAAGATCCTTTCCAGTCATAAGCGTTCGAAGAAAAGCCACTCGCTGCCTCATTCCCCCAGACAATTCAACTGGGTAGGCATTTTCGTATGCAGCTAACCCAAAACGGTCGAGCCACTCCCGGACCTCCGGTAGTTTTCTTTGTTTATTTTCATTAGCAATCTCTATTGGAAGCAAGACATTATCTACTACCGTTCTCCATGGTAAAAGCAAATCCTTTTGTGGCATGTACCCTACACTTCCTGCTCTTTTCCCAGATTGCTTACCTTTGATTAGGATCTCGCCCTGTTCCGGTGCTAGTAAACCAGTAATCAACTTAAAAAGTGTGCTTTTTCCAGAACCACTTGCACCAATGACGGAAACAAATTCTCCCGAGTTAACATCTAGTGAAATCTGATCGAATATCGCTCGTTCCCCACCGAATGAGTAGGAGAGCTTGTTAATCGATAACATTGACAGATTAGACAGGCCACTCGCCTCCCTGGTAAACCATATCCCAGAACATATATTCAAAGCGGGAGGTTGTAAGAAAATGCTGCTCCAAGATGGCTAATTCCCTTTCTGGTTTTCCCGCTGCTAATGAATCTAGTAAGTTAATAAGCCACTCAGCTAACTCACCAAATTCCTTTGATGAATACATTTTCACCCAGTCACCATATAGATAGTGTTCGCTAGCACCTTGATATTCTTCCGCTAGCATCTTACAAACCTCCCAATAGCTCCACATACAAGGTAATAAAGCCGAAATTAATTCTTCAAGTGAACCATTTTGTGCTACATGTAGCATGTATCGTGTGTAAGCTAGATTAATCGGACTTGGCACCGTTTCTTCTAACTGTTGATTCGTAATCCCGAATCGTGCCGCATATTCCCGGTGCAAATCCATTTCCCCATGTAAGGTCTCATGCAACAGCTTGGCAAATGCAGCCATCGTTTCAATATCTCTTGATTTCACAGCAGCTAAAGCAAACAGCTTGGAATAATCAATTAAGAACACGTAATCCTGTTTCATGTAACGAATAAACGATTCAGTTGGAAGGTCCCCTTTTCCCATCCCGACAACAAATGGATGCTCGTGAGTTTTCTCCCAAATTTCATGTACTTTTTGAAAAAGTCTCTCAGAGAATTTCATGCTGACCCTCTTTCCTCGTGTTACACCATTCTGCGATAAACATTGCTAAAACTTTTGTAAAGTCTAACAATTGTCGAATTTCTACCTTCTCATTGACAGCGTGCGCATCTTCCAATTTACCCGGTCCAAAAATGGATGTTGGAATACCTGCCCGTCCGAGCCATCCAGCATCTGTAACGGTTGTAGACATCCCAATCGTTGGCGTGCTGTTCATCATTTTTTCAAAGACTGTTGTTAAAGTCTTGGTTCCCAATTCGTTGGCATCCAACTCTAATGAAGGAAAAATCTCGCCACGGTCCTCAATCATAGACTTTCCACCCCAAACGAACATTGGCGGATTCTCTCTAAGCCAAGGATCGGCAGCAGCAACGGCACCGATATGTTGTTCAATTTCCTTGATCACGTCTTCATAGTCTTCATTCGGATAAAAATGAACCGTTACCCATAATGCACAGTGGTCAGCCACGAAAGCTGCATGCCTACCTCCTTCAATGACTGCCGGATTAATCGTATTGGTGCCAGGTGGAAAGCCTTCATAGCTTTTCGTCACAGCCCAATGTCTCTCCAGTTCCTGGAGTCCCCCAATAATCTTCATCATTTTCTCAATGGCACTGGCTCCTTTTAGGCCACCTCCTGCATGAATCATTTTTCTCCGCAATCCATCATGATAGGTTTCTTTGCTTTGAACCGTAATCCAACCAGTAATAACGCCGCCCTGTCCTTGAATATGTAAATCACTCGTATCTACTACTACTGCATAATCAGCGGTATACCCCCTTTCTACACATGCCTGGGTTCCAGCCTCTCCTACTTCTTCCCCGATGACGGATTGAAATTGGAGATCTCCCCCCAAAGTAACGCCCATTTCTTTTAAAAGTTTAATTGCAATAAGTGAAGCCGCCATTCCACCTTTCATATCAGCGACACCACGACCATAAATAAACGAATCATTTATTCTAGCGCTAAATGGAGAAGAGTCCCACTCCTTGTCATCTCCCACCTCAGCAACGTCCACATGACCATTTATGATCAAGCTATTATATTGATTAGAAGCCTCACCCGCCAAAATGCCCACTACATTCGGATCTCCAGGATACACATCCCATTTATCCGTTTGAAATCCCAAATCTTCTATATATCCTTTAATAAATTCCTGGACGTCATTGGTATTGCGGGCTGGAGGACTTACTGTCGGGTAAGCAACCAGTTGGGATAGCAATTCAAGAAGTTCACCTTTTCTCGCTTCTACCTCCACTTCAATTTTCTCCGCTAATTCATTCCTCATAGTGCCTACCACCTTACATTTTGGTTTGAGTTCCCTCAATCTTCACCACTTTTTTCTGTAAAAATACTGTTAAGATTACAAATCCAATCAATGCACCGGCAAATGAGCTAAAAATAAACAATGGGATAAATCCAAATAAAGTCACTTTTTGTCCAAGCAATAGTGTGGCAATTGGATAACACAGCATAGCACCAATGATGCCTGTCCCGATTACTTCACCGAAAAACGCTAGATAGATTTTTCTAGTTTTCAGGAATAAAAGAGATGCGAGTAATGCTCCGACCATACTACCTGGGAAGGCAAACGGGGATCCTGTTCCCATAATATTTCTTAATAATGAAACACAAAAGGCTTGTGCAACAGCATAATAAGGCCCTAAAAGAACCGCTGACAGCACATTCAAGAAATGTTGAATAGGAAAAACCTTGGTAATTCCAATGGGAATATAAAAGAGATTACTGGACATGGCTCCAATTGCAATCATCATGGCGGTTAAAGTAAGCTTGTGTGTTTTCTTCATTCTCTCATCACTCCTGACCCGCTAAGGCACCTAGATTCTTTTTTAAAGCTTTTGCTGCTTCTTGCGGTGATTCCGCATGACTGATCGCAGTAATTACGGAAACGCCATCTGCCCCAGCTTTCATTACAGAACTAGCATTTTCACTCGTGATTCCACCAATTCCAACAATGGGGATAGTGAATCCTTCACTTCGTAATGCTTCAATAAGTGTCGTTCCCCGTGATGGTTTGGCGTCTGCCTTCGTGGTGGTTGGAAAAACAGGTCCGATACCAAAATAATCTGCTCCATCCCGTAAGGCTGCCATGGCTTCCTCTTTTGTATGAACAGAAACACCCAAGATTTTGTCGCCAATTTTTCCCCTTACCGTTTTAACAGATTCATCCTCTTGCCCAATATGGACACCGTCTGCATTTAATTCAATCGCAAGATCAAGATCATCATTTACAATGAAAGGGATGTGATTCTCTTTACAGATGGTTTGGAGTTTTTTAGCGAGTGAATATTTTTCAACGCCGGTTAAAGCCCCTTCTCCCTTTTCACGAAACTGAAAAAAGGTTATGCCCCCAGCAATGGCTTCCTTCAATACCTCAACAGGGTCCTTCAAGCAGTTATTGCTACCCATGATAAAATAAACACTCAATGCTTCTCGTAAATTTGTCATAAAGGGGTACCCTCTTTTCCGATCTTTCTTTTTCGATATGCCCAATGGTTAGTGGGGCCATGTCCTTGGCCGATCTTTAAATCTTCTTCAATAGCTGCCTGAATAAAATCCTTTGCTGTTAAAACGGCTTCATACACACTAGCTCCTTTTGCCAGCTCTGCAGTTAGTGCAGCAGAGAAGGTGCATCCTGTTCCATGCGTGTTTTTAGTATTGATTCGCTGGCTCGTGAACGTGTAAAATTCCTTGCCATCGAATAATACATCTACTGCATCCGTTTCATTCTCGTCATGTCCACCCTTGATGACGATATTTTTCACTCCAAGTGCATGTAATCTTCTCGCAGCTTCCTTTTTTTCCCCAACCGTTTGAATCGTCATTCCCGTTAAAACTTCCGCTTCTGGGATGTTCGGTGTGATGACCTTTGCTAGAGGCAGTAAATAGGTTTTCATCGCTGAAATCGCTTCGTTTAACAATAAAGATGCTCCGCCCTTAGCGATCATTACCGGGTCAACCACGACATTTCCCCATTGAAAAATCTTCATTTGTTCCGACACAGCTTCAATTATTTCTGCGTTAAACAGCATCCCTGTTTTTAGGGCATCTGCTCCGATATCCTCCCCAATCGCTTGAATCTGTTTGACAACAGCCTCCGCTGACATTGGATAAACACCGTGAACACCCAATGTGTTCTGAGCAGTCACTGCTGTTAATGCAGACATTCCAAATACCTCTAATTCCTGAAACGTCTTTAAATCTGCCTGAATTCCAGCTCCGCCACCGCTATCAGATCCTGCAATCGTTAGCGCTTTTTTCATAAAAATAACCCCCACTTACTCATTCATTTTTTTAATGGACGCGAGCTGCTTCATATCTTTTGATGTTGTGAGTGATAATTGGTTTAAAAATTCGATTTGAAAGCTTCCCGGTCCTTGTTCAACTGTTTTTTCAGCCGCTTTCTCTGCCGCTATTCCATAGAAAGACAAAGCTGCTACGGAAGCCTTCAATAAGTCTTCTTCCACACCAGCAAACGCACCAATTACAGAGGTTAATAGACAGCCAGTGCCTGTCACCTTGGTCAATATTGGATGTCCATTTGCAATCACAAAGGTTGTTTCTCCATCTGTCACGATATCTTCTTTTCCGGTTATGACCACAACGGTATGAAGTTTCTGTGCAGCTGATATAGCAAGATCAACAATGTTCCCATTTGCGTCACCGGCATCTACACCTTTAATTTCCCAGTTCTCCCCGACAACATTAGCTATTTCGGCTGCATTGCCTCTGATTACCGAAACATTCACCTGTTTCATAATTTTTTGTGCAGTCTCCGTACGGTAAGGAGTGGCCCCTGCACCTACTGGGTCAAATATAACCGGAACACTATTTTCATTGGCTGCTTTTCCTGCAATAATCATCGACTCCACTGTCTGCGCGTTTAGTGTTCCAATATTCAAAACTACGGAACTAGCAATCTTCGCCATATCGGCTACTTCTTCTGCTGCATATGCCATGACAGGTGATGCTCCTAGTGCAAGTAAACCATTTGCTGTAAAGTTCGTGACAACGACGTTAGTTATGTTATGTACTAACGGTCTACCCTCTCTTACTTTTTCCAATGTCTCAAACCATCTGTTTGTTTCCACAACAATCTCCCCTTTTTTAAAAATAAAAAAACCAGATCCATAATTTGGACCTGGTTAGTTAGATAGAGTAATAATACAACATTCACTCGACTACTTTCCTACGCTGGTATTACCCAGATCAGGTCCGAAGGGTTAAAAACGTTGCCGTTTTCTCTCAGCCCGCAATCTGGGCACCCCTAGTAGATTCACTTATGAAATTACATAAATCATAATCCTATTTTTTAAAATAGTAAAGGATTTATGCCTCTTTATTTTTCACTAAATCAATAAGTTCTTTTAGTTCGTTTGTAAATCCTTTGACTGCCCGGCCTTCAACAACCGTTATTGGAACGCCCAGATAGCCGTACTTCTCTACTTCCTTTTGATATTCGGCATGAGTAGAAATGTTTCTTGCTTCAAATGCAATTCCTTCTTGTGTTAGTACCTGCTTCACCATTGTACATTCAATACAATCGTTTGTTGTATAGACGATTACTTGCTTGCTCATTTAAATATTTCCCCCTATCTAAATTTACGACAATTTTCCTTTAAATTCTTTATATACTTTAAAATCCGCGAATTCCCCCACACATTCCCATCCATTATATAACAATTTCCTGCAGTAGTTGTAAACATAGCGTTCGGAAATATTCCTCGGGAAAGCGCACGAAAAGACAATTTTAGTGTTTTTATGTCGGAAAGTGGAAACTTAAAATGCCGTTAGACAGCCCTTTTTTCTATTATCATGATATTCGTTTATGCTCGTCCGTCTCTTTTACATAATATATATCTAGTAGGACCCCCTTATTGCCGTCACTTGTGAGAATTAGGGGATTAATCATTATATATTTTAAAAAAAGGCTATGTTAAAGAACAGTGTTGATTTTTACACTCTGTTGATTGGAGCGGAAGGCACGAAGACTCCCGTGGGAGTATGGTTCAGGGGAGACCCCGCAGGCGCATGCGTCGAGGAGGCTCGCCGAAACACCCCTGGAAAGCGAAGTGCCTGGAGCGGAAATCAACAGGCAAGTTTAACAGATCCTAAAAAAATAAAAAGGTGGGTAGAATAATGGGTAAAAAAAATAAAAATAAAAATATTCAAGATAATTCATTCGATATAGACTCCTTTTTGCAATCGGTGAACAACTTACTGAAAGAAGAGCTTTTGAAGGCACTAAACCAAACTGAAGCATTCCCTTCACCAACAGCAGCTGAGGAACTAGTGGAACAAACTGAAGTAACAGCAGCTGAAGTAAATAATGAACAACAAGAAATCCTTACAGAAGTGACAGAGGTACAAACTGAACTGGAAAATCATGAGCCTGATCTTCGGGCTAAAATTACTAATCATTTATTCGCAATTGAAGCAGACCTATCAAATTATATCGAAAGCTTTGAAGCTGAGGTTCGAGCAGAACTGGCTGATTTAAAAGAACAAAATGAGAAACTAATAAATCAACTTTCAGAGTCTGAAAAAAAGAAAAAAGAGAAAGACAAGGACAAAAAAAAGAAAAAAGATAAGGAGTAGTGAACTCTTTAACAATCTATTAAACTTCCAATACTGAAATCACACAAAGCCTTGAGAAATCAAGGTTTTTTTCAACGAAAAAAAGTGGCCGCTACCACTTTTTTAATTAATTCTATTCATTATCATGTAACGGCCGATAAATTTTTTTCAAAAATCGCTGTATGATGTGTGGAAGGAAGCTCTTACGTCTTGTTACTAAGGCGCTAACCATTGCCTTTTTTTCCTCCTTAGAAACCATCCAATCATCTGGTATCATTGATACAATTTCCTCGATTAAAAAAATGGGAATGGTTTGAATCAGTTCCATATAGTTTGTAAAACTATCTTCGGATTCAATAAATTTCGCCATGATTTGGTGTGTGGCACTTTTTAAAAGCTGCTCTGACAGGTTATCTAAATCATTCTCGTTCCAATTGTAAGATTCGAATATCTCCGCATGATCAATGATCCATAAGTGGTATGTTTCTTTTTCTTCTTCACATAAGACAATATTTTTGCGAGTCCGGTCGCGGTTGCATAACCAGTAATCTAATAAAATGAAACCGGCTAATGACTGGTGATTATGGATTCCGGAAATATTGGGCGTTTGATGTCCATCCAAACAATCATGGACATATAATGAGGCGAATTGATATTGAGTTTGCTGCATGACGTTCAGTTCAGGAACTTGTGTAATGAATTCCTGTGGTATTTCTACTAAGCGGGCAAAGGGAACTGGGAGCCCGAGGTATCTCGCTAGACAATATGCCACCCATTCATTTGGTAACGTTCTTTCATACCCAGTCTGAAAGAACTTAACCACATAGTCATTTCCATCACTAAAGGTAATTAAATGGGCATTTGACTTCCCTTCCAATGTTTTTTGATAGGAAATGGGGGTAATCATGGCTGACCCACCTCCCCGTCTGCCTCTACATCCTTTTGGATAATTTTTTTCAATAAATCAACATAAGCATCTGCTACTATTTGTATAGAGAAATTCTGTTGAACTCGATTAATTGCAGCCTGAGACATCTGTTGATATCTGACTGGATGATCGATGATCCCGTATATTTGATTAACGGCATCCTCTAAATTTTGTCCACGATAAAGTAATCCAGTCTCTCCGTCGACAACCAGTTCAGTGACTGGCATCATTCTAGAGGCGACAACTGGTACCCCGCAGGTCATTGATTCAATAAAGGTATTTCCGAAGGATTCTGATTTTGTAGTTGCTAGAGTACATCCGCCAGATTGACGAATTTTCGCATAAACATGAGGCATTTGCTGATAAGGAATGACAGGAAACCATTTAATGATATCTGTGAGCTTTTCTTCCTGCCAAGCGGTTGCAAATTCTTCGCGCTGTACACTTTGTGCACCACCGATTACCCAAATTTCAATATCCTCGCGTTCACTTTTTATCTTTTTTGCCACTTCAATCAGCATCGGCCAGTTTTTACGTTTGTCCAATCTGCCAATCCATCCGATAATCTTTTTATCTTTTGGAAGTACAGGTGCACTATTGAAATCAATTTCATTGGTTGGTAATGCTCGGAAAAAGGTGGTATCTACGCCATTGTATATTACTTCAATGGGGACATTATTTGTTAAGATGGAGACTAACCGATTTTGATATTGAGAGGGAACAATGATTAATTCTGGCTGAATTCCTTTAAACGATTTTACATGAGGGGTAAGCTTGATTAATTCAGGAGTGCGTGCTTCCACAATAACAGGGCCTTGAAAGTTGGCTTTTCGAAGCCATTTGTAGGCAGCACCCGTATCAACAATAATGACGGCGTCATAAGCGTGATCTTGAATGATTTTTTTAATTTCTTGTTCATCTTTCGTTAAATAAACAGGAGCAATGTCCTGCATGATGTGGAGTCCTCCATGATCTGTTGTATAAAGGAATTCTGTATCAATGCCATGTTTCTTGAAATAGACTGAGCGGTTTCGCCATCCAGCATTTACTCCGCCAACAGTGAGTAGCCGCCAGATTACTAGTACTTTCATTTAGCTTTCTCCTTGTTAGTATTTAGGGTCCTCCTCAGAAATACGCCTTACTTTAGACAGTTTCTTTATACTTCATCAATAATGTTGTAGAATTCTATTTTTTCCTGCCTTTTTTACTCTTTTTACCGCGAGAATCCCAATCATACCTTTCGCCTTCAAATCGTCGGTGCTGATCGCGTTTTTTATCTTTATTATGGTGTTTACCATCATTTCGGCTTATTTCTCCCTCAAATCGTTTCATTCCTCTATACTGTTCCTGCACTCGGGATTGTTCAAGTTCATCCCAATACTTATCTATTTTTTCCATTACAGCTTCAGGGTCTTTCCCACGTGCAAGCATAGTTTTGACCCATTCCTCTTTAAACACCTTGTGAACCAATCCCTGTAGCTGAAGAACATATTTTTCTTCATCTTCTGTTGTTAACAGCTTTTTGCTCAGATTCTTAACTGTTTCTTTGTCTGGTTTTTGAGGTAGTAGTATTTGATGAATTTGATGGGATAACTCTTCCATACGAATGTAGTGGAGCCATTCCTGATATAACTCAGGTGCCATTTCTTGAACATGTGACAAGAAAATTGCCTTATTTTCGTCTCCTAAGGAATTTAATAATTTCCGTGGATATGGATACACCCGGTCACGCCATACCGTCCTTGCCACATCAATTACTTTCAAATTACCATCTGGCTGGATATATATTTGCCTTTTATGATGATCAATCCGTTCATACCCGATTGTTTTAAAGGTGATTAACATATCAATTAGCTTTGCTGATAGTTCTTCAGTTAGTGGTTGAGATTGAAGATATTCACGTACATCTACCCCTCTAATAATATCCATTGCGATATAAAGTGGTCCTTTCGCATGAACCTTTGGAAATAGATTCGTCTGCTGGCCTAAGGACAAGGCATAGTGTTCGCGGTCGCAATCTTCTTGGTTTCCAAATACTTTTACACAAATATCTTCGGTAATTTGAAAAACGGCTCCCTGCCGTCCTTTCCCAAGCATAACTAATGGTGAATTATTTACAACCTCAACGTCAGCATTGATCAGATTTTTCACTTCAATTTGTTTCATCCATTCATTCAACTTATTAATATCCATCTTTTCCCCTCCTTGTATAAAAATTAAAAAGAAATAAAGCTACTTATGCAGTATCGCCTAATATAGTTAATTCAAAGAGGACTTAAAATGTACAGGCTACCGTCCAGAAGAAATAAAAATGAACAAAAAAATCCGCCAGCATACGCTGGCGGAACTATCTGTCCACTGGAGACGAACAAAATGCCCAAAATGTCTTTTTGTGGTGTCAGGCACCAGCATTTTCGATTCCAATCCTAAAGAAGTAAATAGGCTAGCGGTGCTGTGATTAATATAGTTAGTACCACTCTTTCAAACCAGATGACAACCAGTTTTCCAATCGTGAGTGGAATCTCTGTTGATAAAATACATGGTACCACTGCTGAGAAGAAGATAATGGATGAGACAGATACAACAGCAATAACAAATTTTGTTACGACCGCTGCTTTGGTCACTAACAGGGCAGGTAAAAACATTTCTGCAATGCCCACTGCACTAGCCTTAGCTGCTAGCATAGGTTCAGGTAGCTGGACAAGTGCTGTAAATGGATAGAAAATATATCCTAGCCAGTCAAATACAGGCGTAAACTCTGCCAAGATCAGACCGAGTAACCCAACAGACATGATCGAAGGTAAAATCCCCATTGTCATGACAAAGCCATCTTTTAGATTCTCCCATATATTTTTACCAAAGCTCGGTGATTCATTTGCTGTAATCATAGCTTCTTTCCAAGCCGTTTTAACGCGATCTTTTTTAATGATAACCTCTTGGTCGCCTTCCATCTCCTGGTAGTAAGAATCACTCATTTTTGATAAAGGCCAGATTCGAACCGTAATCGCGGTGACGATAAATGTAACTACCAGCGTAATCCAAAAATAAGCATTCCACATGTCCATCAGATTTAGTGTTTTCGCTACTACAATCATAAATGTCGCTGAAACAGTGGAAAATCCTGTAGCAATAACGGCTGCTTCTTTGATGGAGTATTTTCCTACTTTGAATACACGATTCGTAATCAATAGACCGATAGAATAGCTACCTACAAACGAAGCAACCGCATCAATAGCTGATCTTCCTGGCGTTTTCCATATAGGACGCATGACCGGTTGCATGAATATTCCGATAAATTCAAGCAAACCATACCCTACTAATAAGGCAAGAAATACAGAGCCGATTGGGACTAACAAACCTACAGAAATGACTAGCTTATTATAAAGGAAGGGGGCCATATCAGGACTAAAAAACCATGTTGGACCTACATTAAAAACGAACATTGCCCCTGCAACAAAACCTAGAATCTTCAAGATAGAAAATACTAGCGTTACCGTATCTTTATTCCATGTCTTCTTATAAAACGGATACACTGCCCCTAATAAAATTACTAAAAGTGCATAATAAGGTAAAACACTAGGAACTGCTAATTGAATAGCCGAAACAAAATGGTCGAGCATAATCGAGGATTTCCCATTTAAAGTAATCGGTACAAAAAATACAAAAATTCCAATAGCACTGAAAACAAAAAACTTTACCATATTCATCATATTACTATTCTGTAACTCTGGTTGCTTCGCATTCACTACAGTTTGATTTTCCATTATCCATCCCCCTTATTAATTTTACCCTTTAATTCATATGTAGTGTCAGGCACCAAACATCCTCTTTGGCGCCTTACACACCTATCGCAACATTACCCCTGTTAGAAAGGTCAAAAATACGTGTGTGCCAAGTTTGACTGTTGGTTGAACTTGGGTGTCTTTAAGTGGGTCAAGGCAGACGATGTCCATGTTGCTTACTTTTGGATGTTTGGCAGCTGCTAGTACCCCTTCTAGTAGTTCTGCTGTTGTCATACCGCCAGGCGTTGATGCTGGTACTCCTGGTGCATAGGCAATATCTAGAACATCCATATCGACGGTTAAGTAAATCGTATCAACCTTGGCTTCTAATTCCTGCAAACAGTGGCGAACCGTTTCTTCAATCCCTTTTTTTCGTGCTTGACGAAGTGTGAAATAGTTAACGCCTTTTTCATCGGCATACTGCTTCAAGTCTTTCGTGTTAAAAAAACCATGAAGACCGATATTGTACATATTACTAGGTTCTACCGTCCCACTTTCAATCAGATTTCTCATCGGTGTCCCATTAGACGGCCCATTATCAGTTAGATCCCTTAAATCAAAATGGGTATCAAACTGGAGGATGCCTATTTTTTTCTGTGGTTTAGCATGATGCAGACCTTTTACCATCATAGCTGTAATCGAATGATCGCCGCCAATTGCACACACTGTGGATGTGTCGAAATGCTGATGCAGTGCATTAGAAGCCGCAATGATATTGTCATGACATTTTCGGATATCGGTTACATGCATAGGAACATCCCCCACATCCACCGCCGTCATTTCAGCAAGATCGATATCTTCGTCAAGATTATAAGTAGTAAAGCCTTTCCATAAACGCCTGAAAGCATCTGGAAATTCAGATGCTCCTGACGCACTAATTGATGAACGGGAAAGAGGTACTCCGACTATTACAAAATCGGCGTCCTTGCATTTTTCAGGATCCGAGTCTGCAGTCAGCGGTTGAATCCACTCATGAACCTTCTCCGTCCTATCCCCGTTGTCTGGTCTTACCCAAGTAAAGCTTGGCGGATTCAATTTAGGATAAAGAAAGCTTTTCAACTAATTGCCCTCCCTTAACAACCACCTGACCATTTTTCACAACTGTATCTGTGTGGTTCACACCATAAGAGTATTGGAGTTTCATATAATTCCCCACATTAAACACTGTTACGTCCCCTTTTTTCCCTACCTCTAGACTACCGATTTCACTTCCACGATTAATGGCATGTGCCGCGTTAATTGTTGCGGCTGTTAATACCTCTGCTGGTGTCATCCCCATTTTCAAGCATCCAAGATTCATAATAAATGGCATAGAAACCGTTGGTGAAGAACCCGGATTGCAATCTGTCGACAGTGCCACAGGGACCCCAAGATCAATCATTTTTCGCCCGTTAGCAGATTCCGCCATTAAGAAATAGGCTGTTCCTGGCAGTAACACTCCGACAACCCCTTTATCCGCCATCGCCTTCATGCCTTTTTCTGATGCTCTTAATAAATGGTCTGCTGAAATTGCCTCCACTTCTGCTGCAAGTTCAGCTCCCTCATACGGCTCAATTTCATCCGCATGGATTTTAGGAATTAACCCATAACGCTTACCTGCCTCAAGGATTCTGCGGGATTGTTCTGGTGTAAACACCCCATGTTCACAAAATACATCATTAAATTCAGCAAGTCCCAGCTCTGCCACCTTCGGGATCATTTCTTCTACTAACAAACGCACAAATTCCTCTGGGTCTTGTTTATATTCTTTTGGAACGGCATGAGCGCCCATAAACGTGACTACCACATCGATCACATGATGCTCATTCAACTGTTTGGCCACTTCTAGCTGTTTCAGCTCGGTTTCCCATTCCATTCCGTAGCCGCTTTTCGCTTCCACTGTTGTAACCCCGTGACGCAAAAATTGATTTAAACGTTCAAAGCTCTCCTGATAAAGCTCTTCGTGTGTGGCAGATTGTGTCCGTCTTGTAGTTGCATGAATTCCACCACCTGCATTCATGATTTCCATGTATGTTGCCCCTTGCAAGCGCATATTGAATTCATTCTCTCTACTTCCTGCAAAAACAAGATGTGTATGTGGATCGACGAGTCCCGGAGTTACCAGCTTGCCACTTGCATCCACTATTTCGGCTTCATGCATTCGACCAGCAAACGTTTTGATTAGTTCTTCATCTTTCCCTACAGCCTGAATCACTCCTTCTTCAATCCACACGCTTCCGTTCTCGATAATGCCTAGCTCAGACATCGCTTCTTTTACAAGGGGAGCTGAAGAACTCCCCTTTAATGTCACAAGCTGAGAAGCATTTCTGATAAAAACTGCTTTACTCAAATCTATCATCCTCTCAGTCTCTGAATTAGTCCTGCTGCAGCATTGGCATTTTAATGCCTTTTTCCTTTGCCGTTGTAATGGCAAGCTCATAGCCAGCATCTGCGTGGCGAACCACACCCATACCAGGATCTGTCGTAAGTACCCTTTGAAGACGGATTTCTGCATCCTTTGTACCATCTGCTACGATTACCATACCGGAATGCTGAGAATACCCCATTCCAACACCGCCACCGTGATGAAGTGAAACCCAGCTAGCCCCACCGACTGCATTGATCATGGCATTTAAAATCGGCCAGTCGGAAACCGCATCACTACCGTCTCTCATTGCTTCTGTTTCACGATTTGGTGATGCAACCGAACCTGCATCCAAGTGGTCACGGCCAATAACGATTGGTGCTGATACTTCACCTGAAGCGACCATATCGTTAATCACTTTTCCAAAGCGCGCTCTGTCTCCATAGCCAAGCCAGCAGATACGAGCCGGTAGTCCTTGAAAGCTGATTTTTTCCTGTGCCATCTTTACCCATTTACAGAGGTGCTCATCATCCTTGAACTCACGAAGTAGTGCTTCGTCAATTTTACGAATATCTTCTGGATCTCCTGATAATGCCGCCCAGCGGAAAGGACCTTTTCCTTCACAGAATAGTGGTCGAATATACGCAGGTACGAAACCAGGGAAATCAAATGCATTTTCTACCCCTTCATCTTTTGCTACCTGACGAATATTGTTTCCATAGTCAAAGGTGATTGCCCCTTTTTCCTGCATCTTTAACATTGCATTCACATGGATGGCCATGCTTTGTTTAGAGAGCTTCACATATTTCGCAGGGTCTTCTTTACGAAGTGCTGCCGCTTCCTCTAATGTAAACCCAACTGGGACGTATCCATTTAACGGATCATGTGCAGAAGTTTGATCTGTTAACACATCTGGATTAAAGCCTTTTTCAATCATAATTGGAAGAATTTCAGCTGCATTGCCCAGTAAACCAATCGATAACGCTTTTCCATCAGCTTTAGCTTCACGTGCCATTTTTAAAGCTTCATCCAAGTCCTTTGTTTTAACATCGAGGTACGCTGTTTCCAATCTGCGGTCGATTCTTGTTTCATCCACATCAATAGCCAAGCACACGCCATCATTCATTGTGACTGCTAACGGTTGAGCTCCGCCCATTCCGCCAAGACCTGCTGTTAGAGTAATCGTGTGTTTTAAGGTTCCAGCGAAGGATTGACGGGCCAGTTCAGCAAACGTTTCATATGTCCCTTGAACAATTCCCTGGCTTCCGATATAAATCCAGCTTCCTGCGGTCATTTGTCCGTACATCATCAGACCTTTTTTATCAAGCTCATGGAAATGCTCCCAATTCGCCCAAGCTGGAACAAGGTTGGAGTTTGCGAGCAGGACACGCGGCGCATCATTATGAGATTTAAATACAGCTACTGGTTTTCCAGATTGAATTAACAAGGTTTCATCATTCTCTAATTCAAGCAATGTTTTCACGATTGCATCATAAGATTCCCAATTCCGTGCTGCTTTTCCTATGCCACCATAAACGACTAAATCCTCTGGTCTCTCAGCGACATCCTGGTCAAGGTTATTCATTAACATGCGAAGTGCAGCCTCTTGAATCCAGCCCTTAGCGTGTAATTCTGTCCCTTTATAATTTTTTATTACTCTTGATTTTGCTGTATTGGTTTCCATTCATTCCACTCCCTTATCTAATATTCTACTTTTATTATAAAAATAAAATCTTCTGAAAAATACGAATACGATATTAGATAAGGGATAATTATTCTATATTATAGATATAATTATTTTGGACAATCCTTTACAAAGATATAATATTTATAGAAAACTGCATTATATCTATTATCAATCAAATTGAGTCTATTTTGTTGGGAAGCTATAATCTTGGTAGAAACACAGCGATAGTGTCTAAACCTGTTTCTCCTTCCGACAATATTGATGGTTCCAACACGATATCTGTCCAAAGATAACTTTACTTCTGACAGTGTCGATGGTTTCATGCACGAGTCTGTCCGAAGATGATTCAACTTCTGACAATGTTGCTGGTTTCAAGCACGAGTCTGTCCAAAGATGATTCAACTTCTGACAGTGTTGCTGATTCTAAGCACATGTCTGTCCAAAGATGATTCTACTTCTGACAGTGTTGCTGGTTCCTTCCACGAGTCTGTCCGAAGATGACTATACTTCTGACAGTGTTGCTGGTTCCAAGACCAAGTCTGTCCAAACTTAAACCAACAAGACTAAAAACAAAAAAGACCCAGTATGAAAACCGAGTCTCCTATTTAACCCCTATTCATTTTTTGCATACGAAACTCCCGTGGTGACATGTCAAAGGCTTCACGGAACATTCTGCTAAAATAATTTGCATTTTGATATCCAACCTGAAGGGCAATTTCTTTAACTGGTTTTCGAGTTTCTATTAATAGCCGCTTTGCTTCCTTCAACCTAATCCTTGTCAACAACTCTGTAAAGCTGGATCCCATTTTCGTAATCAGCAAATGACTGAAGTAGGAAGGATTTCTATCCACATAATTCGCGACATCCTCCAGCCTGAGGCTGCTTTTCGAAAAATTACTCTCCATAAAGGAAATTCCACGTTCAATCGGATCTTGTTTGAAGCTTTGGGACATCAATTCTGCCCCATGAAATATCTTTTGAATAAATAAGATCAAATTTTGTACGGTCCGATAAAGTACAGTATCATAAAGGATCGAATTGAAGATCGTCCGGTATTCCCTCTCACAAATGAGATCTTCATTTAGCTGGTACGTCTTCATAAACCGTCTGATTTGCGCTAGGATACTTGTTAGTCTAATTCTGACTAACCCGGGATCAGGATAGGGTTCTTTTAATTGTAGAAATTCATCATACAACCACTTCTTTATGTTTTCTATATCGAGAGCATTGAGCATTTCAACCCAGTCCCTTTGCTCAGGCGGTGCTAAAAAGGGATCCACGTGTTCCCAGTCTAGTGAATACTTGAACTCTACAACCTGCCGGTATCCTTTATAATAGGTAAAATCAAGCATTTTTCTGACTTCCAAATACTTTTCATTCAATGTTTTAGTTGAGTATTGATCACTGTAGACAACTATTCCAAGTGGATCTGAGAACTCCTCTTCCCATTTCCTCATGGCTTTTTGACATTGCTCCGTACTATTTTGACACTTCTCTTTGAACAAGAGAATCACCATATCGGTCAGTACAAAGCTCCCTTGTAAATCATTGAATGGATAATCAGTTAAAAAGGAATGTAATGTGCTAACCATTCCTATACTTTCAGATTGAAAAGCAGCCATATGGAAATTTTCTGTGTCAGATGTTTGTGGTATAAATAAAGCCTCATATGAGAGATCTTTATAAATCTCTATTCTAGGTATAGATGGGGCTTTTCTCCCCAGTTTTCGTGATGCCTTTTGACAGGCTGTTTTCACCTTGGTTGTTGAAAAAGGTTTAATCATTAAATCTAGAGCCTGCATTTCAATAGCCAGACGAGCTCTTTCGAATGTCGCCTCTGCGCTAGTTAGAAGTAGGATAGGATCATAGATATGCATGAGGTCACGGAAGGTAGACCATTCCTCTTTTCTGATCATATCCAGCTCCAATAATACAATATCAGGACATTCTCTTTCGAACGTTAAAATAAACTCCTGAAAGTCAGCTGCCAATGTTATGTCTATTACTGGGATGGATGAAGTTTTTAATAACCATTTTAGTCCTTCTCTTTCATTTAAGTCCCGATCGGCAATCAGCCATTTTCCTTCCACACTACGTTCGTCCCTTCTAACTGCTATGTCCATTTCAGTGTACACTATTTAAAATGAATGGATAAGGTTCATTTTTTTTTTAAGCGGAATGAATTCCTTTAAGCATGTAAACCATAATAAAAAAATTAGGGGTGAGCATGTGAAAAAAATTTTCGCATTATTAATTGTCTCATTTATATTTTTTTATAATCAGCCAGTTTTGGCTAGTAGTAAACAACAAAAAGAACCTATTAGGGGCATTTATGTAAAAGCATCCAACACGAATGGTCCTCAGTTTAATAAGTTACTGAATCTCGTCGACCAAACCGATTTAAATGCGATGGTAATTGATATTAAGGATGACCACGGCAACTTGACTTTCATTCCCGAAAAAAATTCACCCTATTACGTTGCTAGTCAACCATATATAAAAAACCCAAAAGTACTTATTCAGACGTTAAATGAGCATCATATTTATCCAATCGCTAGAATTGTTGTTTTTAAAGATAATGTTTTAGCCCCGTCTCGCCCAGACTGGAGTTTTCAGACTTCTAATGGAATCTGGAAGAACTCGCGTGGAGATTCGTTTACCAATCCATTTCGAACAGAAGTATGGGATTATAATATTGGGATGGCCATTGAAGCAGTCAACCTTGGCTTTAAGGAAATTCAATTTGATTACGTAAGATTTCCCGAAAAGTTTGAAACGATTGAGAAACCTCTTTCTTATATGGGTAAAAAAGAAGGGAGTAACCGGGTCGCAGCTGTAACAAGTTTTGTTCAATACGCTAGGGAAAAATTATATCCTTATAAGGTTAAAATGTCTGTCGATACCTTTGGGAACGCCACTGTCATTCCAGAAGCAAGTGGGATTGGACAAAACTTCTCAAAAATTGCTGAACATGTAGATGTCATTTCAGCTATGATTTATCCTAGCCATTGGAATGGGAATTTCGGAATTGCTAAGCCTGATTTGGAACCCTATCGATTGGTTGAAGGGTATGCGAAAATTGAAAAGGCCCGATTGAAATTATTGGCCTCCCCTCCTACATCAAGGCCATGGCTCCAGGATTTCACCGCTACATGGCTTGGGAAAGGGAATTTTAAAGTTTACGGTAAGCAGGAAATTGAAGATCAAATACGGGCTTTGCATGCACAAGGAATCCAGGAATTTCTCCTTTGGAATGCTGCCAATAACTACACAGCAAATGTTGACTACACCCCATAAAAGGCAAAAGAGGTTTGCCTTAGAGTCAAACCTCTTTTTATCGTTTTATTTCTTGAACGCGGGTCTAGAAAACATAACGCCAATCGCTAATCCTACGATCAAAGCGATGAGATGGACAGTTCCAGTAGACAGAGAGATAAATTTAACTACAGCCCCATTTCCATTAGCCATAAAACTTAATGAAATCTGTAGGACTGCTGGCTGATAAATCAGCAAAAACGGAATCACTACCATTAGTAGAGCAAACCAATTTCCACCAATAAAATATTTGGCCAATAGGAAATAGATCATCCCCACAAGAAACGCCAACCCATATACAAAATAGTTAATATATTGGAGTGCACGTTCTGGTTGATCAAAATAAGCAATTATATTTACATAGAGAAGCCACAAAATAGAAACAATTATGGCAATTACTTGAGTTTTAACAATCAATCGCATTCAACAATTCCACCTATTTACTAGATTTTTTTCTTTCATTATAACAAAAACTCTATAAAAGAAAATTAAACCCTTTTTGTTTGTGGTTTACAGGTTATGCTATAATAAACTGTTAGCAAAACGGAATGACCGTTATTTTAAGCAGGGAGCGAATTTTTTATGATTAAAATTGAAATACCAAATCCAGATATAGTGATTACAAAATCAAATCAAGTTGGAGAACAAGTAGAAGCACCTCTAAGCAGTGAGTATGGATTTACAAATTACAATAAGATTCCAAGAGATAAAGGTGGGATTATCTTATTTTTTAATGCCAATGATGAACTTTTGTTTGTTGGTAAGGCAAGAAAGTTAAGACCACGCGTAAAACGTCACTTTGAGGATCAAGTATCCCCAATCAAACTTCACCGCCATGAGGTATATAAGATTGCAGTCTGTGTAATCGAAGATCCGATGGAAAGAGAAATATATGAAACCTATATTATTAATACGCTTCACGCTAAATACAATACCGATAAAGTATTCTATAAATAAGGTTGCAACAAAAAAGAGCGGGTAAAAACTAATGTGTTCCGTTTCCTATCGTAAATAAAACACAAATGTAGCTGAATTTGTACTGCCATTTGTATCTGTTTTTGCAATTAAATATAAAATGGCTCAGTTTCATACTGAGCCATTTTTAAATATCTATTTTTTGTAGCTTGTTGAACTAACGCCCCCTTTAGTTTAAGTACATTCTTTCACAAACTTTTTTCTAATAAAATTTAAATCAAGCACCTGAAAAAAGTGAATTCGTCATACATCAATTAATTTTCTTTATAAACAACTCATTATAGTATCTCCGAAAGACCTGACATCAGATAAATAATCATATCCTTCTGGTGAACCAAAACTATTAAACATTCGAACAGCAACCAAGTTTTCTTGTGGGATTACTAATAAAGTAACACCAGTATAACCAAGTATCTGGTATGAACCTTTAGGAACCCTTTCACCTATCTCAGATTTCTTGGCAGGTAATTCTTTTACAAACCATAAGAAACCATTTTGCGGTAAGTCTTTATCTATATTTCTTGGGCTATGAACTGATGTAGCTAATTGTATAATTTCTTTTGGAACAATTTGTTTTCCATCTATAATTCCTTGTTTAAGATGTAAATAACCCCAAAACGCCAATTCACGTGCCGACACATACATATTCATCTTGTCGCCCTCTATGCTTTCGGGAGTTTTCCAATTTCCATCTCCCTCACCACTAAGGATTACTTCAACAAGTTTTTGGTGCTTGTGGGCATACCAATTCGATTCAGAAAAACCTAATGGTGTAAACACAAGTTCGTGGTTAATATCGGATACTGATTTTCCAGTTGTCGTCTTGACAATTTTAGTTAATGCATCTATTCCAACCTGTCTGTATGTCCAATTTTGTCCGACGGGGTACTCACGAAAGACAGTTTCCGCCCTATGATTTAGTCCGTGGGTATGTGTTAATAAATGTCTGATTGTAGTATCTTTCCAAATGGCTTCTTCTAATTCTGGAAGGTATTTTAATACTTGATCATCCATACTTTGTATGTAACCGTAATACACAGCATATGCAACTGCAAAACCAATATAACTTTTTCGTACGGATGCAACGTGAAATTGAGTATCTTTTTGCACTTTCCGTGCGTTTGGTTTATTCGAGTGCTTCCCAATATATTCTTCTAAAACAATCGAATCATTATGAATAACATATACAGCAGCCCCTGAACAAATTACCTGGTTAAATGTTTGGTTAACGTGATTTAATATTAAGGAAAAATTATTATTACCTTTAAATGAGGGCAACAATTAAGTACCTCCAGTCTTTTGTGGGAATTTATTTAGGATTTAATATCCTTTTTATGTAGGAATTCTTCTTCAACTTTCCTGCACCGTTTGTACAATAAGGAATCAATAAAAAAGGCGTTTAATCCTTCCTGGATCAACGCAACGACACACACACGATTAGTTTTTTACTTTCCTCTAGCCTTTGTTTTCATCAAATTTTGAACAACAATAAACCCGCCTATTATTATTAATAATATACTTATTGTATAGGTAACCCACCCTATAATTTGATTAAGTGCTGATGCTAGTTTGCCTGGTGGGTCAGACCAATTCAAATTGGGAATATACATTGCAATTGAAAGGTGCATTAAACCAAATAAGAAAATACCTGAACAAAATAAAACATATCCCAAAATCTCTAGTTCTTTTTTCATCCGATTCCTCCTGAAAGGTCTATAACATACTTATTCAAGATACTTCCAGATAATCCTTCTTAAACTAAACTGCATCGTTAGTACAAAAACTTCCACATAAAAAGCGTCAATCCCTTCTTGGATCAACGCACCCGTTTGTTTATGTACATTTCTTGTTACAATGCCCCTTTATTCATACAAGAAAAGTTGCCTACATTGGCAGCACTGACCCTTTTATTCGACTTTAAAAACTTCATGATTACGTGCTACGAGTTCTACCTGACCACATTTTGTACATACAAAACCATCTACTCCTGAAGTCTTTCTTTTCACAAAACCTTTTTTAGCCTCTTCAATTATAATAGCTCCTCCACCTGGATTCACCCATATTTCTGTCATCTCTTGATGACATCTTAAACAATCCCTGCTTTTCATTTCGAATTTTAACCCTTCCTTCATTTTGAATACTATTCATACGTTTATAGCTAATAGTTTCAATTGTCCACTCATTAATCCTTGTTCTTCCACAAACCTGACCCATTCAACAAGAAAAAAATGACACCGCAACGATCATCATACTTAACAAAAGTCCCTGTTACTTTAATAAGAAAAATTTTATATACCCGAATTGACCAGGTGCGAAAATAATCCTATCAAACCTATAACAATTCCAATGCTTAATAAAGCAATCATATATTTCTTTTTTATCAGATTAAATATCGAAACTGTAACACCTAGAGATAAAAATACAACAGTTAAAACAATGTCTTTAGCAAAATACATATAATTTAGAACCCCTAAAATCACCAAAATCAAAGGTAACAAATTTATGAAAAACTTCATTTTATATCCCCCCAATATCTCTCTTTATAATAACATAATTATCGAAATGTCAATTAAACCTTCTTAAAGTTAACTGCCCCGTTAGCACAAAAAGAAAATGAGCTGCCTCTGCACCTCATTGTTAAACTCTTGCCCCCGTTTGTTGAATAAGGACTCTTATTTAATTTGTTTATGGAATACACTAATGGGATGGTAACTTTTTGTAACAAGACAATTTGCTATTTGTTTTATAGCACTCGGATTGCGAAGTTTATCATCGTCCGCCTTTACTAATTCACTTACCTTCACCCAGGCACTGTCTATAATTTCATCTTCTTCAAGATTTATTGAACCCCCAATAACCTGCCCTACAAAATGAAACATAATAACTTGGTCTTTAGAACTGCTAATAAAGTTGTAAACACCAGTTGTATATGTAAGTTCCACATCTAATCCCGTCTCTTCCTTCACTTCTCTCCTGGCTGCATAAGGAATGTCTTCTCCCATTTCAATATGTCCACTTGGAAAATTCCATTTATTTATTACATTGGGTTTGTTTTCTTTAATCATTAAAACTTCTTCATCTTTAATTATTGAAACACTAGCAACTAAAACAATCGGTTTATCTGTCATTTTTTCTCCTTATACAAAAATATTATGTTTATTCCCTACTGTATTTTCGCTCCAATTAACCATTTCCCTTCCTCAACTAGTCGAGTAGAAGGGAGCCTTCTACCTTACGGTAAATTGTACTCCTCCCCCTCACAGAACCGTGCTTGCGCTATTAACGCACACGGCTCCTCCTAGTCATCATTTACAGAATGTAGCTAATCTCTTTTCTAAGTTCATAGATGTTTACTTTGATTCTTGGTGAAGGAAGTGGATATTTACGAAGAAAAAGATTAAATTTATCCCATGTAAAGGACTTCCTTTGGCTTCTTCTGTTTAGCCATTTAAATAGTAAGTATTCGATTTTCTCTTTGAAGTTGTTAACAGTTTGAGTGTTATCCGTGATGCAATAATAGTTGTAATAACCTATAAGTGAGCGTTTAAATCTATCCATAATTGTATGAATATCTTTATTTCTATTAGTCTTCAACCATTCTTTAGATTCTCTTAGTTTGCCTCGGACTTTCTTCCTGCTAGATTTTCGTTTTACTCGAAATTTCCCTTGTTTGCTTTTCCCGCAATAGTGGGTAAACCCTAGGAAATCAAAGGTAGCTGGTTTACTGTTTCCCTCTCGCCTTGCATTATTTTCAGCGAACCGTCCAAAGGGAATTATTTTAGTTTTATCTTCAGCTATTTCCAGGTTAAATTTCTTTAATCTCGCTTTTAATGAATGGAAGAATTGCTCGGCTTCACTTTTATTCTGAAAACAACAAACAAAATCATCTGCGTATCTTACTATATATGCCTGTCCTTTACATTGTTTCCTAACCACTTTTTCAAACCATAGATCAAGAACGTAATGGAGATAGACATTGGCTAATATCGGAGATATTACTCCACCTTGCGGTGTACCATTATCTGTCTGGTATTTCTTACCTTCCTCCATGTATCCACCTTTAAGAAACCTGCTGATTATTCTCAGTAGGTTAGGGTCAGTGATACGGAGTTTCAAGAATTCCATCATCCATTTGTGGTCAACGTTATCAAAGAAGCCTTTAATATCAACATCAACTACATAACTTACTGCTCTTCTCAATATATTTATTCAGTATTTTCAGCGCATCGTGGCAGTTTCTATTTGGACGGAACCCAAATGAGCAGTCTAGAAAGTCATTTTCATAGATGGCATTTAGTATTTTCGTAATGCCTCTTTGAACAATTTTATCCTCATGTTCCGGTATTCCCAATGGTCTTTTCTTGTTTGAGTTGAGCTTTGGAATATACATTCTTCTTACTGGAACAGGACGATAACTTTTGCTTTTAAGCCTACTTACTAAGTCCTCTATGTTTTCATCCAGGCTGTCACAGTATTGTTCTTTTGTCGTTCCATTAATACCAGTTGCCTTTTTATTAGGCAGTTCATGATGACACTGTATTAGAGATTGCTTATTCAATAAATGTGCAAGAGATGTGAATTTCATTTTAGGCTCGGATTTTGCTAATTCTGCTATCCTTAGTAGTTTTGTTTCCATTTATTATACCTACCTCAGTGTGTAGTAAATGTGTCCCTAGTAAGGGTGATAACTGGTAGCTAGCCTTTCCTCCATCGGCATTACCCAACTTCATTGGTACTACGCTGCTATCCGACTCCCTACAATCGGCATTTGGTTTCCTTGCTTGTTATCGCTTGTAGACCATACTCTTCAATAGAAAAGACCGGTAGGGTCTCCCGAGTTGCCTATCATATCAATGTGTGACGTGCCAAGGTCTCTGACTCCAGAGAGGTTTTACCCTTCTTGCCTTTGACGAAGGATAAAATGTAGCTTTCTGCACGCAGGTAAGGCATCAGCCCTCTCGATTTACTAACGTTTATGGAGCTCAATCCCTTCAACCATTTGGCTTTCGGCCCGCCACCTAACTGTCTACGCTTAAAGACTAAAGTTACCTTTAGCCCTTCAAGACTCGCTACGAGCGAATGGCTAGTTCTTACTCGGCGGGAATCCCACCCGCTATATGATACGACCTAGGCTCGGCCGCACACCTGCATCGTTAGTGGAACAAGAAAAGAGTCGCCACAGCGACTCTTTATTAAACTCTCTCATTCGTTAGTTCAACAAAACATACTTTGTCTATAACTTTAATAAAAGTGCAACCAGCAACTATTATGCGTTGGGTACTTTTGTTGTCCGTCATTATTATGAAAGTTTAGTGCCTTAAGCGCCTAAATATTTACTGATTAATTTCCTCGTACTATGTATTACTTCTTTGGTCGATTTTTCATTAATTTAAATAGATATCGTATCAAGTAGGTTCCCAATAAAGCAATTCCTAACGCATAGGAATGGCTTTTCGTTCCTTCTTGAAACCAATCGCTATGAAATAAAGGAGGAACATGAAAAAGACTGAGTAATAGAACTAAACCAAAGCTAAGTTCAATTAAGAATTGTTGAAACTTCTTCAAAATCAAAACCCCTTAATCGTAATATAAGTCTTATGTTTTTTAAAAAAAGTGATGAAAAACAACAATGTTTGCGAAAACAGCCATTTATTTTGATTCGAAACATAGTCGATAGTGTATACTTTGCTCGAATTAGATTATTTTCGTTTCATCAATCGTTCAAGGAAGATCTTTTTCGCGGTAATTAGGTTTAGCCTTAACTTCTAAATTTCTTGATTAGAGCTAAAGTTGGACAACTAGGGTCATCAGGGTCATATAAACCGTGTTCAAACTCATAATGGAAACAAATCCAGTACATATTTTCAAATACATCATATCTATAACTATTAACTTTTATAGGCTGCTTAGAGCGAACACAAGTAGGATACGTCATTATGTAGCGGCCTTCTTCTATTTACTTTTTAACAATATTGTACCAATTACTGGTACACATTTGCTTACAAAGAATGAATTCTTATTGAACTATCCTGCCAAATAGTTGGAGAAGGCATCTGCATTATGGGGAAGTTTGTTATATAACTAGAGGCTGTCTTTTGCAAATATTTATGGAAACAAAGGGCCACAAAAAATGTTAAAATCTCAGCTATAACAAATAGCCTTCTTAGCTCATCAGAGTGATCAATTAAGTATCTCCCACAAAACCCCATCTTTCATTTTATAAATGGTGCCGAAAACACCAAGAATTCTAATAGTAGTTTTTTTATCATTTTCATAGTCTAATTCTACTTCATAAGAAGCAAAAATACCTATATTTCTAAGTTGAGAACTATGAATTATTTTCTTATTATCTTTAATACATCCCACTAAGCCTTTATAATTACATTGGAGACCGTACTCGTTTTTAATCCAACTATCTAATTTTTCATTAGAAGGTCGAGTTAAATTCATAACTATTAAAAGTAAAATAACCATAATTACAAATGTCTTAATAAAACTTATTTTATACTTATCGTTGCTTTTCAAAATTTCCCCCAAACAAAACAAAGCGAACATAGTTCAATTTTATTTTGTTTTCTCTTTTTGTATAATTCTACCATAAGAATGACATTCTTTTTGATTAAACTTATTCAATTTACCACTATCGAAGGAAAATCTTTCCCTACAAGAATATATAAAAATTTAACACTCCTTGTTAAACTATCCTGCATCGATAGATCAATACCTAACGTTTTCATTTCTGCAATCAGGGCAATAATTCCTCTAATAGATCCAAAAAGGAGGAAATACTTTGTTATTATCAAAAGCCTGGGAATTATATGAATCGGACAAAAGGATTGAAGGATTCTCTCCTCAGACATTAAATGCATATAAGCTCCAATCAAAGCTGCTGATTCAACACTTTAATGATGTGGATATTGAGTCATTGACGACTGATCAACTGAAAGGATACTTAGCAAAATCCAGTGAACACCTAAAGCCTTCAAGTTTGGCTCATCGAATTCGATTTATAAAATCATTATTTCTTTGGTCACACGAGGAACGAAACTTACCCAAAAACCCAGCAACAAAAATATAAGAACCTAAACAGTGGAAACGGATTCCAAAATTTCTAACGTAGAGAGAAATTGAACATTTGAGGGAAGCCTGTTTTACTCCGATGGAAAAGGCATTGTTTGTATTTATGTTTTCAACAGGTTGTAGAATAGGAGAAATTGTTTCATTGTATAAAAATTGTATCAATTGGTCTAACCGTTCTGCCATTGTTCTTGGGAAGGGGGATAAAGAAAGGGAGGTCTACTTTAATATACGCTGTGAAATCTGGCTGAAGCGATACTTAGACCTTCGCCAAGATAAAGATCCATCTATTTTTGTTACTGAACGGCACCCACATAGAATGAGTATTGGGCAGATGAGGTACATCATAAAACAAATATCATGTCGTACAGGGATCATCAAAGAAATCCATCCACAGCTATGCCACTCACCTATTGCACAACGGAGCTCCTCTCGATGTCATTCAAAGTTTACTAGGACACGAAAAAAGCGAGACCACTAGGATTTATGCTCAGTTAAGAGGAAACATTAGAAGAGAATTTTATAGAAAATACTTTTAGAGTTAGAGTGAAAAAGGCAACGCTGCCTTTTTTACTATTGCACCCTTTAGTTGAAGAGGGTTCCCTCAAAAACATAACTTATTTTATCAAACTGTAGTAGGTGAAAATTTTATACTTTCTTTTAAAAATAGGGGTCGGCGAGCCTCCTTAATCTATCCGTGCCAAGAACCAGTTCTTTTATCTAATGTTACAAATGGATAATTATCTTTTTCGCCCGTATAAGGTAAAGAATCGGTATATACCTCTACCGAATCACCTCTATCAATTAATTTTTCTATTTTATCTTCCTTATAATAACTGTTATTCCAGTTCTCTAAAAATAGCTCTTTCCAATTATCATTTATGGGTGCATTCTGAGAAAGGTATTGGGCTTGTTCGAACAGAGTTCCTTCTTCACCGTTATTTATTTTCTTAAATTTCTCTATTACATTCCAAATCTCATTAGCGGTTAAATTATCGTAAAAATTCTCAGACCAGTTAATACCTTTTGCATAAACATAATCAGGACCAGGCATATACGTATCAAATATATATGTCCTAAGCGTCTTCTTTAAATGCTCCATTTCTTCGAGAGAAGTATTTTGGGAAACAACTTTTTCCCGTTTCTGTTGATATATATATTCGATAATTTGTCCATTCGGAACCGTTCCATCAGCTAAATAATTTTCATAAGCCTTACCTTCAACAGTTCTACCGTCAAAATTACTACCATTTCTTTTCAATAATAGAGCATGTTTTTTGCCTTCTTTATTTGTTATCGTTACAACAGTATAACCATGAGAATCTTTATTCTTTTCTATTAAATAAGAAAACTGGTACACGTAATTGACTGTTAATTGCCCATTGTTAAAGTACCAAGTGCTACTTACCCCATCCTGTTTTCCTGTTGCCAGCCAAACACCACTGATATTATCACTCGCCTGTGGTATTTCTGAAGATGTTGAACTTTTACATTGCGATGTTTTCACTGCCGGTTTTGTGTTTTGCTTCGAACTTTGTGATGTCGTTTCTGTTATTTTTGTTTTTTGCTTCGAACTTTGCGGGGAAGTATTGGTTGATACATCTGTCGTTTTTCCACATCCAGAAATTACTACCCCAAAAAGAACTACCCAAAAAACTATTATCATTTTCATTTACATTAACCCCTCTTTTTTCTTTATTTTAACATTTCTAGTTCAACTAAACTGCCCCGTTTGCACAATAAGAAAATGGGATAGCCACAGCCATCCCATTCTTTAACTCTCGCCCCCTTTAGTTAAACAACCACCTCAAGAAAATCTCGTGATAATGCACCTAAGAATAACGTTATTCCATTATTATCACTTATCTCTACTTCGAAGTGATTATCATCGTAAACTTCTAAAATTGTCCCAATTTGCCCTTTATAAATACCTTCAATAGGGTTATCTTTTATAATTTTAACTGCATCAAATTGTTTCATTTAAACACCCCTTGCTTAACAAACGCCCCATTAGTTAAATAAGAATATCTCCTTTATTAACGATTTTTCTCGTTTCTCAATCTACCTAGGACGTTCGCAACCCAATCCTTAACCTTATAAGCAACATCATCCTTGTCTTTTCCATTGAAAAGGAATAAACCTGTCGGTGTGTCTTTGTAACCCTTTTCTATTATTAGGAAATTATTTTCATAATCATCTAATGGTTCATCTAAGAAAACATCCCAACTTCCGTCTATTCTTTCTTCACAAATTGTTTCAAGAAAGCAATAATATACTGGTTCCCAGCATTCTTCGTGAAAGTGATAACCAGTATAGTTTATTTTATTAAAGTATTTTTCAGACCTCATAGGATTCACCCCAGAAATATCAATATTGACAGATATTCTTCAAGTACATCGGTAAATCCTTCTTCAAGTATCCTGCCCGTTCGTATCAGTAACCGTTCAAACTCATTGTGAATAATCAACGTCAATATTAATAATGGGATTGTATTTCTTCTCGGTCACCGCCATAATTCTTGCTATCTCCGGATTTGTTCCCATCGTATAGCGTTCAACCTCAATGAATTCCATACCACTGACATTATAGGCATGTTTGATTTTTGATTGCATTTCTGTCTGACCCTTAATCTCAAATTTATCAGCTTTAATTCCCATTCCAGCGAGACATTGGCTTAACCCTTTAAAGTAATCACAATAACTAGCAGGAAACAGAGTCATTATTTTGGCACTGCCTTCAATAAAAATAATTTCCACCCGACTGTTACCATAAGAATAAGACACCGCAGGAACCTTGAGATCACCTTCAAAAGTAAGAATTAATTTTCTTGATTTTTCTGGTTCTCCCAACACTTCCTTCACTTCATCCTCTGTTTTGTTATTTACCTTACTAAAGTTAAAATTTTTAGCTAATTCCATTTTCTTCTTTTCTTCTTCCAGGTTTGGTTGAACTGGTTTGACTTTAACAGGAGCGCTCGCTTTTGTTGAAGCAGTCACTGCACGATCTTTCTTATCTGCTGCAAAGTTCACGCCTTTTTTCTCCCCTACCATAAACGGAATGATAAATAGAGAAGCTGCTATACCGGCTGATATGATTGCAACCGCTACCTTTTTACCATTTCTTCCTGTATGAATTGTATGTTGAACTGAGTCTTTATGAGGATACTTAACAAATACAAATGATGTAGAATTTAATGTATGTTTATTTGAATTCTGTATTTCTTCTGCGACAATTTCCTTTTTCTTTTTAACCATAATATAATCTTGCTTCATTTTCTCCTCTAATTCCTTTTTTATCATATTCACAATACCAATTAGGAAAAAGAAGCCTAGCATGACACAAAGGACAATCCAAGGAAAATGAACAAATACCTCAAAATTCTGCCCAATCAACCCCGACCATTCGTTTGATAGAGATGCGGCTCTCGGAGGAGTATCATAGCCAAATATCCCCTCAGCAACTGCTCCACCTAAGAAAAATTCAAATAAACCTAGGTGCATAATTAAGACGAGGGTAGCTAAAAACTGTTGAACCATCATTAATAGACCATAAGACTTAAAATAGGGTAATAAATGACGCCGTATTAGAAAGAGGTTATTAGCTCCCATTAAGTTTGAGCTTTCAATAAACGTTCGCTTTCTTAAATCATTGACTATTTCTAACGATGAGAGAGTTACAGTAGGAAAAGCGACTAAAAATAAAACAAATATTTGAAACATCATTGTGTACATCATTGGAAGTTGATTGGTCGCAGATGCTATTGGACTCATAAACGTTATTGCAATAATCAGGGTTGGAACATACCTAAACCCGATAAATAAGTCTTTAAAATAAGGAACAGCCCTCGGGAGCCAAAAGGAAAAGATGATTCCGGTTAACCCGCCAAAAATGACCCGTAAAACCGTAACAAGAATAGCACAAAGTACGGTTACCTTCATTCCGTCTATCATCATAAGCATTATATCTTGCCCATTTTCATCTGTACCAAACGGGTGACTTAGAGATGGTGGAAAAGGTGCTTTTCCTATGACTGAACCATTATCATCATAAATTAAGGTTTGCTTGTTATAATCTTCTGGGCCAAAGACAGGATAAAGGAGACTCATCAGTAGGACGATAAAGATTATTCCTGTACCGATGATCGTTTTTTTATAGCTTTTCATTACAGAGCCTCCTCTTTACCTCCTGAACGGATTGATAATAGACGAATGAGTACCTCAATTAGGATAATTGGTATCGTGAAAAGAATGATATCAAGTACCGCTTCCGCACTACTTAATGTATTTAAGTTTCCTATATAAGAAGTAAAGGCTTTTAAACTAAAAAGATATTCCACTAAGAATAGATTAGAAAGAATAACCCAGACTAGCGTCCTCATTTGAACAACTAACATAGGAAAAATATTTCTTAACATATGAATCAAGTAAATTTTAGCAAATGCTAACCCTTTTGCTTTAGCAAAAATAGCGTAGTCTTTTTCCATTTCCTCCCCAAAGGCATTGATTAGGAATTGTGCTAAAAAGAAGGTCGGAAGAAAAGAGATAATCACTATTGGTATAAAATAAGGAGTGCCAGTAAACCCATAGAGCTGAAACAGCTTAATCCCTGTGTTTTTGTAGATGGTAATAACTAAAATTTGCAACACAAAAATGACGAGTAAATCAGGAACCGCTTCACTGAAGTTAATTACACTTCTTAACTTTCTTCTTATTTTAGCTGGTGACATGATGACAATTGCTGCGATTAAAAATCCAACTCCCAATGTAAGCGCAGTAGAGGCCAAAAATAGTTTCATAGAATACAAATAATTTTGGAGCATATCTGTATTCATCCACCCCATGAAAAAATCCGTTTTATAAAAGTGAGTAAGGTCATGAAGTTTATTAGTAAAAACTGTTATGAAAGCTTTGCTATAGAAAACAAAGGTCCCTTCATGTTCACCGAATAAGAATGGTGTGGATAGAAAAAGTGCAAAGCCAATCACAATGCATAAAGCTCTAAATATGTAATGAACGATACGCTTCAAATGGTAACCTCCTTTAAGACAAAGTATCTCTACATTTATTAAGCGTATAAACATTCAAAAAAGTTACACTTTTTGGAAAAATATTTCGTAAATAAAAAAGAAGGCAGAGTCTACCTTCTTTTTTACTGGGCTTTTTCATTGCCCCCATATTTTAGTATCATTTCTTTTTCAATATGACTGGCACGTATTCCGAATCTTGGCTTCAATTTGTCTATTTTTTCTCCTAATAAAATCTTAATAGCCAAGTATGGGAAGTTAATACCGGATAAACAACTGATATGCATACCTCCACTCATTCGGGGATTGATTTCAAGCAGCTTTGGGATGCCATTGTTGTATTTCACCTGAATATTAAATATATATGGCAGTTTATACTCGTGATGAAATTTGTGGGCAATTTGAATAAGCTCCAAACTTTCAACCAGTTCCCTTACTCGTCCTTCCCCTTTCATGCGTGGAACAGCAGCATACAGCCCTTCATTTGAAGCAAGACAATCGATGCTATATTCCCTTCCTTCTAAATACTCGAGTACCATTAACTCTGGGAAAGTTTCTTGCTGACTTAATATTTCACACGCATAGTGATAGGAAATCCGATGTCCGATTCCTTGATTAAAAAGCTGATGGATCGACTCAATCTGGTCCTTAATTACGCGGAACCCATTAGCCCCCTCACCGATTACCGGTTTAAAGCACACTTGATGACCCTTCTCTCTCAATGTTGCATATGCTAGCTTAAACTCATCAACCGTATGGACTACTTCATAATCAGGTATGGATACGATAGGGTTATCCCGCGCTAATTCCCGATAAGCTGCTGCTTTATTATCCATTGTCACCATAAGCTTTGCATCGGAACAAACTAACACCTTCACCCCTATAGCTTCAAAATTTGCCAACCGTTTTGATATAAGGACATTCTCTTTTCTAGGAATGAAAATATCAATGGCATGTGTTTGACAAAAATCTAGACAAAAAGCTATATATTCATCCCCAGATATATCAGGCTCCACAAAGGCATAATCACAATTTTGTAAATATAGCGCATCCTTATTGGGATGTGTTCCATATATGATAAACTTTCGATCTTCCTCGTTTGCCCGAATCATATCAATATAATGTGATACTGTTGTAAACCATCGATTAAACCAAATCTTCATCTGAATCCTCTTTCATGTTGTAGTTAAGACTTTTTCCATTATGTGCTAATAGAGGTCATTTTATAAGTTTTATTATGTTGAAATATCGATTGGTTTAATAGACTAAGCTTTTTAATCGATTTAACCTGGTCGCAAATTTGTAAATGGCTTCCATATCTAAATGAGATTGGTCGGCCGTAATTCCATCTACATTTTTAACGACCTTTCTTTCAAAAAAATTCATTTTAGATACAAGGAGTTCCCCACCAAACAATCCCATGGCTACAGAATTTTTTCGTAAATCCTGTGGGAAGGCATCATTGAATTGTTGAATGGCGGTTTCTCCTTCGCGGAAACAACATAGGAAAAGTCCTACATTTTTTTCTAATAGCACATCATGATGCTTTTGAATAAATTGTTTGATTTTTCTTTGAATGGCACCAGCATGAATCGAACCACCGATAATAATGGTATCAAAGTTGATAAGATCGAAAATGGTTTTCTCTCTTTTCAAATCAACTGATAAAATCTCTCCTTCGATGTGTTCACTTAATAATCCTACTGCTTTTTCTGTAGTCCCATGGGATGAGCAATAAACAATTAAAGTCTTCATGTCAATTCTCCTCCTTCTTTCATTACAAAAAAACCAGCCATGAATAGTGTAGTCAGGCTGGATGTATATATATCACACCTCTATTATAAATCCATTTAGATAGTCGCCTTCGTTTAAATATTGGCAATATTATTACAACTGACAAATATTTATGGTGTCAGACCAATGAACGTCTTTTTCCATCGCCGAATAAAATAGTATCAATACTATGTGAGGTGGAAAAAATGCAGTTTCCATTGATTTTAGCTGGTCCGATTGTTCGGCGAGTGGAACCGACCTGTGTCTATATTTGGATTGCAACAAGTAAAAAAGTTCAAATAGAATCAGATTTTTTTCAGATAGAAAAAGGGAGTGAGCCCCAATCCTTTCTTTATCATAAACTTGATACCAATTGTCAGCCGATGAAAGTGAAAATCGGCAAACAACTTTTTGTCTACTTAATTAAGATTACTCCCCAAACTGAATCTTTTCCCACAGATACCTTAATTGGATATAATTTGCGATTTAACGATGATTCTAGACTTGATGATTTTGAGAGTCTTGAATTACTTAATCCTAATCATCCAAGCTCCCTTGTCTATGGGAAGCTCAAATACCCAACTTTTCAAATTAAGAGTGGTCAGAATTCGAGCCATATTTTTTATGGATCATGCAGAAAGTTGCATGGCGATGGTGAAGATACTCTTGCTTATGCCGATTCCATTATTGATAAACATCATGCTAATGTCCGGAACCGGCCTGACTCGCTATTTCTCATGGGAGACCAAATTTATGCGGATGATGTTGCCGACCCGCTCTTAAGAGTGATTTCCAAGATTAGTACTGAGTTAATAGGTCAAAGAGAGCCTCTTAATCACATTGAAAAGAGCTTGCAGCAAGAACCATTTTGTACAGCCCTTGATCAGGTAACCGGCAGACAATTTATCATGGAGAGCTTTTGTCAATTCACCTCTTCACATGCACAAAACCATTTAATTGAATTTGGTGAGTTTGCTGCAATGTACTTATTGTCATGGAGCCCCGAGATTTGGGATATCGCACAAGCAAATCATTTTTTTGAAAGCTTCGACGAATTGGAGAAAAGGAAGCTAATTCATTTCGTATCTACTAATGAGAAAGGCGATTCTAAAAATTATCGGTTCGAACTAAACCAACTTTTTAATCGATTCAATGAACAGCAGGAAGCACTAGTGTCTTTTCGAGCATCTCTTAACCGCGTAAGGAGACTGCTTGCGAACATCCCTACTTACATGATTTTTGATGACCATGACCTAACTGATGATTGGAACATTTCAGCAGAATGGAAAAAGAACGTCTGGGAAGTACCACTTGGCAGACATGTAATCGCAAACGGTCTTTCCGCTTATTGGGCTTTCCAGGGGTGGGGTAATGACCCTGATAACTTTGATCAAAATTTCATCGAGTTGATGGAATCGTATTTTAAAACAATCAGGAAAGGAAGCTTTCATTCATCCACTCATGCAAAATGGGTAAACAGTCTTTGGCAGTTTCATTCGTGGCATTTTGTCGCACCTACCCATCCAAAAGCTGTATTTTTAGATACTCGTACACAACGGGAATATACTACAACTCCAAAACTAGTAAAATTGGGCCATATCATAAAGGAGACAACAGCCTGTCCCCAGCTCCTTAGTGATCAAGGATGGTCAATTATATCAAACAAACTGTTATCTAGTAGTTGGAAGATGCACACTCCTTTATTAATTGTTTCCGCTACCCCAGTTTACGGGATGGGCCTGATTGAATCCTTTTTGCATGATTATGTCTATCCTTTCCAGGTAATTGGAGTAGAGGTGAGAACGTCCTTTGATTTTGAGGCTTGGAAGTATAACGGAGAAGGCTTTACCAAGCTTCTATACCAAGTGGCAGAATGGGAACCATCTGAGTGTATCTTTTTATCAGGCGATGTACACTATGCTTCCGCGGTAAAAGCAACGGTTACTTTTCCAGGTGGAAAGTCCCTGCCCATTCATCAATTTACCAGCAGCCCTTTTAAAAATATGAGCTTTTCTGGTGTATGGGGCGTGCTTATGAAAGGAGTGATCAGTTTCAATTCTATTAAAAGGAAAAATAAAGATATTTTCCGGATTTGTGACACGTCTTATACCATCAGCCATGTTGACAAGGAAGATGATTACAAGCCCTTTTTATGGAAGGATCAATTACGTTATCAGTTTTTAGAAAAGGGGTCGATTATTGAAACGAACAACAATCTTGGGCTCGTTTCTATTTCCTCTCATTCGATTACCAATGTCTTAATTAAAGAGTTACCTGAAGAAAACAAATAAAGTGAAGGTTCTTGTTACACCTTCACTTTTTATCTTCTAGGATTATCATTTGATCGTTTTGTTTTAATCAAGGTGGTCGCTGGCTGTTTTCTGATCCACTTAATGAATTTACTAATTTTTTCATCCTTCTTTAAATCTGGTATTGTATTTAATCGTAAGGCCAATTCTTTATTGGTGTATAGGGCGTGGACCTGTTTATGGCATGGAATGCAAAGGTTAGCTTTTGCTAATTTCCCACCGCCTTCTTCTCGGGGGATTAAATGATGCTCGGTAATCTCAACACCTTCACGCTCACATAATTCACAATGCGCTAACAACTTTTCACCTACTTTTTGTCATTCTAAGCTGACAGAAGTTCGGACAAGTTTCCGCTCAAGCCTATTTTCTGAAGGTCCTTTTCACAAACTCCCCGATTTCATAAATAGCTCTTTTTGCTTCAGGTAATACATCACCACTTATTTGCCATACATGCCACATCCCATCCCAAACCTTAAATGATACATTTACACCTGCAGCACGAGCTTGAGCAGCCAGCTTTTCTGCATCACTTTGGAGGATTTCATGATTACCTGCTTGAATAAACAGAGGTGGAAATCCTGTGTATTCAGCAAACACTGGAGAGATGAGCGGATGATCAAGTGCTTCAGTTCCTGCATACATACTAGCAGCTTTCCTCACACCACCGAGATTTAAGTAAGGATCCTTTTCTTTATTTTTCCTATAGCTTTCCCCACTGCTTGTTAAATCTACCCACGGGGAAAGACAAACAATTGCAGCTGGCAGTGGTTCATTTTGGTCTCTTAAGACCAATGTTGCGGCTATACTTAAGCCACCGCCAGCAGAGTCCCCAGCAAAAATAATATCCTTAGAATGATAGCCTTGACGAATAAGCCATCGGTACACATTGATCGCATCTTCAATGGCGGCTGGAAATGGATGCTCTGGTGCTAGCCGATATTCAGGGAACAGAACCCTTACACCTGCCGCTCTCCCAATTCTTGCTGCTAGAGGACGATGAGTATTGGCTGAGCAGAAGGCATAACCGCCTCCATGTAAATAAAGAATGACCTTTCCATCCATTGCCCGGCCTGTAGAAATCCATTCTGCATATAAACCTTCAATTTCAAGTTTTTCAACTCTACAGCCTTCGGGAAGTTTTCCTAACCTCCTGGCAGCTGAATCTAGCATCTGCCGCTTCTCGTCCATCCCCTTATCAATTACTTCCTTTCGAAAGGCTCTTTTCACCGACCATTTAATTCCTTTTTCGATAAAATAACTTCGTAAACTTGGCATAGCGTTTACTCCTTTTTTCATAAAAAATGGCTAGTTTCATTATACTAGAAAAATCTTCCTCTTTAATAACAACAAAGAGTGGATTCCTCAGTTTTGCTTATATATTATAAATTTTGTAAAAATTCTGTAACATTTCGAGCAATTGCTGTAGTACAATTTGAATAAGAGGTACTATTTTTGGAGGTATATCATGACACGTCTTACCGAACATTTAATAATCATTTCATTTGATTGTCTATCCGCATTAGATTTTCCAATCCTAAAAGACATGCCTCATTTTCAGACCATTTTAAACAATGGAGCTTATGTTGAAAATGTTAAAACAATCTATCCTTCTGTTACCTATCCTTGTCATGCGACTATCGTAACTGGAAATTATCCTAATCGGCATGGAGTCATCAATAATACACTCTTACAGCCAGGTATGGTATCACCTGATTGGAATTGGTTCAGAAATTGTATCCGAGGGACTACTTTATATGATGAAGTGAAAAAGGCCAATATGACAACAGCTGCATTATTATGGCCCGTAACGGGCAAAGCAAATATTGACTATAATATGCCCGAAATCTTTGCAAACCGCCCATGGCATAATCAAATTGTTGTGTCTCTCAGGAACGGGACTCCACGCTATCAATTGGAACTCAATCAGCGTTTCGGTCATATCCGTAAAGGGTTGAATCAGCCAGAACTCGATGACTTTGTTTTAGAGTCAGCGGTTCACACAATTAAAACAAAGAAGCCAAATTTATTAATGGTCCATTTTACGGACCTAGATACTCAGCGCCATTTTCATGGTTTTTCTTCAGAAGAAGCCATGGCTGCTTTAAAACGCCATAACCATCGTCTAGGGAGAATCATTGATGCGTTGAAGGAAAGTGGTATCTATGAAAATTCAACCATAGTTGCATTAGGTGACCATAGTGCCCTTGATGAAAATAAAGCCGTCAATTTAAATGTATTGTTCCGGAAGCAAAATTTACTCTCAACCAATTCAAAAGATAAAATAATAAATTGGAAGGCTTATTGTAAAAGTTGTGATGGCTCTGCATATATTTACATAAAAGATGCACAAGATTCAGCTACTTTAAATGAAGTAAAGCAATTATTAGAAACATTAATCAAAGATCCTACCTCTGGAATTGAAGGGTTTTTAACAGGTGAACAAGCCGCTGAAAAAGGAGCAGATGGAACATGCGCCTTTATGCTTGAAGCAGCTCGTGGTTATTATTTTTTAGAAGATTTTGAGGGCGAGTACATCAAACCTATCACTAAAGAGGATGCAGCAGCTGATAAGAAGTATACATTAGCCTGTCACGGTTATTCTCCGGAAAAAGAAAATTACGGCACCATTTTAATGGCATCAGGGAAAGGAATTAGGCCCATCACCCTGCCTTCAATTCGGCTCATTGATGAAGGCCCAACATTTGCGAGACTTCTAGGTGTCAGCTTAGGAAATACAGATGGTAGGGTGATCGAAGAGCTATTAGCTTTATAAAAGGGGGAACATGAATGAGTCGGATGTCAAAGCAAGAAAAGAGCTGGGTGTTTTATGACTGGGCAAACTCTGCCTACTCTATCCTGATTACCACAGCCATATTTCCATTGTATTTTAAGGCAGCGGCTAAAGAGGCAGGACTTGCTGCTTCCACGTCTACAGCCTATTGGGGCTATGCAAATTCGTTTGCTACTCTCCTTATATCGCTTTGTGCCCCTATTTTAGGAAGCATAGCCGATTTTAAGGGATTTAAGAAACGGTTCTTTACCTTTTTCTTTGCGCTAGGAATCGTGTTTACTTTGTTGTTAGCCGTTGTCCCGAGTAACCAATGGATCATTTTATTAATTTGTTATATGTTCACCGTTATCGGATTTGGTGGTACAAATATTTTCTATGATGCCTTTCTTGTGGACGTCACGACCGAGGAACGAATGAATAAGATTTCATCGCGGGGATATGCGATGGGTTATATTGGTAGCACGATTCCGTTTATTATCGGAATTGCACTAATTCTTTTATCTCAAAAAGGCGTCCTTCCGCTTTCCGCTTCGGTAGCAAGCCAAGCGGCGTTTGCAATTACCGCATTATGGTGGGGATTGTTCACGATTCCTATGCTGAAAAATGTAAAGCAGGTTTATTATAAGGAAAGGGTCGCAAACCCTATTTCAAATGGTTTCAAGCAGCTCTTTGTCACCTTTAAGAAAATTAAGCTTTACCGTCCTTTATTTCTATTCTTATTAGCCTATTTCTTTTATATTGATGGAGTTAATACCATTATTACTATGTCTACCGCCTACGGTTCTGATTTGGGCATTGATTCAACCAACCTATTAATTATTTTGTTTGCGACACAAGTAGTGGCTGCACCGTTTGCCGTTTTATATGGCAGACTTGCAGATAAGTTTAAAAGTAAAACGATGTTGCTCGTAGGAATATTTGTTTATATCGTCATTTGTACGTATGCATATTTCCTAAAGACGACTTTAGATTTTTGGATTCTAGCGATGCTTGTCGCCTCTTCCCAAGGTGGGATTCAGGCACTAAGCCGTTCTTATTTTGCAAAGCTAGTTCCAAAAGAAAGCTCCAACGAGTTCTTTGGGTTCTATAGTATTTTTTTTAAGTTTGCTGCGATATTAGGACCGTTTTTAGTCGGATTTACGGCCCAAATGACGGGCAATACGAATAGCGGCGTGTTCAGTTTGATTGTTTTGTTTATCATCGGTGGCATTATTCTATTGCGGGTACCTGAAGCAGAAGATGTTTCGAAGTCCCCTACAATATCTCAATAAATTTTGGACCAGTTTCCGTTGGGGAACTGGTTTTTTAATAGAGTATGATTGGAATATATAGGTAAAAAATCCAATGTTGTAAAAAAATGAGCCAATCTTCCCGAAAAATAAGCCAATCCCCACCCAAAATGAGCCAAACTCCCACCAAAATGAGCCAATACAATCGAAAAATGGGCCATTCACCTTAAATCGAATAAAAATCTCTTGTGTTTTGCAGTAGGATGTCGGCAACTTCAGTTGGTTCACCTTTTTTTATAGAAGCGATTTTACTGATCGAATGTTGCATCATGATGGGATGAGTCATTTGTCCAAGAAATGGGCCTTTAAAGCGCCAAGGGCCATCTGTTTCGACCATCAGTCTCTCTATTGGTACCTTAGCAACTATATCTTGAATCTCTTCTTTGTACACAACATCCGGAGTAACCGAAATATAATATCCATTTCCTATCATTCTTGTTATCGTTTTGCTATCCCCTTTAAACCAATGAAAATGTGCTTTTAAGATTGAATGCTTTTCCAATAAATCACACACAACAGGTGCATCCTCATACACCGCATGGAGAACAACAGGTTTGTCATTTTTCTTGGCAAGTTGTATGAAAACCTCTACTAGTTCAACATATTGGTCAAACTGACTAGCATTTATTTTATTATCAAGCCGCAAGTAATAAGGAAGTCCTACCTCACCAATAGCAATCATTTCCTCCTTACGGGCATCAATCCACGAAAGGAGGTCGCTTTTTTCCTCATCTGTAGGAAGAGGCTGTTCTGGGTGAAAACCAAACGCCGGTTTCACCTTTGGGAAGGTTTGTGATAATTTGAGATTCCTTTTACACGATGTCAGATGATTCGAAACGGTAACCATTGCGTGAATCGATTGAGATTCGTCTAGTAAACTAGTTAATTCCTGATCACTATATTGATCTAAATGGATATGTGCATCTATCATCCTCATTATGTCCATCCCCTCTTTTGAAACTTCATTATTAAAATTATACAAAAAAGCACTCAGGTTATCATACCCAAGTGCTTTAACTCAACCTATTTTACATCATAGCCTTGATCATCAATAGTTTCCTTAATTGTGCTAAGTGTGACAACGCTAGAATCAAATTCAACATCCACCTGACCCTTATCAAGGTTAACAGCAACTTTCTTCACACCCTGAAGGCCGCCAACACTTCCTTCTACTGCTTTCACACAATGACCACAAGACATTCCGCTTACATTTAAAGTTACTTGTTCCATTATAAATTCCTCCTATTTTTTCATTAATTTTTGAATAGTTACTAGAACTTCATCTAGGACTTCGAAATCGCCTTCTTGGATTCGCTCCACTACGCAGCTTTTCATGTGGCCTTCCAACAAGATTTTGGCCACACTATTTAAGGCAGATTGAGTTGCAGAGATTTGGTTAATAACATCATCACAATACGTATCTTTTTCAATTAACCCTTTAATCCCGCGAATCTGACCCTCAATTCGATTTAATCTAGTCACCAGGTTATTTTTCACCTTGTCCGAATGGTGGCTTTTTCGATGACTTCCTTCATGATCACAACATGACTCCTCAACCTTCGCGTCCACCTCATGTTCATTGGCCATTTATACGCCTCCCTTTTTTGATTCATTATATCATACCCCCGTATGGTAATGCGACGGGCGTAAGTTGACAACTTTTCAAACTTATTAACTTATTCCCTTATTTGATTTCGATGACGTATGAAAACACTCTTACCTTTCCATCTTGTTTAAATTCAGCCCAAATTTTGTACATCCCGGGTTGATCAAACTGTGTTTCAAAGACTGGCTCGTTTTCATTCAGAGGGTGAACGTGCAGGTATTGGTCCGCTGTTTCATTTAAGATTACAACATGCCCTGCTGCACCTAGATAAGGTTCTAATGATGATTCATTCACTTTAAATGATAGTGTAACAGGTTTTTTTGCCTCAAAAGAACTTACTTCCATTTCCGATGTTTTTCCATCAATCGTTTTTACAAAAAATTGATCAGCATTAAGGTTTTTATGACTATGTGAGGATTGTTGTTTTCCTACTGTAAAAGCAACTGGAGTCACATGATAGTTTAGTTTTTCAGGCTTAATATCGATAAAAGCCTTATAGTCTCCATCCTTTAATTCTTGTGTTAATTCAAACCTACCTTCCCCTACCTTTTCGGGATGTAAGTGCAAATATTGATTTAAATGCTCATCAACTACAATCAAGTGGAGTAATTTCTCGTGGTTTACCTTTAGGTCATCCACTGGGTTGCCTTTTTCATCATTGAGGACGATGGTGATTTTTCCTTCATTATATACGAAAGTCGTTTTTACCTCACCCGCTTTGACTTCAGCCTCCTCATGTCCGTGACCATGCTCTTCCGCACTTGTAGATGCTTCATGAGTGTTCGTTTCACCATGATCAGCTTCTTTATTGAAATAAACGTCATAAACCGTGTAACCGCCAATGACAACCAGTAAATATACAATTGCAGATATTGCCCACTTTTTCATATCGTCGCTCCTTTCCTATTCCTGTTTATTTAATCGAACTCGTTGCAATCTGAGTGCATTTAATACAACGGACACGGAGCTAAACGCCATTGCTGCGCCAGCCAGCCATGGTGCTAAGAAACCAATAGCTGCAACTGGGATCCCCAGTGTGTTGTAACCAAACGCCCAGAATAGATTTTGTTTAATATTACGAATCGTCTTCTTACTCATGTCAATCGCATCAGAGATACTATTTAAATCGCCTCTCATTAAGGTAATGTCAGCTGCTTCCATGGCCACATCTGTCCCGGTTCCAATCGCCATGCCTATATCAGCGATAGCAAGTGCTGGTGCGTCATTGATTCCATCTCCCACCATCGCCACACGTTTTCCTTGCAACTGAAGCTTTTTCACTTCATCAGCTTTTCCCTCTGGTAATACTTCAGCTATCACTGCATCTACACCTACTTCATCCGCAATCGCTTTTGCAGTTCGGACATTATCACCTGTCATCATAATGACTTCAAGCCCCATATCCTTTAATTTTTTTATCGCAGCTTTCGAGGTTTCTTTTACCGTATCGGCAACAGCTACCATCCCAGCAAATTCCCTATTGATCGCCACAAGCATGGCTGTTTTCCCGTTTTCTTCGAGAGTCTCCATCTTGCTCTCAGCTGTTTGAAAGGGTATGGAGTATTTATTCATTAACTTACGTGTACCAATTAATAACTCCTTACCATTAACAGATGCTTTAATTCCGTATCCAGGGATAGCCTCAAACTCTTCGGTAGCTAATAAATCGATGCCTTTTTCTTTTATGCCATTAACAATTGCTTCTGCTAATGGGTGCTCAGATTGTTTCTCAGCAGAACCTACTAATTGTAAAAATGTCTTTTCTTCGAAATCGGCTGTAACGATGACATCTGTTAATTCTGGCTTTCCATTTGTTACTGTACCTGTCTTATCTAAAACAACCGTTGTAATCCGATGTGTTCTTTCCAGGTGCTCTCCGCCCTTAAATAAAATTCCAGCTTCAGCTGCCCGTCCAGAGCCCGCCATAATAGAGGTTGGTGTTGCCAAACCTAATGCACACGGACAAGCAATAACAAGAACGGCGATCAATTTTTCTAAGGCTTCAGCAAAGTTTCCAGGGCTTACCCAGAAAAACCAAACCAAAAAGGTCACAATGGCGATACCAACAACAATTGGCACAAAAATTCCAGATATTTGGTCTGCTAACCGTTGAATCGGTGCCTTAGACCCCTGGGCCTCTTCTACCACTTTAATAATTTGTGCCAGTGCAGTGTCTCTTCCAACCTTAGTTGCTTTTATTTTTAAAAACCCGTTTTTATTGATTGTAGCACCAATAACTGGATCTCCGATTGTTTTATCCGCAGGTACGCTTTCACCGGTAAGCATGGATTCGTCGAGTGCAGAACGTCCTTCAATAATTTCACCATCAACTGGAATCTTTTCACCAGGTTTCACAAGTATGATGTCACCCACCACTACCTCTTCAAGTGCAACTTCTATTTCTTTTCCATCCCTAATGACGGTTGCCGTCTTGGCTTGCAGTCCCATTAATTTCTTGATGGCTTCTGAGGAGCGTCCCTTTGCACGTGCCTCAAATAATTTCCCCAAAAGAATAAGGGTTATTAATACTGCACTTGTTTCAAAGTACAATTCATACATCATCTGGCCGGAACCAATAGCTGAAATAATGATATAGAGACTGTAAAAATAAGCAGCTGATGTTCCAAGGGCAACTAGCACATCCATGTTTGCACTTCCATTTCGAAGAGCCTTGTATGCACCAACATAAAACTGTCTACCAACAATGAACTGAACTGGTGTTGCGAGTGCCAATTGTACCCACGGATTCATCAGCATGTCAGGCAGATATATAAAGGACGTAAATTCAAAGTGATCGACCATTGCCCAAAATAACGGAAACGCAAGGATAAGTGAAAAGAGAAACTTCCCTTTTTGTTTTTCTATTTCTTTTTCACGATGGTTGACCGTATCTGCAGATTTTTCTTGCTTCACCTTTGCCTCGTAACCAATTTTCTCGACGCCTGTTATTATTTCTTGGATGGTAATTTGGGATTGATTAAACTCAACACTGGATGTTTCAAGTGCTAAATTAACGGTTGCTTTGTTGACTCCCTCAAGTTTGTTTAACCCCTTCTCAATTCTTGTAGCACAGGCCGCACAAGTCATTCCAATTATATCTAATTCCACTTTTTCTGATAAAACACCATAACCGAGATCATTCACTTTCTTTATCAAATCATTCACATTTGTTACAGCTGGATCATATTTTATGGATGCTTTTTCAAGAGCTAAGTTCACATTCGCTGTGTCTACCCCTTCAAGCTTATTTAAACCCTTCTCAATACGAATGGCACATGCAGCACAGGTCATCCCTGTTATGGGTAGTTGTGCTTCTTTTATTAAATCACTCATTTTCTTTCCTCCCATCTATTCAATCGTTAGATGATTTTTAGTTCCTTAATTTAACCTTATATTCTTATACTATACCCCCCTACCCTATAATGTCAACGAAAAATAATAAATTTTTTAAAAATAAAAATAGCCTCCATTGGGTTGGAGGCTACATTCATTCGTATGCTTTATTGAAGAGAACTTAACGTCAATGTTTGCCCCCTATTTCCTTCTAGTGTTAATGTTATTGTTTTTCCTTGCTGATGAAATAATTCATTTATCATGTTGCCCGTTGCTTTGGCTACATGCGTTTTTCCATCAGATGTGATAAAACGGAAGATACCCTGGGGGTCTATCCCTCCTATATGAGCTGTTACTATTAGTTGATTAGAATTAGGTGAAGTTGTACTAGGAATTTTGATTTCTTGTCCTATTTTCAACTTTGCTGGATCTACTGTTGGATTTTGTTCCTGGATTGATGAAACAGAGACTCCTAACAACTTACTAATTTTTGTAAAAGTATCTCCGACTTTAATCACATACACAGAGGTACTTGTATTTGTTTGTTCCTTACTAGTTAAATAGGCTTCACTAACAAACGCTATTTTTCCATTGAAATTAATCTTAGCCCAACCACTAACATTAGATATCACAGACACACTATCGTTTAATTTTAATGAACCTAATACCGCACTATTTGTAGAAGCTGCCTGTCTGACTCTCAACGATGAAGCAGTTACATACATGGTTGTTTTTGTTTGAGGATTAGTGGTTATACTAGATTGGTCTCCAGATGGTGCGCTGATTGTAAGATACTCAGCGCTCAAAAAACACACTCGTCCTTTAATAAGAATAGCCGCCCAGCCATTTTCAATGAATGAAACTTTAACAACAGCACCTTTTTGATATTGACCAATAATACTACTTGAAGTACTTGGTTGTGATCGAATATTTAGTTTGGTCGCGGTCACCGTTTGATTTTGCACTTTTGGTAATAATATTTTTTTCCCTTCAATGGAAGCCAGCCCATTGGCCTCTAATATTTCTTGTGCTGTTACTCCATGTGCAGCAGCAATATCCTCGATTCTTTCACCATTTTTAACCTGATAAGTGTATTCTTGTATAAATGTTGCATTCGCAGTAGTTGAAAAAATCCCGAGCATAACGGTAAAAATACCAGTTACTACAAGTTTTTTTACAGGACTGTTTTGAACCCATTTGCTCACCTTTGAAACATATGTATGTAAATTTATATGAATATCCTGAAGGAGTCCTTTTACATCAATTACATTTCGGATGTCAAAGTAATTTAAAGATTTATAGTAATCCCTTTTTTCCATCCTTGATGTAAAAATTGGTGGTTCAATTTTTGTTTTCTTTCTTTTTCCATAAGTTTCTGTTCTGATTAATGTCTGTTCACCATTAACAAATAATTCTGTAGTCATAATACACTTCTCCTATTTCCCTCTTAAGATGTAACTTTCTCCCCATAGTGTATTCGAGGAATGATGTGATTTTGTGTCCTCATTTCTTCCATAAATCCACTCTAGAGGTAAAAAAAATTACTATAGGATAAAAATAGGAGAAAAAAGGCACACTTCGTGATTGAACGTCGTGTACCTTTTACCTTTCAAATATACTTTCTTTTGAAAAAGCAATGATTGTTTTTGCGAGTTTTTTTGAAGATGGTTTATATAAAAGGTCTATGCTTCTCCCAATTTGTTTATCAGCAAATTCCATAATTAAAGCCGACTGGTCTTTGACATTTCTGGAAACCATTCTCGGCATAATGGAAGCCCCTAGCCCGCTCGAAACAAAGGCAACAATGGATTCATTTGTTTCTAATTCGATTCCCAGTTCATAATCAATTTTATTCTTTTTACAAAAATACTCAAAAAATGAACGAATGTCGCACGGATGCTTATGAATAATTAGTTGATTTTCCACAAATTCGGTTATTGAAAGTGGCGATACCCCCCTGCTAATCACTGACATCGGTAGGATCGCATCATATGGCTCCCAACATATATTCTCCATTACAAAATTCCGATTACTGACCACATCTTGAGCAAAAACAAAATCAGCCTGATTGTTTTCGACTAACCGCACCAATTCTTCAGTTGTATCCTTAATTAAAACCTCGATTTTATATTCTTCTCTTAACCTGTTCACCACGGCAGGAAGAAAATGTGTGCCAATGCTAGGAAGCGCTCCGATCTTAATGGTTTGTTTTTTTGCATATTGGTTCATTTCAGACGAAAGCTCTTCGGCAGCTTTTAATAATTCAATCCCTTTTTGGTACAAATGTTTACCTGCTTCGGTTAATTCTATTCCAGTCGTTTTCCTTAAAAACAGTTCACAATTTAACTCATTCTCAAGTTGAGTGATCTGTTTTGATAGCGCTGGTTGTGAGATAAATAGATTCCTTGCCGCTGTCGTAACACTACCTGCTTCTACCGTAGAAACAAAATATTTTAACTGAATTAATTTCACCATGGACATCAAATCCTCTTATTGATTTATTTATACATCCAATTTTTCCCTTAACTTCAGATTACATTAAAGAGGACCACATGTGAATGAAAATCACACTAAAAAGACCCCTTTTAATGAGGTCAATTGAGACAATATCTAAATAATTATCTGCTCATTTGTTTTCAGGAATGTTACTTCAACACCACGCAGATTGGCTTGCTTCATTAATCTTTCTTCAATATTTTCAGCTTCACTGTAATATGGAGGATTGTTAAAGGTGGAGTAATGAATAGGAATTAGCTTAGCACCTAATATTTTTGTTGCTTCTACTGCCTCTTCTGGGGTTAAGCATGCTGGTAATTGACTTTGTTCCTTTAACCCTACTACTTGTAAGATTGGACCATTGACTGGAAGACAGGCTGCATGAATAGGCCCATATTGATTCTCCATTCTCCACCAATATCCATGCCACTGGGTGTCCCCGCAATGTATGACAGTATGCTCTTCATCCTTAATGATCCAAGAGACTTGTGGGGAACCAAAGCCATCCACTGAATAGATAGCAATCATCTTTACATCCTTATAGCCGAACTCATCATTCGGATGAGCCCCCGCCACATGACGAAAACCAAGCTTCTTTACATAACCAACGGAATCCATTGGAACAAAGATTTTTACATTCTCACCAAAATGTTGAAGGACAGATTGATGATCAAAATGGTCTGGATGAACATGTGTTACCAAAATTACGTCTGGTTGCTCTATCGTTTCCAATGAAGCCAGTGGTTCCAAAGGATCACCAATTTTTGCAGCTAATGGTTTATCCTGTCCCTTAATGGGTCCACCTAATGGGTCCACAAGGACAGTTGTTTCATTTGTTTTTATTAAAATACTCGCCCATGATAATTTTTTTATTTCCATTTCGTTTACCCCCACTACAATATGATAGAAGTTCCACGGATCTTATTTAAACTTCTATCTTCATACTAACAAGATTTCGTTTAGCAAAGATAATACTTAAAAGTAATAACCCCATAACTATTCGTTATTACCGTATGACTAAAGAACATTACCTAGTACACCTAAAAACTGGTATTCTATGATTACAGTAAAAATAAATTTTGGGAGGTTTTTCTATGAATGTTGTCTCACAATTCGGCACCATCATTCCATTTCTAGAGGAAATAATTCAAGTGGAAGACGATCGTATTTTCTTCTCACCAATTAGTGAGGGAAAATGGTCATCAGCTGCCATCGTTGCCCATCTTTACCTTTGGGATCAATACATACAAAATTCTCGATTACCAATGATGTTAGCTGGTGATACTCTTCTATCTGGGCAAGTCGATGTCCAAGCGATTAACAATGATGCTCAAAATTTTGCTCATTCTGGTATAAGTAAAAATGACCTGATTGATCGGTTTATCACTAACCGGAAAAATCTACTCAAGGAGTTAGGAAAAGCTAATCTTCATACTACCTTTTCAATAGGAGAGAAATTATTCACCCTTGAAAGCTACTTGTTAGGTATGGTGGAACATGATGAACATCATATGAAGCAAATAAAAGAAGTTTACGAGCAAAGGTAATAAACAGATGTGAATGACTAAAAAAGGCTGTTGATTGAAGGTTCCAATCAACAGCCTTTTATCTTTTATTTTACTATTGACAATACGATGGAGGAGGGGTAATTTTTGTTGTGCAAGATGGTTACTACTCCACCTACCTGATTAAGTAATTGTTGCAACTATTAAAATAATACACTATGGTCATACATCTTTTTCCATATTTTTTCAGAATTAAGTACTAGGTTATAGGAACAAGTGATAAAATATAATTAAGTAGATAAGTTTGTTTTTATAAAGAGAATTTATTAAGAGGAACAATTATGTAAGGGGGGGTATTTTTGAGTAGTCTACATATTGAAAATCTGTCAGATACTAGAAATAGACTGTTAGATGAAATAAGTTTACTAGGTTATGATGAGTTTAACAAAAATCCTAATCCTACTATGTGGAGTATTGCTCAAGTTAGTCACCACTTATTTTTAACGGAAAAGGCATTTACACGTGCTATCGAATATGGACTAAAACAAATACCTACCAATCAGGTAAAACGAAAAAACCTCCATCATGCGTTGGATCGAACGAAGAAGATTGAGGCTCCAGAAATAGTTAAACCAAATTTGGAACCAATTGATGTTCTAGAAGTAATTGATTTATTAAATGATTCGAGAAACTATTTGTTAACTGTTCTTAAGACAGTAAAAGACATGTCAATCTTGGAGGAAAGATCAGTTGTTCATCCTGTCTTTGGTGAATTGCCTTTAGACCAATGGGTTGAACTAATATATTTACATGAACAACGGCATATTGACCAAATTAAAGAAATAAAATATCTTTTAGGCCTCAACGTGAATAGTTAAGAAGAAGCTTGGCGGACAACTGCCAAGCTTTTCTACTATCATAAATCTAAGCTAGAAATTTAGTATCCTTCCATCATCAGGAACGGATATATCTGACAGCTGATTGGTTTCGATATATTGCCTTAGGTCCCGTCTGGTTAACAAACAATGATTCCATGATTCCATGTGGACCACTACTATTTTTGAAGAAGGGCTTGCTCTATGAACCTTTTCAATGTCCATTACCCCCATCGTTATTGGGTCTCCCGTTAAGTATTGTGCTTCCCCTCCATTTAGTACAATAACTCGCGGCGAATAATTTGAAATTGCTTCCTCTACTTCCGAACACCAGATGGTATCCCCTGCCACGTAGAGAACAGGCTCATTTTCCGCTTGTAAAACAAACCCTGACACTGGGCCCATAAGTTTCCCTAGTTCACCCGTCCCATGTTGTCCGCCGGTTCTTTTGAATTGAATTCCTCTCCATACTGTTTCGTGCTCCACACTCCTCACATCTTTAAATCCTAGACTAATCAGTTTTTCTTCGTCCTCTTGCTGGCAAAGTACGGGGAGGTCTTTCGGCAGTAATTCGATGGCTCGATCGTCTAAATGGTCCCGGTGTGAATGGGTGATGATTATTGCGTTTATTTCACTTACCATTTCTTCTACCGGTATTGGCAGATCAACTAAAGGATTTTTGAATTCATTGGCTGCATTTGCGACGGGTGCAAGTGTACTCTTTGAACTAAACATAGGGTCAACTAGTATCGTCTGCCCATTAAACTGGAGTTTGATCGTTGCATGCCTGATTAATTGAATGTTCAAGGTATTCATTCATTCCTTCCTGTATTGGTTTCTATAAGAATAGAATATAGTGAAGAATCAAAAATAGGAAATAGATAAAACTTATATATTCATAACTAAAAGTTATAGTATGGAATGCCACAGTGGTGTTTTGTTGACAGTGTTTTGTTGACAGTGTTTTCTCTACATGCAATACTTGAACTACTATTCATGTTTTATATCGAAGGAGCTGTCATATGAAACCACGCTATATTATAAATTTCCTGCTTATGATTGTTGTTTATTCTGCTTTAACCTTCTACATTGGCTGGAACGGTTGGTTGTGGCTCCATTCCTCCTTTGGACTTGAGACAAAATGGACCTATGGGATCCTTATTGGACTTATATCTTTTTCCTACATTATTGGTCATTTCCTAAAAAGCTTGCCGATATTTAAAATGATTGGATCCTATTGGTTTGGAGTTCTCCAATATGCAATTTTGCTCCTTCCTATTGCTAATTTGATTGCATTGGTATTAGTATTTTTCGGACTTCCTAAGACAACGGTGGTCATTTGGATAGGCGGGATTGTACTGGCTGCCTTTATCGTCCTATTCATTGTTGGTTCGTTCAATGCCTATAGCCCTGTTGTACGGAAATTCTCCATTACAATCCCGAAACAAGGTCAATCTCGGTCTCATCTTAAAATTGCCATGGCTTCTGATATGCACTTTGGCAGACTATCGGGCCCAGCCCATGCACGCCGGCTCGTTCGGGAAGTGAATGCCCTTCAGCCAGATATTATTTTGTTGCCAGGTGATATTATTGATGATGATCCTGAGCCATTTATCAAGAAGAACATGGGAAAAATTATGAGCGGTTTATCAGCACCACTAGGTATTTTTGGTGTTCTAGGTAATCATGAATATTATGGAGGCGGGATACCGAAGTACCTGCAGGAAATGAAACAAAACGAAATCACCATCTTAATGGATGAGGTCGTCAAGATTGCAGATAGTTTTTATTTGGTAGGTAGGAAGGATAAGACCGATAGCAACAGAATGCCGATTGACAACCTACTCACTGATATTGACCATTCCCTGCCAATTATTATGATGGACCATCAACCTGCTGAGGTGAAGCAAGCGGCTCAGAATCAGGTGGACCTGCTTCTCTCAGGTCATACCCACAGAGGGCAAATGGCACCGAATCACTTGATTACCCGTAGAATGTTTGAAGTAGACTGGGGTTATCTCCAAAGAGAACAGCTTCATACCATCGTCTCATCGGGCTATGGCTTTTGGGGTCCGCCCCTACGTATAGGCAGCCGTTCAGAAGTTATAGAAATAGATGTAACGTTTAAGGATGTTGCAGAAGCTTTTAATAGCAAAATAAATTAATACTAAAACTCCCAGCATAATTCTGCTGGGAGTTTTTTGCTTTGTATTTATTTTGGTAAAATATTCAAGAAAAGACTCACTATCCTGATATATAGCTATGTCTATAGGACAAAATAAACGTAGAGCCTATCAATTCAAACTTTTTTCAAAAAAAAGTAGAGGTAAAACCCTTCTATTTCTACTTTCCATCCGTTTCTTTAACAAAAAGCATACGTAGGGACATTCTACTTCTACTTTTCATCCTTTTCTTTAACAGAAAGTATACGTCTACGCTTTAACAAAAAGTATACGTAGAACCCTTCTACTTCTACATTTATCAAAGTCCTAAAGTAAAAAGGAAATCTAGCCGCATGCTAGGTAAAAAAACTCCTTATTCCATGTTTTTGACTATAGTTTGCTGGATGTTTCTAATCACATCGCCTCGACTGATTACCCCGACCACATGGTTGGTTTCATCAATAACAGGAAGTTTCTTAAAGTGGTGCTTAGATAAAAGTGTTATCACGGTTTTCATATCATCATTTGGATTCACGGACACGATTCCTTTGGTCTTTGCAATTCGAATGATTTCCACTTTAGCCATCTCATCCAAGCGCTCTTCCAAATCTTCTTCTGCAATATAAGTGATAAAACTGAAGTAATCCTGGATTCTGCGGTCAATAGGCTTAATCGCCCGCAAAATATCCCCATCGGTTACAATGCCTGAAAGCTTGCCATTTTCGTCCACAATCGGAACCCCGCCAATTTTCTTCTCAACAAACGTTGTCATTACGTCCTTAATGGAACTATTCGGTCTAACTGAAATAACATCCCTCACCATGAAATCTCTGACCTTCATATTCGTCACCGCTTTCAATAGATAATTTTTATTATTTGCTTTTTTGTAAAATTGTTTCTAAAAATGTAATATCGAATTTACCTTTATCAATCAGAAGATGCTTTTCTTGTTCCTCATCTGCCTTCTTAATTTCAGAAATTTCTCTATGGAGTTGTTCCATTTTCCGGTCCAATTGCGTTGCCATAATGGCTGCATCTTTTAGTTCCGTGATCATGTGTTTTGGAATTTCTTTATTGTATTTATAATACATTTTGTGTTCTAGACTTGCCCAAAAATCCATGGCAATGGTACGAATTTGGACTTCAACATACGTGAACTCCTCACGATCTGACATGAAGATCGGAATTTCTAGTATGAGATGAAGACTTTGGTAACCATTCGGTTTAGGATTTTTAATATAGTCCTTTGTTTCAACCACCCGGATATCCTTTTGGTTTGCAATCATTGTATATAATTCATAAATGTCGGAACTAAACGAACAAGTAATACGGATCCCAGCGATATCTTTTACATTTTCTTTAATAGATTGAAGGGTAAAGTCAAGACCCTTTCGATACACTTTTTTCAATATACTTTCAGGTGACTTCAATCGTGATTTCACATGTTCTATTGGATTATAATCATGAATATAATTAAACTCATCTTTTAAGATATTAATTTTTGTATTCATTTCATCTAAGGCAAACTTAAATGCCATCATGAATCGAGTTAATTCAACCTTTATTGCCTTCAATTCTTTTAAATCAATACCTTGTCCAATTGCCAAACGATAACTTCCTCTCTGAAGATGAATTAATCAGTATTATTCCATCGTATGATTGGTTCCCAACCGTTCCAAAGTCTCAGGGGGAAAAATCATCCTACAGATGACCTTAGCTATATTTGGATAATTTGCCTTTTTCCCTGTTTGACGCTCTTTTTCGTATCCATTCTCCACTAGTACCATGATGGCCCAAGAGACTGTTTCCAGGTCCAAGTCCTTCCATGTTAATCCTTTTTCTTGAGCTTGATTTAATCCTAAATGAATTCTGTTAAGGACCTTCCTCTTTGCCGTCACTATCACCTCAGAAAGCTCTAAGTCTTTAAGTAGCAGTTCAGGCAAGACCCGGTTGAGCCCTAATTCACTTAACCGCTTATAATGCGCCTCCAGAGTTGTCGCTAATACCTCTTCTGGATTGCAAGAAGCCAAGCTCGGTTCAGGCGGGAGAATCCTATCTAATTTATCTTCTAACAATGATAACAGCAGCTGTCGTTTATCTGAAAAATAACGATAAAAAGTCCCGGTGGCTACTCCTGCATGGGCGGCAATTTCTTTTGCCGTAGTTTGTTCGTACCCTTTTGAAATGAACAATGCATGTCCACTTTCAAGCAACGCATTTCTCTTTTGCTGGGCACGTTCCTGCTTTGGAATAAATGGGAACTCACCAACTTGAATGTCTTCATGCTCAGACATTTTATCACCTCATGAATATCATACCACTTTTTTAAAATTTGAACCATAGTTCATGTTTTTGTTGACAGGTTTTCACTAGCATGCAATACTTGAACTAAGGTTCATGTTATAACTTTTTCATTGTTTCACACCCCTTTTATAATGAAAAGGATTGTAACATAACCTACTCCTTTGCATTTTTTTTAAAAATAATTTTCTAAAGCAGGAGTTCTTCATTTTTTTTCGAATTATTTATAGTATCTTTATCACGATTTATCGTTTTTTTTCATATATTTTACCAACTATCGGAAGGTGTTGATTAATTTGGCCAATCAATCTGAATCAAAAAAAATCTCTGTTAATTCAACAATCTCTTTAAAGGGGATTGTAAAAGCCATTTTCAACGATACCGTACATGTCCAAATTGGCGGGAAGATTATTCCGATCCCTGCCTCAGATTTCCTAGTGGAGAAACCATCCAAGTAATTGTTACGATTTTTTCAACTTTTCATTTTACACACAGAAAAGCGATGCCTCTTTCATAAGAGAGCATCGCTTTTTTTTAGGATTTTGTAACCGGAACGGCTTTTTGGTAGCAATCACATGTAATTATATGGTCGTTAACCATTCCTGTTGCTTGCATGAACGCATAACAAATAGTCGATCCCACAAATTTAAATCCGCGTTTCTTTAAGTCCTTACTTAACTTATCGCTGATTTCGGTTGTTGCGGGGACCTCAGATAAATCTTTGAAATGATTTTGAATCGGTTTCCCATTGACAAAGGACCAAATATATTCCCGGAAGGAGCCGAACTCCTCTTTTACCTTCAAATATGCCCGCGCATTGGTTATAACAGCATTAATTTTTAGCTTGTTGCGAACAATTCCTTCATTATGTAAAAGCTCTTCGATTTTCTTATCATCGTAACGGATAACTTTTTCTGCATCAAATTGATCAAATGCTTTTCGATAATTCTCCCGTTTCTTTAAAATCGTATACCAACTAAGCCCTGCTTGAGCTCCTTCGAGATTTAAGTATTCAAACAATAATTGGTCATCATAAACCGGAACACCCCATTCATGGTCATGATAGTCAATATATAACGGATCCTGATTCACCCAACCGCACCTATTCATTATTACCCCTCCCTTTTTTATTTTGGCTCTTTTTAAATTGTCTGTTGATTTCCGTTCCAGGCGCTTCGCTTTCCGCGGGGCGTTCCGGGAGCCTCCTCGTCGCTCACTCCTGCGGGGTCTCCCGTGACCGCTACTCCCGCAGGAGTCTTCGCGCCTTCCACTCCAATCAACAGGTGTGTAAAATCAACATAATGCTTTAACATAGCCTTTATTTTAGTATATCAGAAACCATCACCAAGAACAAATGTTCTGTTTCGTGCATAAAAAAAAGTGGAATCCATATATTCGATTCCACCTTTTTATTGCACTTATCGTACCCATTCACCATGTTGGTTCACTTTGTAACCGTTAATAGTAGTATTAACAGCCATACTGCCATCTGTATTTAGATAGTACCATTTGTTTGCTGATTTAACCCAGCCTGTTTTCATTTCACCAGATTCTTCAAGATAGTACCACTTGTTTCCTGTCTTAACCCAGCCCGTTTTCATTTCACCGGATTCTGTAAGGTAGTACCACTTGTTCCCTGTTTTTACCCAACCAGTTTTCATTTCACCGGATTGTGCGAGGTAATACCACTTGTTCCCTGTCTTTACCCAACCAGTCTTCATTTCACCAGCTGCTTCGAGGTAGTACCATTTTGCACGATCTTTTACCCAACCCGTTTGTAGATCACCATTTTCATTGTGGAAATACCATTTTCCATCCTTTAAATTCCAGCCAACATGTTTCCCGTTTAACTGTGGTAAACCAGCAATATAGCCTACTCCACCTTTTTTGTCGATTCCAATTCCTGCTTCAATTGCCTGCTCTAGCTCTTCCTTATTCACAGCTGTACCTTGGAAGTTCTCGAGCTCATCACCTGGGTGCTGATAGTTGCTCAATACATAGGAGAAGCCATTGAAGTTATCAAGGACACGTAATCCTGTGGCTTCTGCTCCCACTGGAACAGATAACACACGAGATAGCTCCTTTGTATCCACATTATAAGCCCATACAAAGTTGTTCGTATGCTCCCCGCCATCTTCACCGATAAATAATGTTCTCATTTTTTCAGAATAGCTCAGGTTATCAGGCTTGGAAATTTTGTCAGGATTCGCTTTATTTCCGTATGCATCTGGTGCAGCTAAGTCTTCCCCTACAACCAGTGCTTTCATATCAGAAGCCGCGTATTCACTGTTGATTTCGTTACCATCCTTGTCTTTTAAACCACCAGTTAAATTAAGTTCATATGTTCCACCTGCATTGATTTTATTTAAATGAACATCATCTACAGGATCCACATGGGTTGTATCTTCCAGCATAGCTTTACCAATTTCAGAGATTGCCATATATACTTTTTTATCTTTTGCGTTAACTGTGATACCTTCCATTTTACGGAACTCTGCCGTCGCACCCTTTAAAGCTGCGTATCTACGAGATTCTAAGAACGCTGCTGCTTTTTCCATGCCAGGCTTTAATTTGATGTATTCCGTTTTTCCACCGCTTGAATCTGTTTTGATTGCTGTAAACCCTTCAGTTGGCTCACTTGCTGTTTCAAAGATGTCACTGAACTTTGTTCCCTTGTCGATAATCGCTCTAACTTCGTCATCTGTTGCATGTCCTAGCTTCACCCACTCAAGGTCACCAGATCCACCATTTTCTGCACTTGTTTGAACGAATTTGGCTGCATATAGAGTTCCGGCAGATAAGTCTTTTTCTTTATCGGCCACATACATAAACGTTACGGTATAGTTTCCATCATCACCGAAGAATGCTGTCTTATTATCAGGCATCACTGTCATTATTTCATGTGAAAAACGACCGGCACTATAGTGTTTAACGACACTAGTATCACCATTCGGTTTGACAGTTACTTCTGGAATAAAACCATAATTATAAGGATTTGCTTTTGATTCATCCCCAAAGTAAAGCTTTGCAAAACCTTTAACATTCGTAGAATCTTTATCTGTTCCGGTTTCTGCCTCGAATTGAAGAGCATTTGGTTCATATTCCTCTGATCCTAAATGAGTTCCCCAAGGTGAGGTTGAGCCATTACATGGAATCCATAAGCCATTTACGCTTGAGAAATCAATCTTTTTAGCATCCTTAACAGATAATTCTCCAGTCCTTTTATCTTGGTTTAGGTGTGTTAGTGTCATGGATGCAGGAACCACACCATACGCTGATTTACCAGCGTTATCTATTGAATCATATTCAAAATGAGATACCATAAATAGATTCCCGCCTACATTCATTAAGCTATTCGAGTCTGGCGCATCTGAAATATAATAGGATTCCTGACCAGGGACACTCTTGTCTACGATTGGATTTCCATTCACATCAATAGGTGTTCCCGCAGGAATTTTTTCACCGTTGTTTGTTACAATCTTTTCATCTGAAAGGAATAATTGTTTATAGGTAAGAGGGAAATTTTTTGTTTTTCCGTCGCTGTAGGTTACGTCCATTGAAGCACTAGTATATGTTTTCACCATATCTTCAATGGAAGCTGGTGCCTTCATTGAATTGAATTTAAATGAATCAATGGAAATATCTTTACCTGCAGCCGCCGCAGGTGTTACTGCTGGTATCATTAATCCTAGAGCTAGTGCAACTGTTAATCTCTTTTTCATAATTTTTACCCTCCAAGTGTGTTAATTACTACTACTCTATTAAAACGCAACACTATTAAGGGGAGATTAAACGAATGTTGAGATATCATTAATTAATGTAAATTCACCTTAACAAAAGCAGCGTCGCGTCTTATTAGGTAATTATTTTCCTACAATTGTTATGAGTTTTTTTCCTAGACTTATAGTAAGATGATGAAGGAAATATAGTTTAGAAAGGATTCATCAAAAATGACATATAAAATGATTGTACTAGATTTAGATGATACATTATTGCAGGACGACCACACGATTTCTCCTCGTACTAAGCAATCGTTAATGGATGCTCAGGAAGCGGGCGTTAAGGTTGTATTAGCGTCTGGTCGCCCTACTTCTGCGATGCTTGATATTGCTGAAGAATTACGCTTAAAGGACTATGGTAGTTTTATTCTCTCTTTTAATGGTGCAAAAATTACAAACTGCCAAACCGGTGAAGAGCTGTTTAGTAGCACCTTATCACCTGAAGTGGTTCACAACTTATATGAAGTAAGTCGTAGTGAAGATGTTTGGATTCACACCTATGTAGGCGACTATATTGTGACAGAAGCGGGTAATCAATATACAGATGTGGAAGCTACTATTACCGGCCTAGAAGTTTTTGAAGTGGACAGCTTTGTGGATTCAGTAAATGAACCAGTGGTTAAAGTGTTAATGCTTGAGGAGCCAGAAAAGCTTGCTATTGTTGAAAAAAAGCTACAAGAGCAGTTTGCTGGTGAGCTTAGTGTGATGCGTTCGAAGCCGTTCTTTTTAGAGTTTACGGAAGATGGTGTAACGAAAGGGACAAGTCTTAACCATTTGATTGGGCAGCTTGGCATTACTCGTGAAGAAGTAATTGCGATCGGTGACAGCTACAATGACCTGGCGATGATTGAGTTTGCAGGACTAGGCGTGGCCATGGGCAACGCACCTGATGATATCAAGGAAAAAGCCGACTATGTGACTGATACGAATATGAATGATGGCGTAGCGAAGGTTGTTGAGAAGTTTGTGCTGAATGGTGCTGTGCTGGTTTAATCGTTATATGGTGGTATGTTGGGCAGTTTATTATGAGAAGTGGTATTTTTTTACAACAATTGTAGAATAACTCGTAAATTTGTAGAATTTCTTGAACTTTATGTAGAATTATTACTAATCTGTGTAGAATTCTCTTGAATTTGTGTAGAATTAATTCTAATTTGTGTAGAATTCCTTTGATTTTGTGTAGAATTCCAAAATTCACTTTATATAGAAATCTAAAATTTTGTAGATATCCTTGATTTTTGTGTAGATATATCCCAAATATGTGTAGATATCTATTAATTTTGTGTAGATATATCTCTAATTTGTGTAGATATCCATCATTTTTGTGTAGATATATACAAAATTCATAAAGAATCACCCATCTAACAGTTCAAAATCATAAAAAACGCTCAACTTCCTCAAAAAGTTGGGCGTTTTTTACTAAATATAGTCTAGCCCAAGTATGTCCCCTCTTCCTCGCCCCAAGCATAAGCTATTACAAGCAAAATTAAAAAAGGCGGAGAGAGGTATGGGACTATTCATCAATAAAAATGAGCATCCGGATGTTTTTAAAACGAACCACCAGCTTAAAGAACCCAATCAAGTTTATTCACGGCGGGATTTCCTGACCGACCTAATGAATGAACAGGAAAAAGCGAACAAATCACTTAAACAGGCTCTAAACAACCTCCATGTTCGTACCATTCATCAAGAGGAAGCACAAGATATACAATGGAAAAAGGTCGACGACCAGCTTAATGATTTGAAAAACAGCAACCTGCAGCAAAAGGACATGGAAGACCAAATGATGAAGAGCTTGCAGGCCATTCATGAGAAAAACGCGCAGCTAGAAGTCATTTTAGAAAAGGAATCCGTGTCGAGATCATCTTTAACTGATCAAGTCAGTCAGTTAAACAAAAGCTATCAGGAAATTGCCAGCAGGCTGGAACGAAGTGAAGAAACTAACCAGCAGCTTGCATTAAAGATGCAGGAACAACTGGAATTACAAAAAGAAACAGCAGAAAAAATCACGAAGCAAGAGGAGTTTCATGGTGGCGTCTTGGAGCGGCTTGACACTCAAGAAGCACTGTTAGACAAAATTGCGCGTCAAGTGAACCATATCCGTTCCATCCTATTTGAACGGACCAATTACCTGGCAGAAAAAATCGATGACGGCTATAAACTCACTTCTTCCTATGTTTACAAATTAATGACTGGCTCAGACCAACCGTTAACGTTTTTCTTATTGAATCATAAGAAGGATGAAAAACACGAGGAACTTGAATCAGCAAGTCAAAAAGAAGGTTCACCGCTAGACTAAGCAGCGGTGAACCTTCTTTTTTAATCATCAAACTGACGGCCCGATGTTGCCAGCTTGCCCTTGAGTCGTTTCCAACTGCTTAATCCGATACCTAAAGAAAATACAGGCTATAAGTAATACAATCAAGCCCATTACACCTTCACCGTTTTGGATAAAAAGATTCCCCTTCAGGATTCCAGTTTCATTTGTATAGATATTCCCTAATACATACGGGTTGAATAAGTTCCAAGACGCATGAAGCAGAATCACAGGAATGAGGCTTCTTGTCTTGAAAAAGATATAAGCAAAAGAGAACGAGATCGTAAATGCCGTACCCGCTTGAACGAGCGTTACTAAAGCTGGATTGGGTACATGCTGAACTTTTGCCAGTAAGTATACTACAGGCATGTGGAATGTAGCCCAAACCACCCCAGTAATAAACGTCGCTTTTATATTGCTATATTTTTCAGCTAAGGAAGGCAATAAATACCCCCTCCATCCTGCTTCCTCCCCAAATGCACTTAATAATGCTGGAATAAATGTGGAAATGACAGTTACAAGTTTTTTCACATCACTAGATGATAAGTCCTTCAAATCACTAATTCCAAAAGACAAATTCATAACAGCAATTACTAGTACCATGACAATCGGATAAAACAACCCAAATAACCAAGAGGGCAGCTTAAGACCCTTAAAATTGAAAAACCTTACCTCTGAAGTCAATTTTAAAGCTGGTATCCTATTAAAAATAATAGCAACAACTAACGGCGCAAACATTACTAGCGCGAAAGATTTTAATGCCTGCTCCTCGTTTTGAAAAAGTAAAAGAGTAAATCCCCAGCTTACAACCAATACACTTACACTATACAACAGTGATTTATTTTTCATTTTATTTCAATTTTCCCCCTTAACCATTCCTAAATTTATTATAGCTATAGTTTTTATGGAAGAAAAGGGAAATTACGACAATACAAATTTCATCTTTAAAAAATAATTTGGAAATAAAACACCAAAAAAACAGCCAAACTATATATGTTAATAAACCCAAAGGAGGCTGTCTATGACCAATATATTTGAATCCCTAAAAGACCTTTTTGCACCAATGGCAGACGGTGAGAGAAAAAATCCCTTACATATTGGAGAAGTGAACCACTTTTGGCTGTTACTTACCTTAGTTGAAGAAGGTATTATGATATTTGAGTTAGGGCTAAATACAACAACGGATGATCAATTAATTCATGCCTTTACGAATGGACACCAATCCGCGAAAGACGTAAGTCAGCGCCTGCGTACCTTTTTTATCAATGAAGGTATTCCATTACCACCATCCTCAGAGAATAAACCAAAATCAGATCCAAATGCGGTCCCACTTGGGGTAAAATATACCGATGAGGAGTTAGCAAACTTAGTATCTGCTAAGGTTGCAGCTGAGATTACGCTTATAGGTCAAGGAATAGCTCTGTGTGTTAGAAACGATGCATGCAAGATGTTTTTTGAAATACAATTTGAAATATTTAAGTATGGCTCTTCGCTAAAAAAATTGATGCGTGAACGTGGTTGGCTAAAGGTGCCTCCCTATTACTATCCACCAGGCTCGCCAAATTAAACAAAAACCGCTCATGCCATCGAAATCCGGCATGAACGGTTTTTTTAGTGAAATATTAAAATTCACCTTTATTAAAGATATCAGTTAACACTGGAACGATTTGCTTCTTACGAGAAACAACGCCCTTTAGGGTAGCAGTGTTATTTGAAAGAGTAACATTGTATGCTTTTTCAACAGCAACAGCTTTGCTACCTAACGCTAAACCAACAGAATCATTTGTTAAAATGTCAGTTACAACAAATAGGAATAAATCAAGGTTCTTTTCTTCGATGATAGAATTGATTGCTGCTTCTATTTCCGTTTGGCGAGCAAGAACATCAGCTGTGTCAACCACGTTTACTTGAGCGATTTCTACCTTGCTAGCGCCCATTTCGAAGCCTTTTGCATCCAGGCTTAACAATTCAGCGATTGATTTGTCACGAACATCTGCTCCAGCCTTTAACATTTCAAGGCCGTAGCTTTCAGCATCTACACCTGCAATGGCAGCTAATTCACGCGCAGCTTCCACGTCTTCTGGTGTGCAAGTTGGAGATTTAAATAATAAAGAGTCAGAAATAATCGCAGATAACATCAAGCCAGCGATCTCAGGCTTAATTTCTTTTCCATTCTCTTTATACAATTTATTTAAGATTGTCGCCGTACAGCCTACAGGCTCACAACGGTAGTATAACGGATCACTTGTTTCGAAATTGGCAATACGGTGATGGTCGATTACTTCTAGTACACGAACATCCGCGATATCGTTGGCACTTTGTTGGCGCTCATTGTGGTCTACTAAAATAACGGAGTTAACCTCAGCAGCCACTGCTTCTACTAAACGAGGAGTCTCAGCTTTGAATTGAGTAAGTGCGTATTGTGTTTCACCGTTAATTTGACCTAGGCGGACAGGTTCAACATCCATGCCTAATTGTTTTTTCAAATCTGCATATGCAATAGCAGAACAAATTGTATCTGTGTCGGGATTTTTATGACCGAAAATAAGTACTTTTTCCATGTTACTACTCCTAATCGTATGAAATTATGTAGGACAAGCCCAAACTGATGGGAATGACCCCATCAAAAATTATATATTATTCTGTTAGAGGATTCAAAACAAAAACTGCCCCTTAACACAATATATCCTACATCTCTATAAAAAGGAATCTAAAGAATACCCATTGGCTTCGAAGCTTTGTCTCAACCGTAAGATCGCTCTTGAATGGATTTGAGAGATTCTTCCCTTTGTGAGATTCAAGACTTCTGAAATCTCTACTTGAGTTAAACCCTCATAATATAATAATGAAATGACTAGTCTTTCTTTTTCTGGCATTGTATCAATACATGCAGCCATCATTTGCTTGAAATCTGCCATTTGTAACCCTCGATCATGATTGCTGAAGCTATCATCCTTAACCTGATCCATCCGACTTTGCTGTTTCCCATCATCCTCGTTAGAATTAAACGGTTCATTAAGTGAAAGCAGTGTGGACACTGATAACGCAGCCATGGCTTGGTCGACTTCATCCAGTGGAATGTTCAAATATTTGCTGAGTTCCTCTTCAGAGGGAGATCTCATCAAATTTTGCTCTAACTCCCGAAAAGCACTATTTAGTCTTTTGGCTTTGTCTCTAAGCCCTCTTGGTACCCAGTCCATTTGCCGGATCCCATCCAACATGGCTCCCTTTATTCTCCACAAGCCGAAAGTTTCAAATTGATATCCCTTTTTGTAATCAAATTTCTTAATTGCTTCAAGTAAGCCTATATAGCCTAACCCAACTAAGTCCTCTTTCGGAATAATACGTTGCGGGATACTAAGACTCATTCGATTAGCCATTTGCTCAACCAAGTACATGTACTGTTTGACTAAATGTTCCTGTGACCTTGAATCGTGCCCCTCTCGGTAGCTTTTCCACAATAAATCATGCGGTTTGGTTTCTTTAATACCTGTGTTCAACGTTTATCCCTCCTTTTCTTGGGTTGTACATGTAGGAATGAGTTTTATTAGGATGATCGCTCTTCCCCTTGATGTAAAGAATGCAGGGGAATTTGTTGGAACAACATATCTTCCTTATTTAATTCACCTAATAGTTTTTCCTCTGCCTGTTCCAGGTCATCTTCCGTAAATTGTTCATGGATTAGGTTCGATTTATTCTCTAAATTTTTTACATTCATTTGACTTAATACGATTCGGAATAAATAGCCTAATAGAAAGAAGAATAGAAATCCGAAAATTGCTCTTAAGATGGATGTTTGCCATATGTTATTTGTAATTGAAAAAAAGTAGGTCAAGAGGAACGCAGTGGCCCCCATTATTGTATTAACTTTCCAAGTCAATTCCATAGGCGCCCCCTTTTACATTGTTTTACCGAGTGAAAACATTTTTTCAAAAAAACCACGGATTCCTTTGGTTTGATCTTTTGATGATTCTTCAGACTGAGGTAAAAAGGAATTAACAATTTGTTTAATGTTCTTAGATGCTTCACAATTAGGGTAAGTGATAAAAAATGGCATTTGAGCTCTAACAGATTGCCTAACATGTGCATCTTCCATCAAAAACCCTAATGTCACTAATTTAAATTTTAGAAAACTACTAGTAGCATTTTTTATTGCTCTAGAAGTGTCAACAGCTTCCCGATAAGATTGCGCACGATTGACTACCAAGCGAAAATTTGGGGTTTGCTTCGTAAACTGAATGACTGTTTTTAAAACCGCATAGGAATCTGCAATAGCAGTCGGTTCCGGTGTGGTAACCAATATGGTTTCATCAGAAGCTAAAATAAAATCTACTAATTCCTTTGATATCCCGGCACCTGTGTCTAGTAGAATAAAATCTGCATAGGTTTGAAGTTCCTGAATTTGACTCCAAAAATACGAAAGTGTATTTGGGTCTAACTCCATTAGGTCTTGGATCTCAAGTCCTCCAGAAATATAATCGATTCCAGCCGTTCCTTTTTCTAATACGTCCCAAATTGACTTCTGACGATGCAGAACATCTGCCAGACTATTCCGTGGCGTTATTCCCATTAATATATTAATATTCGCGGTCGATAAGTCTAAATCCAAGACCACAACTCTTTTACCGACTGCATTTAAACCTAATGCAAAGTTAAGAGTGAAATTTGATTTCCCTACCCCGCCCTTACCACTTGTAATTGTTAAAACACGAGCAGAGTGATGTTCTTCTTGCTGAACATTAAATCGATGCATGTATTCTCGTAGACTTTGTGCTTGGTCCATTTTAAAGTTCCTTTCCTAATAAATATTTCGCAAGCAATGTCGCATCGACGTTAATAATATCTTCAGGAACACTTTGTCCATTTGTGATGTATGCTAATTGATATGGATATTTATAAGCAATATTAAGAATCGAACCATAACTGCTCGTTTCATCAAATTTAGTAAGGATCAATTTTTTAATTGGGCTTTCTAAAAACTCATCTAACAATATTTCCATATCCTCAAACTTCGTAGTCATACTTAATACTAAATAATTATCACTTTCCAAAGGATGATTTAAGAATTGATTAATGGATTCACGGTATTCCACTTCTTTATAGTTGCGTCCAGTTGTATCCATATAAATCAAATCATAATGTTCCAACTTTTTAAGTGCTGATCCTAATTCATCCGCGGTACGAACCACTTCAACAGGTACATTTAAGATTCCAGCATAGGTTTTTAATTGTTCAACTGCAGCAATCCGATAGACATCCGTAGTAATCATTGCCACTCTGCGCTTTTGCTTTAGCACCTGTTCAGTTGCAAGTTTTGCAATTGATGTCGTTTTTCCTACACCAGTAGGCCCAATGACATTGATCATGCGCGTTCTCTCATGAACTACATTAGAAACAGGTAGTTTCTTTTCAATAATTCCAGTAATCATTGAAAAAAGCTCAGTTTCAATAATGTCATCCGCCAAATCAGCCTTTGACTCATATTTCAATAGAATACGATTCACTAGGTCCCCAACAACTTCATCATCCACACCTTGCTTTTTCAAACGTGTGACCCAATTATTCAGATTAGGCGATAGTCCCTCATCTTGTTTGCCATTCATCATGAAGGTCATCATCATTTTTTTCATCTGTTGTAACTCATCGAGTAAAGGATTTTGCTCTTCCATTGCCTTTGATAACACAGATACTTTTTTTTCATCTTCTTGAGACTTGGTGGTGGTTGTAGACGGAATAGGTTTTTCTGTTCCAACTGGTTTTTTTGAATAATAATTATATAACCCTTGAGGATTCCTATGAAAGCCTGATATAGTCTCTTCTTGCTCCTCAGATTCATTTTCGATATTGTTTATATTTAAGAGTGGTTTTTCTGTTTTATCCTTTAATTCCAGAGCGAATTTTGGCTCTGAACTAGGGCTTTTCTTTTCCATGGCATAAGCAGTCACTTCATATTTTTGCTTAGAAAAAAGACCGAAAACGCCACCTTTTTGGATGGTCCTAGTATTAACAATTATTGCGTTCTCACCTAATTGCTGGCGCACCATTTTTAAAGCAAGGGGCATAGAGTCTGCCACGATTTTCTTGGTTTTCATATATTGACCACTCCTATACTTTGGATCTCAACATTAGGTTCCAGCTCCGTATAAGCAAGAACAGGTACAGTAGGCATGATTTTATCAACAAATTGTTTTAAATACATGCGAATATTTGGTGAAGTTAGAAAAATCGGAAGACCTCCCGCTTTAACCACCCGCTCAATTTGTTCTTGCAAAACTTCTGTAATTCTTCTAGATGTTTGTGGATCCATAGAAAGGTAATAACCGCCAGCTTCTGTTTGCTGAATAGAATCAGATATACCTTTTTCTAATGTGGCTCCAGCAGTTAAAACATTAATCACGCCGCCTTCTGAAAATTGTTCTGTAATTTGGCGTGTTAAGGATTGGCGTACATATTCTGTTAATACTCTTGGTTCCTTCGTATATACAGCATAGTCAGCTAATGTTTCAAAAATAGAAGCCAAGTCACGAATAGATATCTGCTCACGAAGAAGATTTTGTAGTACCTTTTGGATATCGCCTACTGACAGTAAACCAGGAACCAGTTCTTCAACCAAATTAGGGTGTGTTCCTTTTAAGTTCTCGATTAATTCTTTCGTCTCTTCTCTACGAAGTAACTGATAAGCATACTGCTTCAAAACTTCTGTTAAATGAGTAGCAATGACTGAAGGAGGATCAACAATCATATAACCCATGAGTTCTGCCATTTGTTTGGCTTCCATACTTATCCAAGTCGCAGGGAGACCGAATGCTGGTTCAATCACCTGAATACCATCTAATTCTTCTCCTTCTCCGCCTTGATTCATAGCTAGAAAATGATCCAGGTATACTTCACCTTCCGCAATTCGGTTACCACGAAACTTTAAGACATATTGGTTTGGTGTTAACTGTAGATTGTCCCGAATCCGAATCGTAGGGATGACCAATCCTAATTCAAGTGCAAATTGTCTTCGAATCATGACAATGCGGTCAAGAATGTCTCCCCCTTGTTTTTGATCAGCCAATGGAATTAACCCATAACCAATCTCCAGTTCAAGAGTGTCCAGCTGAAGCAAACTAATCACTTTCTCTGGATTGCTTATATCATCCTCTGCCGCTTCCATTTCCACTTGCTCATTAAGTTGCTCTTCCTTCTTGGCAGTTTTTTGTATGGAATACGCTCCATAAGCTAGAATTCCAGCCACAGGAACTGTTAAGAGAAGTCCAATTGGTGTAAATAATCCAAGCAAAAATATTGTTACTGCAACAATATATAGCAGCTTAGGATAGTTAAAAATCTGCTGCATAATATCCGTACCAAGACTGCCATCTGTAGCTGCACGGGTAACGGTGATCCCTGTCGCAGTTGAAATCAGCAACGCAGGCACCTGACTAACTAATCCATCCCCTACAGATAAAAGAGTAAACGTACTGGCAGCTTCAGCAAAGCCCATACCATGAATAGACATACCGATAATAAAACCACCAATAACATTGATTAACAGGATAATAATACCTGCTATCGCATCCCCTTTTACAAATTTACTGGCACCGTCCATTGCTCCATAGAAATCTGCTTCCATCTCTATTTTCCTACGTCGTGAACGAGCATCTTGTTCACTGATCAATCCGGCATTCATGTCGGCGTCAATACTCATTTGTTTCCCAGGCATCGCGTCCAATGTAAAACGAGCAGCTACTTCTGCTACCCTTTCCGAACCCTTGGTGATAACAATAAATTGAATAACAACCAGTATTAAAAAGACGATAAAACCGATTACCGGACTGCCCCCAATTACAAAGGATCCAAATGTCTCGATCACTTTTCCGCCATCTGCCTTTGATAGGATGGAACGGGTAGTAGACACGTTAAGTGCTAATCGAAATAATGTTGTAATTAATAATGCTGTTGGAAAAATTGAAAAATCCAATGGTTCTTTCGTATTCATGGCTACTAATAAAATCATCAAAGAAACACAGATGTTGAAGATTAATAGAAAATCCAATAGTAATGTTGGCAGTGGAATGATCATCATCGTAACAATCAAAATGACAACAATGAATACGGAAAACTCTTTTATTTTCATGCCATCATCCCCTTATACCGACCTTCTTGATAGTATACATATGCTAAAATCTCCCCCACTGCATTAAACAACTCTTCTGGTATTGGCTGTCCTATTTCTACTGCTGCAAAAAGAGCACGAGCCAATGGTTTATTTTCTACTGTCATTATTTTATTTTGCTTAGCAATTTCTTTTATTTTTAGTGCAATATGATCTTTACCTTTGGCAATGACTTCGGGAGCCACCATCGTATTAAAATCATACCGAATAGCAACGGCAAAATGCGTTGGATTGGTAATGACCACATCCGCCTTTGGAAGCTCTGCCATCATTCGATTCATAGCCAATTGCTGCTGTCTGGCTCTCCTCTTTCCTTTAATCAAAGGATCGCCTTCCATTTTTTTATGTTCATCCTTTATATCTTGTTTTGACATCCGGATTTTCTTTTCATGTGAAAACCATTGATAGAAATAGTCAGCCGCTGCCAAAGCTACCAAACAGATTCCTATTGTCATCCCAATTTTTATAGTCAATGAGCCTATAAAACTTGCAGAATCAAAAAGACTTTTTTCTCCAATAGAAAATAATTCATTTTTTTGATTCCAAATCATTAAAAATACAATCACCGAGGTAATAACGATTTTTAAAATTGATTTTATTAATTCTACAACCGAGCGCATAGAAAAAATTTGCTTCGCACCCTGTAGAGGGTTAAGCTTTCCGAAGTTCATTTTAATTGACTCAAGATTAAACATGAACCCTACCTGAATATAGTTAGCAAGAACACCTGCAACAAGGACAATAGCAAGAAAAGGTCCTACTAATTTTGTAACATCCCACAGGAGCTGATTAAATAATAGTTGAGAGCTTGAGTTTGAAAGATTCCAAAGTAAATATTCTTGGAAACTATGCCGGTAGATGTTTAAACATCCCTCAATAAAACTTTTACCAGCAATCATGAAAAAGCCGAAACTAAGTAGCAGTGTAAGGGCTGAAGAAACTTCTGGACTCTTCGCGACCTGCCCTTTTTTTCTCGTCTCCCTCCGCTTTTGCGGTGTGGCTTTTTCCGTTTTTTCACCAGAAAACAATTGCAAATCTAAACGAAGAAGCATCCTTACACCCCCATTATTTTAATGATTTCAGACATAGAACCAAACATGTTTTCGAATAGTATTTTTAATAAATAGAAGAAGCTAGGTAAAATGAATATATAGATAAAAAAGTGTATTAATATTTTCATAGGTGGAAACACCGCAAACAAGTTCATTTGTGGCACCGTTCTTGCAATAATTCCTAATGCTACATCCACGACAAACAACGTACCTATAATAGGCGCAGCCATCATAAACCCGATTAAAAACATTTGTTGAAGACAATCCAAGATAAAGGATGCGAGTTTGCCATCGGTAAATGCTGGCACTGTAGCTTGTAGTGAAATCCAATCAAAACTTGCTAAAACCCCTTGTATCAATAGATGGTGTCCATTCGTCGTTAATAAAACTAATAAAGCAAGAGTATTCTGCATACGCCCTGTTAGTTGAGAATTTGTCCCAAACGTAGGATCAAAAAGACTAGCCATTGAAAAACCGATTAATACATCCATAATTGACCCGGCCATTTGTACAGCATATAGGAGAATATTCCCCACCAATCCTAGTACTATACCAACCATAAACTCTTTGAGTATTAACATGACAATCTTTGACTCAGGCAATGAATCAATAGGTTCATTTACGATTCCAACGCAGAGTATACTTAGGAATACACTAAAACCAATTTTGTAATGTGTTGGTATTTGTCGTCCTGAAAATAATGGAGCTGTGACCATAAATGTCGTGATGCGTACAAAAATTAGTAAAAAGGTCCACAAAGAAGAAGCATCCATAGCCATCATTTACCCCACAAATTGAGAAAGATTTCCTAATAAACTTTGTGTAAAATCTACAACGTGACGCAGCATCCACGGTCCAAAAAATAAGATTGATAGGAACACTGCCACGATTTTCGGAACGAATGCAAGTGTCTGCTCCTGTATTTGTGTGGTAGCTTGAAAAATACTCACGAGTAAGCCAACTATTAAAGCGATCCCTGCCACTGGAGCGATTACAATGAGAATCGTATATATTGCTTCCTGAGCAATTCGTAAAATTAGTTCGGTAGACATTTATTACACTCCCTCTATTAAAAACTCACGAGCAATGATTTTACAATTAAATGCCATCCATCAACTAAAATAAATAATAGTATCTTAAAGGGCAGTGAAATCATTACTGGCGGGAGCATCATCATCCCCATTGACATCAAGACACTTGAAACAATCATATCGATGACTAAGAATGGGATAAAAATCATAAATCCCATCTGAAAAGCAGTTTTCAGTTCACTTATCGCATATGCAGGTACGAGTGCTGTTAGTGGTATATCCTTAATTTGATTCGGTTTTTTCATTTTGGCATACTCCATGAAAAGCGCTAAGTCCTTCTCCCGTGTATGTTTGGCCATGAATTCCTTTAACGGATCACTCGCCGATTCAAACGCTTCCTGCTGTGTCATTTTACCAGCTAAATAAGGTTGCAGTGCGTTATGATTTATTTCAGAAAAAGTCGGTCCCATTATAAAAAATGTCATAAATAATGATAATCCAATTAACACTTGGTTCGGTGGTATTTGCTGAGTGCCTAGAGCATTTCGTACAAACCCAAATACTACAATAATACGAGTAAAGCTTGTCATTAAAACTAGGATAGCCGGTGCGATAGACAGTACCGTAATTAACATAATGATACGCATTGTATTAGAAACTTTATCTGGTTCACTTGATCCTAAATCAATTCCAGGAATAATGTTCCCATTTGGACTAGCCGCATGAGCTACCGAAATAAATCCGAGTAATAGGAGCGGAACAAGAATAGCTATTTTTCGTTTCATTGTTCCTACTCCTCTCTGTTTTCTTGATGCATCTTTTGTAAATGTTTGCGAAAAACAGTATCCCAGACTTTTTTAGAATCCTTAGGAAACCATTTCGGTGTATTACTTTCTGCAGCTTGGTTTTCATAGCTTTCGAGAAGGTGCTGATACTCTTCTCCTTGAGAGATGGTACGAATCAATGTAACATCTTCGCCAACACCCACGACATATATGGTTTGGCCAATAAGCAGGATCTGCATGGAACGGTTATTACCCAGACTGTGACCGCCTATAGGTAGTACAGGTCCATTGGTTTGCAGTAAGCGCCCTCGTTTTGATAAGAATCGTAATAATAGAAATAAAAGTCCTATAACCAAAATAAACGAGATTATAAATTTTATAAGTAAGGGGAATAAAGAAGGTGATTGACTATCCTCAACTTTTCCCGTTGAAGGAGATGTTTTTTTATCCCCTTTTTGGATAGAATCATAGACGGAAGGCTCGCCGCTTGATGATGAACCAGCGGCAAAACTTGTGGATTGAAATGAAAATAGATAAAAAAACATAACTAAAAACAACATGGTGCGTTTCATGATTTTCTCCTTCCTTGGAGTTATTTCTACTTGTTTAATTCGCCAGTAATCTGCGCTGCTAATTTCGCATCGATTTTGGCAATTTCGGTTAAGATTTGAGAACGGCTGCTAGTACTGATTTTTTTCATAATATCCATTGCCACAATAGAATTGGTGCCCATCATGGACTGAATAATAACTGCCGATTGAGCAGGCGGCATTCCTGCAATTGTCTCTGATAAAGTTTCTGTAGGATTCTCATGTTGTAATGCAAGTTCATGTACTTGCTGTTCAAAAGTTAAGGAATCATTCTCACTTATTGAAGCAATTTCTTTGAGCAGCATCGTTATTTCTGCAGCCTTTTTCGGGTCCTTTATTCCTCCGATAATGCTACTTTGATGTTCTTGGTCCAGCATCCTAATTGTTAGTGTAGCATCTTCCAAAGGCATAGCTTCAAAAATAGCAGCTGCTTTTGATGCAGACATATTGGTGTAAATACCAGCTACTTGCTTCATTTCCTCTTGAGACTGTTGAGATTTTTTTTCCTTTAATTGATTTTGTAAATCTCCATTCTCTTGTTTTAATTCCCCTAATGCATTTTGATTAGAACTAAGTTCCTTTTTTAATTTTGATAGTTTTTGATCTAATTCTTTTACATCTGATTGACTTTTTAAGTACTTATTTTTCCATTCATCTACATTATCGGGCTTTTGCGCTTCAGCAGAAGGAGGATCATCGATCAGTTGATTAACCAATGGAAGTGCATTTCCCCATTCCTGAAAGGTTTTTACAACTGGAAAACCCATGAAATTCAACAAAAAAGCAACTAAGATAACAGTAAACAGTAACGGAATGATACCAATGTAAAAAATATTTGCTAGTTTTGAACGGTGTTTCTCTTCCATTTGTTTCTCTCCTCATATCCTTCGTGAGTATCGAAGGATGGCCATTTCATCTAACATGGCTTGCTCTTTTCGATCCATTTGCTTTTGAAAAGCTTCCTTGGACTTCGCTTTCCACTGGTTCCACATTTTAGCTTCTTGTGATTTTTCGATTAGCAATTGGTGTTTTTCTTCCACTTTCTTATGAATAATCTGTGATTGATTTTCCAACTGTTTCATCTTAAGATTTACATGTTCAATTTCTTGTTGGACTTCTAATATCTCCCACACTGTTTTGCGATGGACTTGGTTATATTGATTAAAAATTTCAACCTTTACCATTTCTAATCCTTCAATTTGTTCGTCAATTTGGGTTTGTTGAAGTTTTACAGTACCGTATTCCTGATGTGCAATTTCTTTCTCATTTTCTTTAAAATCAAGCACTTTCTGAAAGGAAAAGTTAAATTTCATCGCATGATCGCTCCAAATTGTGAAGTTAAGAAGGATTCCGAATCCTCTAAGTTAGAAGTTTCATAGATACCTTGACGTAAAAAATGATCCATTTGTGGCTTTAGTCGCATCGCCAAATCAATCTCACGGTTTGATCCTTTTTTATATGCTCCGATATTAATTAAATCTTCTGCCTGATTATAGGAAGCTAATAGATTTTTAAAATTACGGGCAGCGTGTTGGTGTTCGTCCGAGGTTATTTCAGTCATCACACGGCTAACACTGTTTAACACATCAATTGCAGGGAAGATTCCTTTTGCACCAATTGCGCGATTCAAAACAATATGACCATCTAAAATCCCTCTCACTGCATCAGCAATTGGTTCGTTCATGTCATCCCCATCAACCAAAACCGTATATATAGCTGAAATAGATCCCTTTGGTCCAGTTCCAGCACGTTCTAAAAGCTGTGGCAGCATGGCGAATACTGAGGGAGTATACCCTTTAGTCGTCGGCGGTTCTCCAATGGCTAAGCCAATTTCTCTTTGAGCCATGGCAAACCGAGTAACAGAATCCATCACAAGCATCACGTTCATTCCTTGATCACGGAAATATTCTGCAATAGAGGTAGCTGTTAGTGCGCCTTTTATTCGAATAAGTGCGGGCTGGTCGGATGTAGCTACAATAACAACCGATTTTTCCAATCCTTCTTCACCAAGGTTTTGCTCTATAAAATCGAGAACTTCCCGCCCTCTCTCTCCGATTAAGGCAATAACGTTAACATCAGCTGTCGTATTTCTTGAAATCATTCCAAGCAGTGTACTTTTACCTACACCACTTCCGGCAAAAATACCCATTCGCTGTCCTTTGCCCATTGTGAGTAAGCCATCGATTGTCCGTACTCCTACCCCTAGTGGTGAATGAATACGAGGCCTAGCCAGTGGATTGGGTGGTATTGCATGAGTAGGTACTTCCTCTAATCCTAATGGAAGTGGTTTGCCATCAATGGGCTGGCCGAGACCATCTAAAATTCTTCCCAGCAGCTGGCGGCCTGCTTTCACCATCATCTGTTTCCCGCTAGCGACAACGTCACAGCCAGGTCCGATCGACCGAACTTCACCAAGAGGCATAAGAAGCACCTTATTTTCCCTAATACCAACGACCTCAGCTTGAATAGGAATTTGTGAATTTGTTGGATAGATGGAGCACAATTCACCAATTCTTACATCAGGACCTTGTGATTCAATGGTAAGTCCGATGATTTGAGTTATTTTACCATTCACTCTTACCGGATCCACACTTCGAATAAGCTTGGCATAGTTTTCAACTGATAACACCACTTTCCGGCTCCCTTCTCGCTTCTAGAATGACCTTTTTGATCTCTTCAATTTGTGTATCAATACGTGCATCTACACTGCCATATGCGGTTCGAATAATACACCCCTTGATAGAAACGGAATGGTCCGGAATAATTTTAATTTCAGTTTCGCCATTTACGACAGCGACAAGATGAGCTCGTTGTGATTGGATAAAATCAAAGTCATCAGGATGAACACAAACGGTAATAAATTCTTTTTCTTTAAAACGAAGGATATGTTGTTTGATTAACTCAACAAACTGATTTGGATTACTAGTTAATTCTGACTTAATAATATGTGTAGCAATCACAGTACTTAGCTCAAGCAAAAATGGTTCTGCCTCTGAAATAATTGCTGCCTTTTGTTCGTATGCTTGTTCCAACAAGTTTTGAACCTGTTCCATTTTCCCTTGATATTCTCTTAAAACTTCAAACTCCGCTTCTTGTTTTCCAGTGGTGTAACCTTCCTGATAACCTTTTTGTTTCGCTTCAATAGATAAATCCTCAAGTTTCTGATGATTTTCATCCCACCATTGGCTTATTTTTTCTTCTGTTGCTGATTCTAGTAATCGGGCATTTTTATCTGCATTTTCTACAATGGTTTGTGCTTCTGCTTCAGCCGCTTGAATTATTTGTTGCAGATAAACACTATTCACCGCATCATTAGTTTCTTGATGCGGTGTCTCTTGGTCGTTACGATTAATAACTATCCGTGGTTGAGAAATTACTTTTTTTTCTTCAAGTACAGAGAGATTGGAAGACTTAAACACCTTAGAATAAGACATCATCCGAACCACCTCGAGCAATAACAACCTCACCGGAATCCTCTAAACGGCGGATAATAGAAACAATTCTTCCTTGTGCTTCCTCCACATCCTTAACTCTAACCGGTCCAAGGTACTGCATTTCTTCTTCGAACGTTTCGACCATACGTTGTGACATGTTCTCGAAAATAACTTTTTTGACTTCTGCACTTGAGGCTTTCAAGGCAAGTAGTAAATCCTGATTTTCCACCTCTTGGATGACGCGCTGAATTGCACGTTTATCCAATGTAATGATATCCTCGAATACAAACATCCGTTTTTTGATTTCATCCACAAGTTCTGGATCCTTCGATTCAAGCTGCTCAAGAATGGTCTTCTCAGTTGTACGATCAACACCATTAAGAATGCTGACAATGGACTCAATTCCACCGACCACTGTAAAGTCATGACGAATCGTCGATGCCAGCTTTTGTTCAAGAATATTTTCTACTTCCTTAATTACTTCAGGAGAAGTTTGTTCTAATACTGCTATTCTCCTTGCAACATCCGATTGTAATTCTTCAGGTAGTGAAGAGAGAATCATAGAAGATTGCTGCGGCTCTAAATGAGCTAATACCAATGCAATCGTCTGCGGATGCTCATTTTGAAGAAAATGATAAATTTGCATGGCATCCACACGACGAGCAAAATCAAAGGGTTTCACTTGTAATTGTGTCGTTAAACGATAAATAATCTCCTGTGCACGGTCTTTTCCTAATGCCGACTCTAATACATCTTGCGCATAGCTAATACCACCCATTTGCAGGAAGTCTTGTGCAATACACATTTCATGAAATTCCTTCAACACTTCTTCTTTTTCTTTCTGATCCACCTTTTGAATATTAGCAATCGCGAGGGTTAATTGATCAATCTCTTCCTCAGGTAAATGCTTAAATACCTTGGCAGAGCCCTCCTTGCCCATCGCAATAAGCAATATCGCTGCTTTCTGTTTTCCAGTCAACTTTAGTGCTGTAGCCATGGGACTTAAACCTCCTCTTCATGTATCCAAGTTCTAATAACTTTTGAAAAATCTTCTGGTCTTTGCTCAAGCAGCTTTTTCAATTGACTCTCCACACTCATATCCTGCTCAGCAAAATAATCCGCTTCTTTAACCGGTCCTGATGTAGAAAAATCAAGTTCTTCTTCCATTTCCTCTTGTTTATGTTTTCTTCTACGTAATAAAAACCAAGTTAGTCCTCCAAGTAATAGGAGTCCTCCAGCAGCTACAGCGCCAATTAACAGCCAATTTTGTGCAGATGCACTTTCCACAGCAGTATTCTTTGCAAATGAATGAGGAAAAACAGTGATCCGCTGATCTATTTCTTTTTGGCTTAAATTTGGATGGCCAAGCGCTGTACGTACTGTATTCGCCACAATATTTTTAATATTATCTTGTGTGGCTTTTGATAATGTATTGGCTTTAGGTGAATCTGGCTCTACACCAACATTGATAGTAATATCCTCTATTTGATAAGGACTTTTTATGATTTCGTTATTAATTCTATTCACTTCATAATTGACCCTATTTTCAGACTCTTCATAATTGCTTTCGCCACCAGAATTAGTCCCAACATAACCAGGAACATCGGTTTCACCTGTTCCAACTACGCCACCAGGATTTGAACCTGTTCCATTGTAAGATTTGGAGGTTTTTTCTGAACTAATTGCAATTCCGTTATTATTATTATCGGTAGGCTTAACTAATTTTTCTTCGGTTTTGACTTTATCAAAATTCATTTTTACAAACGTGTGAACGAACACTTTATCCGTTCCAAGTATGTTACCTAATAAACTATGAAGATCCTGCTGAATATCCCGTTCAACATTTTGTTGTACTTTACGTTGTTCATCATATTTATCAAGTGCAGGGTCTTCATCATCTGATTCCGACAACGCTAGAGTCTCACTATATTGATTCATAATCGTGATGTTTTCTACTGGCAAGTTTGGGACACTGCGGGAAACTAAGGTATATAGCGCTTTAATTTGCTGTGAACTTAGCTTTGCACCTGGTTCAACCTCTACCATCACTGAAGCACTTGCTTTTTGTTCTTCTCCTTGTTGAACGAACACTGAATTTTCGGGTAAGGTCACAATGACCTCCGCATTTTTAATTCCAGCCACATGTTTAATCACTTCAGCTACTTGATTTTGCATCGCTTCACGTTCAAGAATATCGTACTGTCTGTCCGTTGCGCCAAAAGAGAGATTTTGACCAAAAATATCGTAGTTAATTTTGTTGTCTTTTGGATACCCCTTGGATGCAAGACTGACTAATAAATCAGGGGCATCTTTTTTAGGCACTTCTATACTTGTTCCCGTGTCGGAAAGTTTGTACTCTGTGTAGCCTTCCTTGTCCAATTCTGCTTTTATGTCCCCAACTTCCCTTTGGGATAATTGACCAGTGTATAACGGTACATATTGAGGTCGTGACGCAAAGAAGATAAAGGTAGAAAGGGCAACTAAAAGAAATAAAAATGTCCCTACGATGAGTCCTTTTTGTTTTGAACTTTTGGAGTTCCACCAACTGCCAAATAGCTCTCCTGTATGTTTAAGTTGATCTATCCATGATCGTTTCATTTCTCACCCTGCCTAGCTTTCTATCATTCTTTAAAATTGCATCCGCATCATTTCTTGATAAGCCTCTACTGCCTTATCCCTAATAGTAACGGTTAGTTCTAAAGCAACCTTCGCCTTTTGTGATGCAATCGTTACATCATGTATATTATCAATTTCCCCTGCCGCAGCTTTGACGGTTAGATCCGAGGCTTGCTTTACTGTATTATCGACGTTTTCCAAGTAACCTTTAAGCACGCCTGAAAACGAGTTTGATGTCGAACCCGATTCCACATTTTGAATAGGATTTTGATTAATTTTGATAAGTCCACTATTTATACCAGAAACGTTCATTTATGCTTCCCCCTAACGGCCTATTTCTAAAGCCTTTAACATCATTGATTTTCCAGTATTAAATGAAGTGACATTTGCTTCATATGCTCTTGAAGCAGCCAATAAATCTATCATTTCCTTTGATAGGTCGACATTTGGCATCATGACATAGCCATCCGCATTCGCATCAGGATTTGATGGGTCTAAGACCATTTTGAATGGTGTCTTGTCATTAACTATCCCTGAAACTCTAACACCTTGGAGCTGGGATTGTGATTGTTTTTCCATCGCCCCTTGTAAAATTTGGTTAAATGACTTTTCTCTTGGTTCCATCATCACCATTTTACGTCGGTAGGGTTCCCATTTTCCATTTACAAAAGATCCTCTTGTCGATTCTGCATTCGCAATATTGGAAGAGACAACATCCATTCTTAGACGTTGTGCGGTCAAGGCTGATGCACTAATATTTAACGAATCAAACATGTTCCTTAACTCCTTCCTTTAATCGCTATAGATAATTGTTGAAATTCACTGTTAATTTGTTCCGTAAGTGTGTAGTACCAGAGTGAATTTTTTCCCATGCGAGTCATTTCTTCATCGACATCTACGTTGTTCCCGCTGTTTTGCATGACGGTATTCGTATTCTCAACAACGCTTGCTGAAGGTATTATTGATGGTCTTCCAATGACCAAATGGCGGGCATCGGAACGATTTCCTTCAAAATTTGTTTGATTAGTTAAGTGTTTTTTCAGTATATCTTCAAAAACTACTTGTTTTGCTTTATATCCAGGAGTTTCAGCATTTGATATATTATTAGAAATCACCTGTTGGCGTAAACTGGAAGCATCTAATGCCTTTTGTAGGAGGTTAATATTAGTCAACTTTCTCCTCCTCCTTTCCACCTATAAAACTTTGACATTTTTCGATAAATATCAACAAATTATTAACATTCAATCATCAATATACTATAAAAAAGGTATTTAAATCTACACTTTTTTACATAGTAAAAGTGTGTTATAGGAACATTATGTGAATATCAAGCTTTTAACTGGCCAAAAAACTTACTCACCCCTGTAACCCAATGATTATTCAGATTAGTAGGGTCATTCTCCGCACCAACAGGGGCATATTTTCCAGCAATTTTAGTTATGCTTGTTAGCCCCATTCCAAGATAATTCTTACTTATATTTCGAGCCATATCCATAATACTTTCTTCAATAGAGGGATAGGATCTTAACCCATTTTTCCCCATCATTCCAGCAATGTTATTTTTAACATTGGCTGCTTTTGATGATCCGTTACCCGTTTCATGTTGAGCAATCGCTGCCAATAATGCTGGATCTACATTAAACCTTTTTCCAGCTTGAATAAATACTTCTCCCATACCTTTCAATTTTCCGCCAAGCACTTGATTAATTTTTTCTGCACCCATTGATTGAAAACGTAAAGATTCTGTTGAGTTAGACGCAAAAGAATCCATATCCATATTTGAATTTTCATTGGTAAAGGTCATGTTTTCTATAAAAGAAGGAAACGTGGGTTGGATGGAAGATGATGCATCGCCATTCATCATTTCATTTAAAACCGATGTAAAAAGGTTCGCAAATTCAGAATTAGTCGTCCCCATTTGTGAAGATAATTTTTCATTACGGGACAATGTACTAGTTAACATAGTTTTGGTAAACCAATCATCACCTATTTTCAATGGAAAGCTCCTTTCTTCTGCTTCAAATCTACTATTTTGATTCTCACTACATTTATACAGAAAAAGAAGCGTGACTACGATAATTGCATCCGTGGTCACGCACAAGTATGTCCCAAACTTGACAACATTTTTAATACGATTTCATTAAATTGCACCTTCTAAAATCTTGCTTACATCCCCTAAACATTCTTCTGTAAGCATTGAAATGCATGTTAGCTGACCATTTTCAATTTTCCCTTCTACCAGGACAATTGTATTGATATCATTTTCTTGTTTCATAGCCAGAATTTGTTTCCCCATGTAAACGACATTTTTCACTATATAATAGGAGCAATTGATTGGGTATCCAAGCGTTATTTTAATTGGATGCTTGAAAAACGGTTTCTTCTTTTTAAATTCCATTAAATTTAAAATCTTACTATTGGCACGTTCGTCTGTTTTAATTTGTTGCAGGAACATTCATTTTTCCTCTCCTTAACCGAATGTTAAAGAATATAAAAATAACCCCGCCTTTTTGAAGGGGGGTTAACAGACAAAAAATATCTTTCAGGTGGGTATAGAAGTCCTATACCTTTGTAGACATTTTATACCTAGGTAAAACACCCTATCTTTTAGGCAGCTGGCTGGCATAGTGATTTTCTCCTTAGCCCCTTTAGCTTTGCGCCACTGATTTTCACCAGTTTTGCCTTGATCGAGATTCAATGTTTTTAGTATCTAAATAATCTCTAATCAAATAATAGAATGTTTTAACAATATCGAATATCCGACTATTTTCCCATTTTTGTCGAATTTACTAGGTATTTAGTTCTAAATTATAGAATATTACGTAGATTTATTTAGAATCATGTCATAAATTGTCATTTATTCAAATTTTTATGACTCAATCTATTACTTTTTTACCTTTTAGAATCTAAAAAGATTCCATTTGTTTGCTTACTATAAGTCCTATATTGTTGAGAGACAAGTTTTTGCTTCTTTTGCTGATTAATAAGGCTTTTTGTTTCTTTGAGATTTTCATCTAGTAGAGGTGCCATTTGTTGATCTAACAAGTAAGTGTCTTTTAATAATTTCTGCTCATTTGAAGTATATACATAATTCTTTTCGTGGTTTTTTTGCGCATCCACTCTACTCATTAATGCCTGTCTGTCATTAAGTAGTTTTTCAAATTCCTCATAATTTTCTTCCTTTAAGGAACTGCACATCTCTAGTGTTACTTCATAAATACTTTTTAGTATTTCTTCCATTTTTATCTCAGACCTTAGCTTTTTAATTTGGCTTGTTTCATTGCAGTTGACCAGGTATCCGATAATTCGACAGCGAATCCTTCAACTTCATCTAGTATTTCCGAATTCTTATTAAGATTCGCTTCGATTAACCGGGATTTCATATAATCATACATAGTAAGTAATTGTTCCGCTACACTATATTCTTTTTTTAAGGTTATCATTAATTCACTTAAAATATCCTGTGCTCTTAAATTATAGTTATTGCTATCTTCAAAGTTGTTATTTTTTAGAGCTGATTTAGATAATCGAATAAATTTGATCAATCCTTGATATAACATAAAGGTAAGATCTTCTGGTCTTGAAGTTGTGACAGCTTGTTTTTGATAGGTTTGATAAGGATTTTTTAGACCCATATTTGATTACTCCTTTTTCTTTCACACATTTTCGTCTATAAATAATTATCGGATAAACTATGTAATAGTTAAGTTCTTTGAAAAAAAACATAACAAAAAATATAATAAAAAAAGATAGTCCATTTCAAGATGGAGTATCTTTTTTATAATTAGCTACCGACCTGGAGAACAATTCCAAACCCATCAATAAGATAGTTAAGTCTTTGATTATACGATTTGAGGTTTTGAATTTTAGCTGCATCCCCCAATTTATTAAATGCAGTAATTTCTCTAGCAAGCTTAGAAACTTCTAACTGTAATTCGTCATTTCGTTTTTTCTCTTGTCTTAGTTGCTGTTCCTTCTTAACTAGCTTTTCCTTAAGTGCTTCTTTTTCATGGTTAATTGTCGATTTCATTGTCTCAACTTGTTGAACAGCTTCCTGGTTTTGAAGGGCCATATTGGTTAATTGGTATAACCCTCTCAACATTTCATTTAGGTTAAGACCTGGAAGTTGTTGTACGTTCGTAATAAGCCCTGATAAAATATCGAGCAAATCAGTATTCTGTTCAGTATTTTGATAGGAAGCTTGAGGAACTGCAGGTACCTCATTAATTGCTTCAATTGAAATTACCGGTACGTTATTTTCGTTAATCGTTGTAAAATGAAGGGCTTTTTGATTTGATTTTGGCTCTTTTTCATTCGACTTTAATGTGGAATAATATTTATAGTTTACAGATTGATAGCCTCGGTTCAGCAGTTGTGCTGCCTCCTCTAATATCTCCGTAATATTCAGTGCACCCTCTTCTTGCCGGTCTTTAATATATTGAAACATAAAGGTAATTTCATTTTTGGTCCATTTACGATTCGTCTTTTTTGATTCCATGTTATTTTGATTATTTTCATTCATATTAAACATCATCAAATTGTTAAAATAATAAACTAATGATCCAGAAGTCAAATTGTTTTTATTCTCCAACTCATGAATGAAAGACTCTTCTGATTGTCCTAATTCCTGATTCGCAAATGCCTCTTTCAGCTCAGATAGTGCGGATTTTAAACTCATAAGAATACCTCCTACATGATTATTAGAAATGAACGATTGGTACAAAAGCAATAATCCTAAACAACAATAATACAAGCATCAAAATCATTTGTCATTTCAAACGCACTTTCGTTATCATTCTCTTACTATATGTATTCGATCTTATGAATTTTTTATGGGTGTCGTTCAATCAGAAAAATCTATTACAAGTATTTACATGAACATGTTAATTATATAAAATTTGTAATTATCTGTAAACACCTTATTTAAATATTAATAGAGGCTTTTTTAATAGAAAACAACAAAAAAGCCTCTCATTTTGAATTAAGAAGGCTTTTTTTATAAACAAATATTATCGTTCCTTTAAGCGGATTTGTCTTTGCTTTTCAAAACAATGCTGGATAATTTTCATTTGATCAGGTCGTTTGATTGAAGTGAATTCTAGAGCTACATATCTTCTTTCGATCTCTCTCATCAAACTACTTCGAATTACTTTTCCTTGAATTGGGACTTGTACTAGTTCCTTACTCCGTAAATCTGGAACGAATAAGGTACCAGCAATTTCTTCACCTTCATGAAATTGAGAATCTAGTTTACATGAAAATAGTACTCCTCCAGCACTAATATTGATGGTATGTAGTTCATTCCCTTCAATCAATAAACGTAAATTTGAATTCACTCGAACATTTTCTCTATGTTGGATTTTAATAATCTCATTTTCATTCGGCTTCTCTAGGCTGAGCAGTGGGATGGTATCTCTTGTTCTGCCTATAATTTCAGTCTTAAATTCAAATTTATTTTCACCAATAATATAAGATATTACTAATTTTGTCCCTATAGATAACAGACCAATTATTTCTCTATCAAGTGGAATACTAATGAGAATCTCTTTTTCTCCAATCTCGGCAATATTTGACTTACAGGATAGTTCATGGGTTAGTATATCGATCATTATGTTTTGATTCACTTTTGGATACATAGAGTCCTCCTGATAATCTGTTCAATTAAAATATGTCATATTTATATTTTATCGGATATTGGAAAAAAAAGTTAAGGATAAAATTGCATAAAAAAAGGGCAATCACAAAAAAATTGCGCTGCCCCATATGATTAACGTAAGAAATCTACTAAAGAGGGTTGGATAATACGAGCACCAACAGATAAAGCAGCCCGCTGCACATTCTCTTGGGCTTTTAGATTGGTGATAACTTCTGCCATATCAACATCCTCTTCACCCGATAATAAACGTGTAGTGGATACTTCAAGCCCGTCTATTCGTGAGATACTTAATTCCATCCGGTTCATTCGTGCCCCTAATTCAGAACGATGTCTGAGAAGGTTGTCCATTTGGCCGTCTAATTGTGCTAAATGGTCTGTTGATCCTGGATTGGGAGAACGAAAATCAGTTTCAATATCTGAAAGTACTTTAAAGATCCCGCCAGTTCCATCGTTGTTAAATACATCTATGCCCTTCACATTGATTTGCACTGTGTTATTTTGCCCCACCACTAATTCTAGTTTTTCATTGTTAGCATTTGTAAACTCTTTTGTAGCACTGCTATATGGAGGAGTTTTTACATCGGTACCTGCAAAAATATATTTTCCAGCTATCTGAGAGTTTGAAATCTCCCCTAGATGCTCTTTTAATTGGCTGATTTCTTCAGCAATAGCATTCCGGTCGGTTTCACTATTCGTTCCATTCTCACCTTGTATTGTAAGCTCTCTTACCCGTTGAAGTACAGAGGTGACTTCATCAAGTGCTTCGTCCGTTGAAGTCATCCAGGAAAGTCCATCATCTGCATTTCTTTTATACTGATCAATTTCGTTTAATGATGAACGATAAAACATGCCTCGTACTGCTATTACTGGATTATCAGAGGGTTTATTGATCTTTCTGCCTGATGATACCTGTTCTTGTAATTGGTCCATCGTCTTATTGGTTCGCTGTAAATTAAACAACAAATTCTGATTCAATATATTTTGAGTGACACGCAAGGTCATATTATCCCTCCTACAAGCCTACACGGCCCATGCCGTTAATGATTTTATCTAGACATTGGTCTACTACTGTTACCATCCTAGCTGAAGCATTGTATGCCTGCTGGAATTTAATCATGTTCGCCATTTCTTCATCCAATGATACACCGGATACAGACTGGCGGCGGTTCTCTACTTGTTGAATAATCACTTCAGAGTTGCTTTGCATTCTCTGTGCTTCCTGTGAATCAATACCTAACTGACCGATAATATTTCGGTAATAATCATCTGCCGTAGAGTTTATTCCAGGAAAACCAAGGGCTATAAATTTAATATTAGCAATGTCTTGCGCATTTTTACCATTTCCTGTTGATGATTGGCCGGATGATTCCTCCTTAGCTGCAGCTATCAAACCAGGAGATTTCAAAATATCCGGATTAACGGCAATATCATTCATACTCGTTCCTATAAAAAACGGCACTTTATTGGTTGATGTACCGTTAATATTTTCCAGGTTCATCCCTTTTTCATGAACAGCATTAACGGCATTAACAAATGTCATGGCTAAGTTATTCATTTTTTCCTGAATAGTAGGTATGGTGGATTTTACTCCGCCGCCTAAAATTCCAAACGACTCGATTCTTCCTAATAATTCACCCGAATTTAAGGCAACTTGGGTATTCCCAATTTTGATATTTGCAGGATCTACAACCCCGCTTGATGTATCAACTGTTAGCGTGTTAGCTGTTTTCCCTGAAACAAGTAGAACGCCACCAACAGAGATATCTACTACTCCCGTATCTTTATTTGGAGGGGAAACCTTTACATCAACTAGCTTAGATAGCTGATCAATTAAAACATCCCGTTGATCATATAGATCATTCGGCTGATATTCATTTGGAACAAGCCGACCAATTTGATCATTGAGGTTTCCAATTTGTGTTGCTAACGAATTAACTGAATCCGTTTTCGTTTTAATAACTAATTTAAGATCATCCTGAATTTGATTTAAAGACTCGGAAATATGTCTAAGAGTCTCGGTTACTGCTACCCCTTTTTGGCTTACAACGGCACGGGCGGCAGCACTGTCTGGATTCTTCGACAGCTCTTCCCAACCCTTCCAAAATTCATCCATTGTATAAGCTAATCCATCATCAGATGGCTCATTTAATAGCTCTTCCACCTTAGTAAGGGTATCACTTTTCGCTTCCCAGTAACCCAAACTCTTATTCTCGCCACGTAGCTGCACGTCCAAATAATCCTCACGTAAGCGAACAAGCTTATCTACTTCAACACCGGTCCCTAGTTGGATTTGCATACCTGGGATGGAAACTGGCTTTGTGGCGATCATTTCTGCCCGTTGACGTGTATACCCTGTAGTGTTTGCATTAGCAATATTATGACCAGTGGTAGAAAGGGCAGTTTGTTGTGCCGCAAGTCCTCTTTTTCCTAATTCGATCCCATGAAAGGTTGATGTCATGACAAATCCTCCTAAAAAATAAAACTCTAAATCTTAGCATCCAACATGCTAGTATAGCGATTTTTAGCATTTGGTCCGTAGCCAATGGCCGGTTCTTTCTTAGCAAACATTCCAATAGAATATTGTATAAATGATAGAGAAGTTTGGATTAATTGTTGGTTATTCTCATTGATCTGAGAAATTTCCTGAATTAACCTGCGCAATTGTTTTGCGGCTAATGTTAGTTTAGCCTTATAAGTGGTATCTTGCTGTATATTTGTTAATTCTTCTAAGGTATAGGAATCACTAATGATTCCCTTCTGTTCCATATATTCTTGCACTTTTAGTTTTCTAATTTGTTCTAGTTTTTGAATTTCATCTACGCATAAAGCTTCACGATGAATTTGACTTTGAAGACCCTGAATATTACCTTCCACCAGCAAGTTTCTTTTCCCTTTGGCCAAGTCTAGTAATCGTGTGTGCGCATCGACCATTGTTTCCAAGATTTGAATAATTGTGTTCAGGGGTTCCATTTTTTTGTCTCCTAGATTGATGTATTTTTCCAAAACGCAGTCATTTTTTCAGCAATTTTGCTGCTGTCTACTTTGTAGGTTCCGTCCGCAATTTGCTGTTTCAATTCCTGAATGCGCTGTTGACGTTGTGCTTGTTCAGACATCATGGCTTGAGAGATTTCACGGCCGCGTGATGATATGCTAACGTCTGCAGAAGTAGATGTCTTTTTAGTGGTGTTATTTGTATTTGAACGATTCGATTGATTTTGGTAGGAATAAAAACCAACTTTCGTATCATTAATTCGCATTTGTAGTTCCCTCCTATTCCTTTATTAATTCTTATCGGTATATTTTTTAAATAGTTTAGTTATCGTTATAAATTTTGTTTCTTTTATCGAATTGCTCTATTAAACTTGTCTGTTGATTTCCGCTCCAGGCACTTCGCTTTCCGTGGGTGTTTCGGCGAGCTCCTCGTCGCTTGCGCCTGCGGAGTCTCCCCTGAACCATACTCCCATAGGAGTCTTCGTGCCTTCCGCTCCAATCAACAGGGTGTAAAAATCAATAATGCTATTTAACACAGCCTTATCAAAAAGAATATAATCTATATAATTGTATCAAAATATCCTTTTGATTTCATTATGATATTACCAGCTCAAAATTAAAAAAATACAGCCGAAAGAATTCCTTTCCGCTGCTGGTCATTTTTATGATTTACTATCCACATTGCCGCCGACAAAGTCGATTTCTAAATTCTGCATCTGACGAAGGTATACTTCCGTTTTCCCTGGTGTATAGTTGTGAATTGGCTTATTTTGAGTCGTCTCTATTTCAGCCCCGCCTTGTTTCCAGTCAATAGTTAGCTCAGTAGGTGTAAAGTGAATTTTTACTGAACCGTAGCTTGGGATAAAGCCGATATTAAATTCAGCTGGCCCTGGGTTTGCTTTAGCTGACACAACAGATTGAATCGCATCATTCTTTTTTTCAATGGCTGCAAACTGATCGCCTTCTTGTGCTTTTTCGGCTACCGCTTCTAATGCTTCTTGCTTTGCGAACGCTGCCATATCCTCGCTAAATACACTATTACTCTTAAAGTTTAATTCATTCCATAATTGCTCTTGATCAATATCAAGGTGGCTCGGCTTTCGTTCTATAGTCATCGTGGCGGGAACCTGTTTGATCGATTGATCTGCTTGCTTTTGTTCTATTTCTTGGACTGGCTGGGTGATTCGGAGTCCAATTTGGGCATAGGTTTGTTGTAGTCTTATTTGTGGAATCTGCATGATGTTTACCATTACCTATACTTTTTTATCAACTAATAGACCTAGATAATCGGTCATTGCTGCGTACATATCTAGGAGTTTCTTAGAGGGAATTTCTTTGACCACTTCGTTTGTTGAATCGTCAACCAAGGTTACATAGTATTCTTTTAGCTCGTCATGAAACTGGAATTTTAAATGTGTATTGGAAGCCTTTAAGAATTCATTCATGCTGTTCATGACTTTTTCAGTTTTTTCTTTTGTCTGTGCTTGTTGTTGTGGTGGTGATTGTGACTGCTCTTTTTTTTCTGGCAATACTTCTTTAATTTTGACGGTACCTTCCACTTTAGGAACGGTATAATCAACTGATTGGTTATTAGAATTGGACAATTTGTCTATCATTTTATGCCCCCTTTTTGTCACTATCATTTTACTTTATTATCGGATGAAAAATTTGAATGTTTAGTGAAAATTATGTAAATGTAGGAAAAAAACAGTTATTAAACTATCAATTAAGAATTTGTTTATTAGCCTTATTACTTTATAATCAGAGTAGAAACATATGTTCTCGAAAGATGAGGGAGAGTTTGTTTCAGTCTCTAAATGACATTCAAATTAATGTTTTAATTGCTAGTATTATAGGTGATGGAGAATTAACGAAGCTTTATAAAGGAAGCAGACGAAAAAATAGTAGTTACAGGGAGCACTACGGAGTAAAACAAAAAGAATACCGTGAATGGAAAATGGAGATTATGAATGGTCTTTTTTATATAACTCCAAAAAGTAATTCTTTACGTTCAGCCTCGAGTCCTCTTTTCACAAACCTATTAGAACTTTTTTATAATAATAATGAAAACAAAAAAATACCTTCTTCAATATTACCCTTTTGTAATCTTCCACATTTTCTAGCTGTACTTTACATGGATGATGGGTCTTTGTCTATCAGTACAAATATTAACCATAATAATAAAAAATTTATATTACACCCCATATCTATTTATATTTACAGAACTACCCCTTAGAGGAATTAGCACTTCTTAAAAACCACATCAAAAACTATTTTCAAATCAATTTAAGATTGGCAAGAAGAAAAGATGGACATGGTTTTATCTTACGAACCACGTCAGTAAATGAAACAATAGCTTATTTAAGTATCATTAAAGACATTTCGGAAACTTGCCCAAGAATGCTTTATAAAACCAGTTTGAGTTACCGATTACAACAAGAAACACAGAAATGGAAACTCAAATTCCCTGATTACAAACTTATTGTATCTAGTTCCGATAGAAATAAAAATTATACAGCAGAAGAAAACAAGTTGCTAATCTCTTTAAAGAATAGTGGACACAAGGATAAGGAAATAGCCATTATACTTGGTCGAAGCTATTGGTCTGTGGTATATAAACTTAGTGAATTACGGAAGATAAATCTTTTATGAAAAATAAAAGAGGCTTTGAAATTCAAAGCCTCTTTTACTATTATTAACGAAGAAGTTGAAGAACTCCTTGTGGTTGTTGGTTCGCTTGCTTTGCGACTGTATCTTTCGATTACAGAATAGACTATATCTTCATCCATAATTCTATGGAGCCGGGCACTTCGAACAGTATTAGCTGCCCTACGAGATTCATAGTCATAGCTATTTAGCCTTAGACCGTATTCCCTAGTCGTTGAACCTTCTCCAGAGTTTCCTCACAGGAGCTTGGCTGCTGATTATCCATTGTTTCATCTTTATCATTTTCAAACCATTCCGTTTACCGTTTCCAGTTCCGTTGCGGTTGATAAAGCTTTAGGAAGTTCCAGCAATTCACCCAGTTATACTCTAGCTCGTTACCTAGCTAGACGCCCTTATAATCATTATCTCAGAAGTTGTAAAACTCCTTGAGGCATCTGATTTGATTGAGCCAACATTGCTTGTGCTGCTTGAGAAAGAATTGAGTTCTTTGTTTGAGTCATCATTTCCTTCGCCATATCAACATCCCTTACACGAGACTCAGCAGCTGTTAAGTTTTCAGAAGATGTACCTAAGTTATTGATAGTGTGTTCCAAACGGTTTTGAGCAGCACCTAGAGTAGAACGTTGTTTAGAAACTTGCTTTATCGCTGCATCAAGTGATGAAGTTAAAGTGTCAGCTTTCGCTTGAGTATCAATAAGAGAATTTGCAGCACCAGTTACTAAAGTACCGATTTCGCTTCCAGAAGTACCCAAGGTAGTGGAATCCATTTTCGCGAAGGAAACAGCTAGTTTTTCGTCACTAGATCCATTTGATCCTATTGCAAAACTTGCAGAAGAATTAGCACCAGTTGTTATTGTTAGACCTGCTAAATCAGTTGCAGTATCTGCAGCAGCTTTTGTTGTTACACCGGCAATTTCAATTGAAATTCCTAATTCACTAAAGTTAAGTGTTGATTTACCATCCGCACCAATAGTAGGCTCAGCGGTAATAGTTTGTGCTACTGAGTCTGATGTACGAGTTAAACTAATTTTTCCTCCAGTAGCATTACCTAATGTATATGTTTCGCCACCAAGAGCACCAGAAACATCAATTTTAGAAATTGCAGCGGCGCCATTTGTTGCTAATGCTTTACCAACAACAGCTGTACCACCAGATACTGTCGGTGCTAAATCACCATTTAATAGCTTTTTACCGTTGAATGCAGTAGTTTTTGAAATACGGTCAACTTCAGCTTTTAATTGCAGTAATTCTTCACCGATCGCTTCGCGGTCATCAGTATTATTTGTGTCTGTTGATCCTTGAACTGATAGTTCACGCATACGTTGAAGGATGTCATGCGTTTCGTTTAAAGCACCCTCAGCAGTTTGAATCATAGAAATACCATCTTGAGCGTTACGAGAAGCTTGGTCTAAACCGCGGATTTGTCCACGCATTTTTTCTGAGATCGCTAGACCTGCTGCATCATCACCAGCACGATTGATGCGAAGACCTGAAGATAATTTTTCCATAGATTTAGCTTGTGCATTTGATGCACTGCTTAACTGACGATGTGTGTTAAGTGCAGCAATGTTGTGATTAATACGCATAATATTTTTCCTCCTTAGAATTAAATCAATATAATTTGTTAGGGATATACCCTTTAAAAATATCTATAATAAACCCTTGGGGCTATTATCAAAAATAAAATTTAAAAACTTAAGTTATTAGTTCCTGATTATTTCCTTTATACAATTCTTCTCGAAATATACTAATTTCTTTAGGTGCATCAATAGCAAATCTTAGTAAACCAGATTCAGTTTGAAGAATTGAAATTTTTACATTTTCACCAATTTTAGTTGAGGACTCAATTATTCTAGTCCCTTTTTTCAGAAACTTACTACTACTTTCAGTATCCTTCAACTTAGAAATTGACAAATTCTCTGGTGCATCAATGACTAAACGAAGTTTTGAATCAACTTGTAAGACAGTAACCTTGATAACATCATCAATGATCACTGATTGCCCGATTTCTCTGCCTACAATGAGCACGTTACCATCCTCCAATGATTCATTAATTTGTACAATTCTTATTATCGGATGACTTTTTGAATTGTTTAGTAGTTTTTGAAAGTTTTTTTGATTTTAACAAGATCTTCTTTATTTTTTTGATTAATTCATTTATTTTGTGTAATTTTTATCAGAGTCTAATCTTGTTACTTTTATTATCGGTCCTACTTAAATATTGTTTAGTAATATTTATAAAAAATTATTAAAAATTTCTTATTTTAAATCAAAAATAAAAGAACTGCTTTATCCGAAATCAATTAACTTTAGATAAAGCAGTTCTATTAAATTAGGTATATTACCCTCCTAGTTGTTGTGACAGCCAAGATCCTTGTGAATTAAGCTGCTGTATTGCCTTTTCCATAGCTCCAAATTGCTTCCACAATCGTTGTTCATAAGAGTTAACCTTATCTTGTTCTCTATCAATATTTTCATCTAAAGATTTCAATTGTTTTGCAATGGAACTTTTAGTGTCAACTAGTGAATTTGGCGAGCCAGCTAATGAACCAAGTTCAGAAATTGTAGAATTTATTCTGTCATATATTCTCCAACCAAATCCACTATTACCATGCATATTAGTATCTGTTGCTGTTGTTGAAGAACTTGTTGCCCCTGTACCCTTTGTTGAGAAGAGTCTTTTTACATCTTCTAAATTTGTCTGAAGAACTCCCTTTAGTTTCTCTTCATTCAAAACTAATTTTCCGTTTTCCCGATAGTTCGTAGAAAAATCTATTCCAATGTCTTTTAACGATTTAAAGGCTGTTGACAATGCAGGATTTTGAACAGACGTTATAAGACTATTTCGCATTTCTGTCAAAAATGATCTAATCGTTGAATCACTAGTTAGCAAACCACTCTTCGCTTTTTCATCCCATAACTTAATATCATTATCTTTCATATCTTTTTTCTGATCATCCAGCAATGGTGGGTAATCGCGATAGCGTTTTTCTGTTAATCTACCATTTAAGTCAGCAATAAGTTCATTATATTTATCAACAAATGTCTTTACCGTATCAAATATTCCTTTCGTATCACTGCTTACTCGAACTGAAATAGTACTATTTACAGGGATATTTTCTTTTAAATTAAACGAAACGCCCTGGTATGTAAACTTATTTGAAGAAACCGCTATTTGTGTGCCATTTATAGTAACTGTGCCTGACTTTGCTTCTGATCCAGTGATATTTGTTGTATTGGATATCTTTAAGGGGTTATTTGTATCTGTAATTGTAATATCAATTTTTTGTGCCGATCCAGTTGTCAAAGTAGTAAAAACTAAAGATCCACCCACATTTTCAGCTTTAACATTTGTTTGACTACTTTGTTCATTAATTTTTGCTACAGCTTGATCAAATGTAAGATTGGGATCAAGTGCAATATCAATATTGTTTAATTTAAATGAAAATCCCGTAGCCCCAACACTTGAAGATGCACTCGCAAAACTAACAGTAGCTGGTTTAGCTGCCTCAGCAGGTGTTGCTTCAGAAATTACAAAATCTGTTAATGTACTAGTACCAGCAGAAGATACTTCTATTCTAGGATCACTTGAAGTTACAGTCTGTTTATTAAAAGTCGACTGCAAACGTAATCCTTCCATCGCTTTACGGAATTCGTCCACTTTTTTATTCACATCACGGTAGGCATCCTGTTTCCAGGTGGCCGTTATTTTATTTTGCTGCATTTTAAATAATCGGCTACTCTGTACTTTAACCAGATTTGCTACAATTTCATCCGTATTCATTCCAGATGCCAGACCGCTGACTCTCAATGTATTACTGCTATTAATCATTTCGTTTCACTCCTTCACCTTTCATCTCTATGTAGTTTAAGTATAGAAAAATTAATTTGTTTTTATTATCGGACAAAATTCATTATTGTTAAGTGATTTTCCTATATTTATAGAAAATGAACCCCCAACTACAAAAAAAGAGACGCAAAAAAACACGTCTCATCTCTATTCACTACTTTAAAATCCCATTCGCAATTCCAATCATTTGATCCGCATAGGAAACCGCTCGTGCATTCATTTGAAACCCTCTTTGCGTGGTCATAAGATCCGTCATTTCTTTCGTTAACTCTACATTGGACCCTTCTAGAAAACCTGATGCAATTTGCACATCTGCAGGCTGCATCATCTTCACGTAATCAGATGCATTTGCCCCAGTAGGCAACACAGTAGAATCGATAGAAAATTCATTTCCACCCATATTTTTTAACACATGGGGATTTTGAATATCGACAATGCCGACTTGTTGGGCAGAAATAAACGGTGTACCGCTGCCATCCTTGCTTCTTAAATTCATTTGACCATTCCCATCAATACTAACTTCATATTGGCCATCCAACTCAATCGGCTTCCCATTTTGATCGAGTAAGTAACCACCGTTCGCATTCACTAAATGATAGCTTCCTTGTTTAGTAGGATTTGGGCTCAAATGAAAATTCCCATCACGTGAATAACGAACCTCGTCAGCTCCTCCGACAGTCGAAGAAGGATACCCTACTTGGAAAAAACCCTTTCCTTGAATCATCAAATCAAAAGGATTTCCCGTTGAAATAGCTTGCCCTTGCTCCATGACTAGCTGAGTAAGACCTGTTCGGGTTCCATAGCCAACGCGCAATCCATCCGGCGTCAGGCGCCCAACTTCTTGATCCGTTCGACCTTGATTATTCAGTTGAGAAGCCAAAATCTCAGAGAAACTTTGATCTTTTCGTTTAAATCCTGGTGTGTTCACATTAGCAATATTGTTTGCAGAAGTATCAATCTTCTGTTGGTACGCTTGTAAAGCCCCAGAAGAAATATATAATGACGTATTCAAGTGACTTTTCCCCTATTCTGGATATTATCCGTTAATCTTTCCTACCGAATAAAGCTGTTCAAGTGATTGATTATACACACTGACAACTTTTTGATTTGCCTCATAGGCCCTCACTGTCATCATCATATCGGCCATTGTTTGACCGGGATCTACATTTGATTGTTCAACATATCCCTGGTGAAGGGTTACGCCGGGATTCGTCCCACCTGCATCTTGGATAAATGGAAGTGGATTTTCAGATTTATAAACATTCCCGCCTTGGCGAGTAAGATCATAAGGATTTTGTACAACAACCATCCCGATTTTGCCCACCTGTCTCGCATTTGCAGCATCATTAGGATTAGCAATAAGCTGTCCATCTGCATCTATGTACAAATCATCTTTACTGACACCGCTAGTGACTTGAATAGGCTTATGATCCGCACCCAGTATCTTATATCCATCAGATGTAACCAGATTCCCATTCGAATCTAAGTCCCATTTTCCATTCCGGGTATATCCAACCGATCCATCTGGAAGCTCGACAGCGAAAAAGGCTGTGGGCTTCACTGTTCGGCCATTAACAACTTGCAAAGGAATGTTCTGATCATCTATAGCAATATCTAATGGTTGATCTGTTTGAACAAGTGCCCCTTGAAGGAAGCTCGGGATCCGTTCCTGTGCATAAACACCGTTTGCTAGCTCTCCGACCGGTACCCCCTGACCTGGAATCGTTAATCCATTAGCGCCAGGAATCGTTTCATTATAGTCTCTAATACGTTCCACTAATAGTTTAGGAAATGCACGCATAACCGTATCATCCTTTTTAAACCCAGGTGTTTGTGCATTGGCGAGATTATTAGATAGTGTTTCTTGTCTACGTTCTAAGGAGAACATCCCTGACGCTGCAGAATACAAACCTCTTAGCATAAAAATACCTCTCTTCTTAAGTACGTGCCTGTTCAGCCAATTGGAGAATAAAAGCGACTTCACCATTGCCTTTACCCAGTTGCTTTGCAATCTCTTCCACTGAGAGACCTTTAGCTTTCAAATCAAAAACTTCCTTATATCGATCATTCAAAAATAATTGATGACCATTGTTTGCTTTTGAATTAGAGTCAGATTCAATTTTCACCGCATTCAATGCTTGAACCATTTCTACCTTCCATTGTTCATTCTCTCTTTGAGTCATCATATGGTGGTGCTCAATAGTTATTTTTATATCAGTTAATTGACGCATCAATTTTTCTTGATTGGATACCATCTTTAAGGATAGTTCCTGCTGATAGTCCCATTTTTTTCGGAAAGAACTCTTGATGACTAAATACAGCACAGCGATAAAATTGACTATTAAAGTTGCTACATTTAGATATTCTTGCACGTGTTCTTCCCCTTTCTATTGATCAAGTATATAAATTAATTAATAATCCCTTAATCTCACCAATGCGATCCAGAATAGATAACCCTTCATCCTGCTCTTTTAAAACATGGTCAGTTAATTCCATTAATTTACGGTCGAGAACTTGGACGGTTTTTAATGTTTTATTTCCTCCATATGGGTCCCAGCTATCTGTTTGATAGAGACCAACACCATTCTTTGTTACTTCACCCATAAACCGCTTGACCACTTCTTTATATTTCCTGAGTTCAGCAAAGGTCGGTTTCTCACTTAATCTCTGACCCTGTTGGTCGATTTCTTGCAATATTTGCTGAAGATGTTCTTTAGTCAGTTCTTTCGAAAAGGTATTCATGATTTTTTGAAAGGATGCTGTGTTTGTCGATGAACGGTCGCTCGGAGAGAGGCGGGAATCACCTATATTTATTCTTACCGGATCCTGTATTTTCAAGTGAATTCACCCCATCTTACTTCTTCAAAATCATCTTTTGCAAAAGTATCAAAATAAATCAAAATTATGTTGTAATTATACCTCAAGTGAACATAAATTTCATTAAAAGTTAGAGAAAAGTATGCTGATAGGATGATAGTTTTTTATAAAAAAACACCTTCGCTTATATTGCGAAGGCGTTTCGTCAACTATTAATTATTTTAATCTTTGAATTTGTTTATTTACATCCGTAATGGCAAGTACGACTTCTTCAACACCTTTTGATTGCGTATCGATGCTGGAATTGAATTCTTCTGTTTGTTTTTGAACATTTCCTACCTCTAACGCAATTTCCTGGCCATATCTCGCTTGCTCATTGGTTGCCATCATCATTTGTTGAACCATTTCTTTGATGCTGTTAATATTGCGAACGATTTCTGCCGCTGTCAATGCCTGTTCTTTCGTTGCATTGGTTACAGAGCCTGATTGATGTGTTACATTTTCTACAGCAGCAACAATAGCATGACTTCCTTTGGCTTGTTCAGCCGTCGCAATAGAAATTTGTTGTACCTGTTCCTTCGTACTGGTAATTCCTTTTACAATTGCTTCAGCAGTGATCGATTGTTCTTTTGTAGATTGAGTCATTTCTTCAGCCTGGCTTGTTACGCTCTCCACCGCTTTGGTAATGAACTCACTATTTTTTGATTGTTCTTCCGTTGCTTTTGCAATTTGATTCATTTCAACCGTTACTTGAGAGATACCCTCAGAAATCTTCTTAATCGCTTGGTTCGTTTTATCCGCCAATTGATTTCCTACTTTTACTTTTTGAGCACCATCTTTAATAGAAGATACTGCAACTGTCGTTTCATTCTGAATCCCCTTGATTAGAGATGCAATCTCTTTTGTTGCTTTTGCAGATCTTTCGGCAAGCTTACGAACCTCATCAGCAACAACTGCAAATCCTTTTCCATGTTCACCTGCTCTTGCTGCTTCAATGGCTGCGTTAAGTGCTAGAAGATTTGTTTGGTCAGCGATATCATCAATTACTGCAATGATGCTGCCAATTTCCTCCGAGCTTTTTCCTAAGTTCTCCATTACTCTACTAGTCTGGTCTATTACCTTAGAAATCTCCTTCATCCCGTTCAATGTTTCATTTAATGAAATCGTTCCTTCATAAGCATCATCTTTAACTGCATTGCTTAGTTGGTTAACGGTCTGGGCACTTGCTGCAACCTGTTGAATGGAAACAACCATTTCTTCTACTGTGTCTGATGTTTGTTTAGCCGTATCAGTTAGACTTACAGCATGTTCACTTACTCCTTTAATAGAGTGGCTCATTTCTTCAATCGAAACAGAAATTTGTTCCACATTTGCCCCAGCATTACCTACACTGATTGCCACTTGTTCAATGGAAGCCATCATCTCTTGGATTGCTGAAGAAGTTTCTTCCGCAGAGGATGCAAAATGGTCTGCACTTGCTGCAACTAAGTTAATGGAAGCACTCATTTGTTCAATAGCAGCAGAAATTTCATCTACCCCTGATGCCGTTATATTTGTGTTCCCTGCCACTTGCTGTATGGAAGCAACTAATTCACTTATGGCATCATTTGCTTTATTCATAGAAGCATCTAGTTGTTGCGCACTGAGGGCTGTTTTATCTATCGAGTTTTTAATTTCTGTAGCAGAATTAGTGGTGATTTCTGCATTTTTCAATACTCTGCTTACTGTACGACGAATGAGTCCATTGATTAAAAATGCTACCAAGATACTTAAAACCATTGCTAACACAGAAACACCTATAATCTGAATAAGTGAATTAGTTGAGCGTTGCTTTGCATCATCGATAATCTTATTGGTATTTGTTTGTGAACTTTTGGCCATTCTCTCAAGAGAACTGATGGTATTGTCCCCATTATGTTGTAAAACCCCTAATCTTGCATGGGTAGTGTAGTAATTCTCACCTTCAGTCGCTTTAAAGATTGTTGGAATCGTATTTTCATAGGATCCGAAGTTAATATTAAACTGCTGTACTAATTTTTTATCCTTACTTGTATTCACTACAAGTTTTTCCAAATCCTTTACATCACTTTTAACCTTTTTGATATCAGCATTTACTATATCTTCTATCTTAGCTTTTTCATCTGCACTTTTCTCATATGAATATTTGGTTAAATTTAAGCGAATGTCTGTAATGCTGTCTTTAAGTTTTGAGATGATTTGAGCCTCTTTTAACTGAGTATTCCCTAAATAAGTTACGTCGTCACTTAACACATTTATTTTATAATAAGATACAATCGAAACTGACCCTAAGAATAATAAAAGAATAATAAAGCTGCCCCATAGTTTGACACCCATAGAAACATTATTTGCTAGCTTTAGATACTTGTAGGATTTACTTGAACCATTTTTCTGTATTTTTTTCAGCATTGTATACCTCTCCTTTAGGCTTCTGCTCCTTCATTGCTATTGATAAAGCTTTGGATCATATCTCTCAAATCATCAAGATTTGTTGTATTTTCCAATAGCTTTTCAATATCTAGAAGAATAACTATACGATTATCAAACCTTGAAATACCCAACAGATAAGAAACATTATTTGTTTCCAAAATATTGGTTTGCTCGACCGATTCTGCTGGAAGATCGAGCACATCAGTAGCCGCATCTACTATAATTCCAATTTCTTTGTCGTACACTTTCACAATTATAATTCTTGTCACATCTGTTTGTTTCAGTGCTTCCCCTGTAAGTGCCGCGCGCATGTCAACAATAGGAATCACAACATCACGAATGGAAGCAACTCCTAATACATGTGATGCCCGATTTGGATAGGGAGTAATAGAAAGCGTCTGCATTCTATCAATGGAGACAACTTGATTGATATGTACACCATATTCTTCCTGGCCTAATTTAAAAATAAGTACTTTAGCATCCTGAAACTTGACTTGATCTTTCATACGTTATCCCCTCTTCTTGAATTACTTAGTCCTCTACGTCCGATTCATTTGCCTCAGTTTTTATTATTTCTTTTAAATTTACGAGGATAATTAATTGCCCTTCGTATTTTGCAATTCCTTCAAAATGGTCTGTATTAAAACCGCTGGATGCTGCAGCTTCTATTGCATCTGAAGGAATATTAATTACATTACTGGTTTTATCTACAATGAAACCTAATTCAATCTCTTCAAATTTCACAATAATAACTCGCGTGCTTTCAGAGTATTCCACTTGTCCTAGGTTTAACTTACTTTGGAGATCAATCAGGGGGATTATATTTCCCCTGAGGTTAATGACGCCCTTTACATAAGACGGGACATTGGGAACTCTTGTAATCGGAGACAACCGTTCAATGGATTGAACATAATCAATGTTCAATCCATACTCTTCATCTCGTAATGAAAAAGCGATTACTTTGATATTCTCCATAACTTTGGTTCACCCTTTCTATTAAAAAAACTGATTCGAGTCAATGATTAGTGCTACTTGGCCATTTCCAAGGATTGTCGCACCAGATATAACAGGGAGGTTTGTTAAATATCCACCTAATGACTTTAAGACAATTTCTTGTTGCCCAACCACTGAATCAATAACGATTCCTCTGCTTTGGTTACCCTTTCGAACAATTACAATAAATTGTTGCTGCTTATCAACCGATGCATTGGTTGGTGGAACTTGCAGGACTTCATTTAAGAATACTAATGGAACAACCTGTCCTCTAAATTGGATTACTTTTTGACCTTGAAGAGTAGTAACTTGATTCTCATCAGCTGTTGTGATTTCCACAATTGAGTTAAACGGAATAGCAAATGTCTCTTCTTCCACCTTCACTAACATCGCGTAAATGATTGATAAAGTCAGAGGTAATTGGATATGAAAAACAGAGCCATTACCAGGGGTAGAATCAATCGTAATTAAACCACCTAATGATTCAATTTTCGTTTTTACTACATCAAGACCTACACCACGGCCAGAAATGTCTGAAATCTTATCAGCTGTACTAAAACCTGACGAGAATAGTAATGAATAAACCTGTTGATCTGTCAGAGTTTTAGCTTCCGCCTCTGAAACTACTGCGCGTTCAATTGCTTTGTTTAATACCTTTTCACGATTGATACCTTTTCCATCATCAGAAACTTCAATAAATACGTGATTTCCACTTTGATATGCTTTTAATGAAATGGTTCCTTCTTCGACTTTGTTAGTTGCAGCTCTCTCTTCTGCTGTCTCAAGTCCATGGTCTAAGGCATTCCTTAGTAAATGTACCAATGGATCGCCTATTTCATCAATCACCGTTCTATCTAATTCTGTTTCTGAACCTTCAATAACTAATTGAACTTTTTTATTCAATTCTTTGGCAAGGTCTCGGATCATCCTAGGGAAACGATTAAATACTTGCTCAACCTGGACCATTCGCATATTCAATATGAGTCCTTGTAAATCGGTTGAAATTCGCGTCATGTGTTCAACCGTTTCAGTCAATTCAGAAAGCTGAGATTTCCGTGCAATCTGATCCAGTCTTCCTCGATCAATAATTAATTCACTGAATAAATTCATCAGCTGGTCTAGTTTATCTATATCTACACGAATGGATTTGGAGCGTTGTTTTTTCTTAGCCACATTCGAATCTTCTTTATTTTGCTGACGGTTCACTGACTCAACCTTTTCCGATTCTACTGTTGCAGATGAGTTTGCCATTTCTGGATTTTCTATTCCGGTTCTCTCGTCCACAATGACTTCTCTAACCTCTGAAACATTGATTAATGCGGCATGTATTTCCTGAGAGCTGCGCTCTGACAACATTAAAAGGGTAAAAGAATCTTCAAATTTCTCTTCCTCAATTTGTTCTACAGTTGGGATGGTTTGAATTAACTCCCCTAATTCTTCAGCAGCCTGAAAAACTAAATAAGCTCTAATTGATTTCATTACACAGTTAGTATCAAGTGATACTTTAATCTGATATATATTCATTCCAGATTTCGTAGCTTCACTTATGACTGTTGCTTGAAACTCATCCAGTACAAATTCTGCAGTGGCGGCTACCTCACGTGAAGCACTGACAAGTTCTGTGTGATTTGGATTTTGGATTTTTTTTAATTGAGTCACAACTTCTGTGACGTTTTCTTTTCCATCTCCACCCGACTCAATACTGTCAACCATTCTTTCTATTAAATCTACACATTTAAAAATAACGTCCATTATTTCTGAAGTAATCGTTAATTTAGAATTACGAAGAAGATCCAGGACATTTTCCATTTCGTGCGTTAATGAGGCAAGGTCATCAAAACCCATTGAGCCAGCCATCCCTTTAAGTGTGTGGGCAGAACGAAATATTTCGTTTACAATAGCTGTATTCGTTGAATCTGATTCAAGCTTTAAAAGTTCGTCATTAATTGACTGTAAATGTTCTTTTGATTCTTCGATAAACATCTCTAAATAATTATTTAAATCCATTTCAACTTCCCCTCGCTAAGTAGCATACAAAAGTAGTTCTAGAGATACATTAATAACCCAAAAAAATACAGATATATACCTCATATTAGCATATATTTTGATAAATATAACCAAATTTTTTGATAGTTTTTTAGTTTTTGATAGCAAAATCATAAATATATTTAATCACATTCATCAAAATACTAAAGTATGAATAAAACGCCTCCGCAAATATCGCGAAAGCGCCCCTTGATTATTTATTTTAGTTTCTTAATCTGTGAGTTTACATCTGTAATTGCTAGTACTACCTCATCGACTTCTTTTGTTTGCGTTTCGATGCTTGAATTCAACTCTTCGGTTTGTTTTTGAACATTTGCTACCTCTAATGCAATCTCCTGTCCATATCTTGCTTGGTCATTTGTTGCAATTAGCATTTGTTGAACCATATCTTTAATACTGTTAATATTTCGTACAATTTCTTCAGCAGTTAATGCTTGTTCTTTTGTTGCACTTGTCACTGAACTAGATTGGTTAGTCACATTTTCAATGGCTGTTACGATTGCATGGCTTCCTTTTGCTTGTTCAGCTGTTGCAATTGAAATTTGTTGGATTTGTTCTTTTGTATCGACAATCCCTTTAACAATTGCTTCAGAAGTAACCGTTTGTTCTTGTGCTGATTGAGTCATTTGAACAGCCTGAGTCGTAACACTTTCTACCGCTTTAGTAATAAATTCACTATTCTTCGTTTGTTCTTCCGTCGCTTTAGCGATTTGATTCATTTCATCTGTTACTTGCGCAATACCTTCTGCTATTTTCTTAATTGCCTGATTAGTTTGTTCAGCTAGGTCATTTCCTACTTTTACCTTATCAGCGCCCTCTTTAATAGAGGCTACAGCTACAGTCGTTTCATTTTGAATGCCTTTTACTAGGCTTGCAATTTCTTTTGTTGCTTTTGCCGATCTCTCTGCAAGCTTACGTACTTCATCGGCTACTACCGCAAATCCCTTACCATGTTCACCCGCACGCGCTGCTTCAATTGCTGCATTAAGTGCTAATAAATTTGTTTGATCAGCAATATCATCAATTACAGCAACGATACTTCCAATCTCCTCCGAACTTTTACCTAAGTTCTCCATTACATCACTAGCTTGTTCAATCACATAAGAAATCTCTTTCATTCCATTTAGGGTTTCATTTAAAGAGATTGTTCCTTTATATGCGTCATCTTTTACTTCTTTACTTAGCTGGTTAACTGTTTGTGCACTTGCAGCCACCTGCTTAATGGAAACAACCATTTCCTCAACGGTTTCAGAAGTTTTTTCAGCAGTATCGGTTAAACTAACTGCATATTCACTGACTCCTTTAATTGATTCACTCATTCCCTCAATCGCTTCTGAGAATTTTTCTACACTTTCATTCACATTACTTGTACTTGCAGCAACCTGTTCAATAGAAGCCATCATTTCCTGGATAGCAGAAGAAGTCTCCTCAGCTGAAGATGACAAATAATCAGCACTTCCTTTAACTAAATTAATGGAGGCGCTCATTTGCTCAACAGCAGCAGAAATTTCATCGACACCCGAGGCAGTTACATTGGTATTACCAGCCACTTGTTGAATAGAAGCTACCAGTTCCCCTACTGAATCGTTCGCTTTATTCATAGATTCTTCTAACTCTTGTGCACTTGTTGCTGTCTTATCGATTGATTTTTTTATTTCGTCAGCAGAATTCGTGGTAATCTCTGCATTTTTAACCACTCCAGACACCGACCGTCTAATGAGGTTATTAATAAGAAATGCAACCAATATACTAAAGAACATAGCAATAATCGAAACCACAATGATTTGAATAATAGCATTTGATGAATCCTTATCTGCCTTTTCAATGATTCCATCATTTGTCTTTTTGACACTCTTTGACAAATGATCAAGGGAAACCATTGTTTTACCGCCAAGAGCTGATAATAGTCCCATCTTCCCGTGTACTTCTTCATAATTATTACTCTTTGATTTTTCAAAAAAGTCAGGAGTATAGGCTACATATTTTTCAAAATCTTTACTAAACTCATCTAAAAACTTTTTGTTTTCTGATGTAGTTTCTAGTTTTTGTAACTCTTTAATATTTTTTCTTACTTTTGTTGCTTCTACTTTAATATAATTTTCAAGGTTAGCTTTGGTTGAAGCATCTTGTTCATAGGCATGCTGAGAGGCATACATTCTAATACTTGTTACTTCTTCTTTTAAATTTCCGATGATTTCTAGAACTGGTACTTGGGTACTGCCCAATTCACCGACATGATCACTTAATGTATTAATCTTATTATATGAAGCGATAGAAATAGATCCCAAAAATAACAGTACAATAATAAAACTGCCCCAGAGCTTAACACCCATTGATAAATTTCTTATTTTCTCCAACTTTACTTACATCTCCTTTACGCGCAACTACTACATTAAAGAATATATACTACATAGTAGTATATATTTTGATTCGAAATCGAAATTTTTTGATAGTTTTCTATATAGGTATTTTTATTAAAAAAGCGAGAGTGCTAGGAACCATGTAAGGTTCTAATAACATCTCGCTTTTTTTAGCTTATAAGTATCTTGTTATGTAGCCGCCTGCCTTGTCATCTCGTTCTGGGCTGCGATCTACTTCTTGTTGACTGTTAGGATCTAACTGTTTAATCTGTGTCGTACAGCTCTTGCATACCCTGCCCACCCGAATCATATTCCCACAAGTTTCGCAAGGGTAGGTTAAGTTAGGAAAACTTCCCATTAGAATTCGACCCGTTAATATATATTCCCGAATTTGAGCTACGGAGACTTTGGTTTCTTCACTCACTTCTTGAATGGTACTTCCCGGATATTCACGGAGATAGGCCGCTGTTTTCAAAAAATCCTCTTCCGCTTTTTGGTGACATTCATCGCATATATTTCTAATGCGAAGATAAAGTTTCCTGCATTTTGGACAATTCCCAAGCTGTGGCGTGGCCAAGAGCCCCACTCCCTTTTAACAAATTGAAATTAATAGTTACTAACCATGCTGTGCATAGTAAATGATTAGCTGCCTAAAACTTTTTTAATTGATTCCATTACTCTGTCAGGTTGGAAAGGTTTCACTACAAAATCTTTTGCCCCAGCTTGAATAGCTTCTAATACCATTGGCTGCTGCCCCATTGCTGAGCACATAATGATTTTAGCTTGCGGGTGTAAAGCTCTGATTTCCTTAACAGCACTAATTCCATCTTTTTCTGGCATTGTAATATCCATTGTCACAATATCAGGATTAAGTTCACGGTATTTATCTACGGCGTCAGCTCCATTTACTGCTTCACCAACAACCTCAAGCCCATTCTTAGTCAATATATCTTTTAACATCATACGCATAAATGCTGCATCATCAACGATTAATACCCTAGCCATAGTTTTCTCCTCCTACATTCTTTGTTGATATTAATTGGTCATATTAGTAATACGGTCAATTTGGCTGATAATATCTGTAATTCGCACTCCAAAGCTTTCTTCTATTACGACCACTTCACCCTTGGCAATCAACTTATGATTTGCAAGAATATCCACAGGTTCTCCTGCCAATTTATCTAATTGAATAACAGCGCCAGGACCCAACTCCAAAATTTTGCGGATTTGCATTTTTGTACGCCCTAACTCAACTGTTATTTCAAGTGGAATATCAAATAACATATCAATATTTCCAGGATGAGCATCACTAGATCTAGTTTCGGTAAAGGTACTGTACTCAACTTTTTGAACATTCGCATTGAATGAGGTTTGCTGAGTACTGTTTTGTGAAACAACCTGTTCTTGATAATGTGCAGAAGGAACTTCTTGCATCGAAACCGGTTGACTAGGTGCTGGAGTTGCTACTTTCTCAATCTTCACACTTGGTTCCGCAGGCTTACTTGGTGACATAATTTTTTGGATCATATCCTTTCCAAAGGACAAAGGAATAAATTGAATCATATTGGAATCAATTAAACTTCCAACCTTCAAGCGGAAAGATATTTCTAAAATTATATCATCTTCAAGATCTTCTAATTTTTTAGGTGGAAATCCAAGTACATCAATTATTGGTGGCGAGATATCCACCTTCTGGCTAAATATGGTGGACATTGATGTAGCAGCAGAACCCATCATTTGGTTCATCGCTTCCTGAACGGCACTTAGATGAAGTTCAGATAGTTCAGGTTCAAGGGAAGTGCCATCACCACCCATCATCAAATTGGCTATAATCTTAGCATCGTTCTCTTTGATCATTAACAAATTTTTACCACGGATGCCCTCTGTATAATCCACATGTACTGCTACATGCTTTTCTCTTATTAACTCTTCCATTTTCTCCTGCTCAATCACAGCCAGTGTAGGTGTGGTAATTTCTACCCGTTGGTTCAGCAGTGAAGATAACGCGGTAGTAGAGCTCCCTAGTGCAATGTTTCCAATCTCTCCTAAAGCGTCCTGCTCCAAGGAACTCAAAAAATCATCTATAGACAAGCTAGGTGTCTCGTTCATTTGATTAAACAGTGCGTTGATCTCTTCTTGAGATAATAACCCCTCGTTCATTTTATATGTCATCTCCTTCAGAGTCGATTGTTTCTTCGATTTGGACAGCATAACGTCCTTTTTGAAGACCCGGATTGCCTATAAATCTAGTCACTTGATCCACCTTGACTTGAATTTTTCCAGTTTCAATACCAATCACATCTCCAACCTGCAGGTTGTAGAGTTCGGATATCGGTAATGTAGCCCTTCCTAGCTCTGCAATAACGGGTACACCTACTGTGTCCAGGTTTTGCTTAATTTTATCCTGCTGAGGTACACTTGTTTTCGACATCGTAGAAAGCCATTGATGTGTTGATAATTTTGGCAAAACAGGTTCCACAATTAGATGTGGTATACATAAAGTCATTCTTCCTGTTATTTCTCCAATAGTGGTGTGGAGAGCTATAACAATTACTGTATCATTTGGAGAAGAAATTTGGATAAATTGCGGATTTGATTCAATCGCTTCCGATCTTACTTTCATATTTTCAATATTTTTCCACGCATTTTGATATATGTCTGATGCTCTTGAAAATATTTTTTGTAAAAGTACAGTTTCTATCTCAGTTAATGACCCGTTACGTGATGATGAATCCCCTTGTCCTCCCAGCAATCGTTCTAAAATTGCGTAGGCTACCATAGGATTCATTTCCATTACCATTTTTCCATCCATCGGTTGAACTTCAAATACGTTCAAAATTGTACGCGAGGGGATAGACGCGATATATTCTTGGTAGTTTACTTGGTCTACCAGATCTATTTGAATTTGAACGTAGGTTCTAAGTTGGGCTGAAAGATAAGAAGTTAGCAATCTAGTAAAATTCTCATGAATTCTCGTAATACTTCTCAGCTGTTCCTTGGAATAACGCATGGCACGTTTGAAGTCATATAGTTTTACTTTTTCATCTTTAACCGTTACATCGGACGCTTGTATTTCACCATTATTTAAGGCGGATAACAGGGCATCGATCTCTTGTTGTGATAATACATCTGCCAAAGGGCATCCCCCTAACTCTTCCCTGAGTTATTCAATCATTTTAGTCTATTAGTACTCTATTATCGTTTTAAGTTTACTACTTCTTCTAAAATAGAATCGGAAGTAGTTATTGTTCTAGCATTTGCTTGGAATCCACGTTGTGCAACGATCATTTCCGTAAATTCTTCTGTTAAATCAACGTTGGACATCTCAAGAATTCCTGCATTAACTGTTCCACCTTTATTATTTTCAATCCTGTCAGGTGTAATATCGCCAGAATTTCCTGTTCCCTCAAACATTGTGTTACCTATTTTCTTTAAGCCTGCAGGGTTTGGAACGACAGCGGTTGCTAATGATATATTCTCAATTGAATTCTCATTAGTGCTCAAGTAGTATTTACCTGCACTGTCCATTGCTAATTTTCCACTTTCCCCATCTTCTCGCACAACATTTATATAGCCATTAGAATCGATGGAAAATGAAGTGAATTTCTGTGTTTTTCCGTCTTTATCAAGATTCAATTCATCCGCTACAATCTTTATTTCTGCATTTTGCGGTTTTCCATCGCCACCGACCACTACACCATTTACAAAGAAGCCATTTGAATTAACTAAGAAACCATTCGTATCTCGAGTAAAGTTTCCAGCCTTTGTTAAGTATGTAGGGACATCTGTACCAGGTGTTTCAGGGCTCACCACAAAAAAAGCATCTCCGTCAATCGCTAAATCCGTTCCAACATTAGTTGTCATTGGGCTTCCTGGAGTATGAACGGTATCGATAGACCCTATCTTTGTTCCAAGCCCCACTTGTTGTGGATTGATTCCTCCACTTTTGGTAGTCGGTGCAGTAGCTCCAGAAATATTTTGATTAATAATATCTTGAAACATTACACGGCTCTTTTTAAATCCGACTGTATTGACATTGGCAACGTTATTACCAATGATATCAAGTTTCGTTTGAAAACCTTTCATTCCAGAAACCCCAGAGTAAAGCGACTTTAACATTGTTTGTTCCTCCTATTATATATATATAAAGTAGTATTAGTTCGTTTCTGTTTTTAACTGTTTAATTTCAGTTACCGCTGAGATTGGGATTTTTTGATCCCCTACCAAATAGTAATAATTACTATTTTGATTCGAAATCCCCGTTACCACACCTGTTACAGGTGATACTGATCCATCAGGTGTCCAGCTAATTTCTTTTCCTATAACTGCTGCAAATTGACTCATTTGATTGCTAGAAAATTTTTCAAAAGCCTTATTTAAGTTTGTCATTTGCTCTAGAGAGCTAAATGTTGCCATCTGCGCAATAAAATCTTTATCCTGAAGGGGACTAGAAGGGTCTTGGTTTGCCAATTGAGTAGTTAAGATCTTTAAAAAATCATCCTTACCAAGAACGCTTTTTTGTTCAAACGGTTGTACGTTATTATATATTGAATTATTTTTAGCTACTGTATTAACATCCACCCAATTACTCACTTTCAATAGCTCCTTCCTATGCAGTGAAATCAATTCGGGAGCTTGTATTTCGAACTGCTCCACCATATGTAATAGGTAAAACCTCCCGCTCTCTTTCTGTTTGTTCAGATAATTCTCGTTGTTCGTTTGAACCATCCTGTGCTGAGGTAAAAGTATGCTGTTGACGAGACGACTGGGATCCATCCTGGGAGAAAGATAATCCTGCTTGATTAGTATCTACAGAAACGGTTGGCTGTTGTACAACATCAAGCTTTTGCACCTGCAAACCAAACTGCTGTAATGCTTGCTTTAAGTGATGAAGCTGCCCCTCTAATACCTCTTTAGCCACCGATGTGTCAGTCAATATTTGGGCTGAAATCTGCCCATGCTGTGTAGTAACATTTATTTCGATATGGCCTAAATGCTCAGGAAATAAAGAAAATTTAGCCTCTGTACTACCTGACCTACCGTTGGATATTCTTACAAAGCTACTAATCCATTCACTTACTTCTTTACTAAAATCTGAAATTACTAGCTTATTTGGTAAGTTTTCAGGTTTGGAAGTATCTACAGGTAATATCGGTTGTTGATGATTCACAATTATTGATTGGTCACTATTTTTTTGTACATCATCTAATTTTGGAATAGACGTTACTCGTGACTCTCGACTTCCCTCGGGGTTTACTTGCTGAGGCATAGCTGAGAATATAACTTGATTTTTATCGAGTGTCATACCTTGTTTTGAATTAGGAATTAGTCTTCGTTCGATTGTATCAGAATGTACACCCATACCCGACTGGTTCTCAAATTTAAGTCCATTCAAAATTATTTGAATTTTTTCTTCAAAATTAGTTGGGAATTCATAAGACTGTTTTGCTTTTATTTCACCTAATAAGATGTGTATTTTTTGTAAAATTTGATTTGTTTCGTGAGGTGAAAGGTTCCATTCTTCTTTCACTTTTTGTATCGCCTGACTTATAGTCTCCCTAACCATTTGGATGGATTTAGATAAAGGATTTACCATATTTTCTTCAAGTGATTGCTGTGAAACCATAGGCCAATCAGAATCATTTTTTATTGAAGTCAGTGGTTGTTCAACTGGTCTTTGATATACCATAGGTGAATCAGGGTCATTTTTTATTGAAGACGGTGGTTGCTCAACTGGTCTTTGATACTCCATAGGTGAATCAGAAGCATTCTGTATCGTAGACGCTGGTTGTTCAACTGGTCTTTGATACTCCATGGGTGAATCAGAAGTATCCACCAGTGGGGATACTAGAAATTTTGCAGCTCGTTGATACACATTAGGAGTATCCAAAGAAGATGCTTGCATAACAAGAGTTCGTTGAGAATCTACTAATGTGTCAGATGTATCAGGAGCATTTTTTTTGGGAACAACTAATGTTTCATCTAATTGCTGCACTTGCTCCATTAGAGAAACTAATGAAGTCAAGACTCCGTCTATCTTCCCGAAATCTTCGTCATTTAGTTTTTTTGATTCAATGTATTTGGAAACTGACACATTTTTTTTATTTTCGCCCTTTTCATTTACCATGGCTGGTTTAGAATCTATTAAAACTGCCTTATCAGAATCATACTGGCTGTCTTCTAGATTTATAGGTATAGCACTTAATACACTTGCGTTGATTTCCTTTGAGTTTAACGGGATATCTTCCAACTTGACTTTTAATAAGTTAAGTTGGTTTACTGATTCACCCAATTCAATCAATTCTGCAGGTTCTTTATCTGTGATCTTTGACGGATTCAAAAAAACCTCGGCTTGAGTTAATTTTCCTACTTGATTAGATCCATTTGGTATTGAAAGCTGGGCTGACTGTTTATCACTATTAGGTGATTGGTCTAGATGTTTAAACATCGCTATTATTTGATCAAAGGAATTTCCTGAACCTGCCATAGGCGAAGGTGTATTAGTTTTTCCTCCGTTTTGTTGGTTTGTTTGATTTATTTTGATGTCAATTGGAGTGATACCCAAACAGTTACCTCCTCTCATTTCTAATATCCAAAGTTTCAATTAATCTACATTATACCTCATGGACCTGAATTCGTCATGACAATTTTCGATTACTTTTTCAATTTATATCTTTTATATCGACAAATATTTTGATAGATTTTGTTACCAACATATGATAAAAAAACAAGCAGCATCCATAGATACTACTTGTTCTCTCTAAATTACAATAAAAAAGAAGTAATCTTACTATACATCTGCGACAAAACAAATTGTCCATCTGCAAAACCAGCTTCCAATACAGCTTTCGGCATGCCATATACTGTACACGATTCTTCTGATTCTACAAACACTTTTCCATTATACTTTTTTACCTCCCCACAACCTTTTGCACCATCAACACCCATTCCTGTCAAAATGATTGATAACAATTTATCGGTGAAAATAGGAGCCGCTGAACTTAGAGTTATATCAATGGATGGCTTATATAATTCATTCACCATATCACAATCGTCCACTTTGAATACGATAGTCCCTGCAATCTTTTCAAAACGGGTTTGGTACCCTGAAGGACAAATATATATCGTCCCTGGTTTAACTTCTTTTCCGTTTTGAGCTTCTTGTACCTCCATTTGACATAAGGAATCAAATCTTTCAGCCAAATGCTTTGTGAAACCAGGTGGCATATGCTGTGCAATGACAATAGGGACGGGAAAATCTTTCGGAAAACAAGGTAAAATCGTTTGTAATGCTTTTGGTCCCCCTGTTGAACAGCCAATAAAAATAAGTTCCGTATTTTGGTTAGTTTCAATACTTACTTCCATTTCAGGCAATTTAATTTTTGATAAAACAGTAGGCAGTTTAGCTTCTACTATCCCTGCTAAGCGCTGTCTAAAATCTATACTCTGATCGTCTCCGTTTTGATTTCTAATCAGGTTTTCTTTTAAAAAGAAATCAACCGCACCTAGTGCTAGAGCTTGTAAAGTTTCTTGAGCCCCTTCTCCAGTCCGGGAGCTAATCATGACTACAGGAACAGGATTTGTTTTCATTATCTGCTCCAATGCACAAAGGCCGTTCATTTCGGGCATCTCTATATCCATTGTAACAAGATCGGGTTTTAGTCGTTTAACTTTATCAACTGCATCCACTCCATTTCTTGCAATTCCAATTACAAAAAATCGAGGGTCCGTTTCCAGCATTAGACTTATGGCCCTCCGCATAAAAGCAGAGTCATCGACTACTAATACTCCGTATTGTTTCATTCGAATCAGATTCCTTTCGATAATAAAAGCTCTTATCAGAGCGCACTTTTTGTAATCCCATGTTCGTATCTGTTATCGATTCAGCATGGCCAAGAAACAAGTATCCATCAGATGATAAATTTTGGTATAAACTATGAATCACTTGTTGAGTTTTATCTCGATCAAAATAGATCAATACATTCCTGCAAAAAATGATATCTACTTCGCCAATTTCTGCAACCTTTTCTTGGTTAAGTAGGTTTAAATGCTGAAACTTCACCATTCTTTTAGTAGATGATTTAATTTGGTATCCACCATTTTCTTCTATAAAATATTTTTTTAATAAGCTTTCAGGTATTCGTCGAAAAGCAAAAGAACTATTATGATACCATCCCATCTCCGCTTTCTCGAGTACCTTCTTATTAATATCAGTTGCAATAATCTCTACAGTCCCTGGTAAAAACCGACCAGTTTCTTGTATTAACATAGCTAGTGTATATGGCTCCTCACCACTTGAACAGGCAGCACTCCATATCCTAACTGGCCGGTTCATATTTCTACTTTTCAATAATGGCAATACAAAGGAACAACACTCGTTTAATTGTTCCTCTTCTCGATAAAAATAGGTTTCATTAATAGTTAATAAGTCAATTAAGATATCCCACTCCGTAGCTGATTTTGTTAAAAAACCACAATAATCCTCATAGGTTATTCCTAATTCCATGATCCGTTTAGAAATTTTATCTTTAAGAATTGGAAGCCGATCATGATATCCCAATCCACAATAGTCATATACCATTTCGCTTAATCTTAATAACCCATTCTCTAGCATGTGTATCACCTTTTTCCTCGCTACACTTTCATATAAATAATAGGAGCAGCAATGTTTTCTATTTCACACACTCTTTTATGTAGTTTATATAAACCGTTCTTAGTTGCCTCTCATACTTCAATATAATCAAATATGTAGTATAAAATTACTAGATAAAAAGGTAACCGTCAAATAGAATTTTTTTGAAAGAACTAACAAAAACATTTTGATACAATCAAAATAAAACAAAAAACATTATTGTCGAAAATTTGTGATTAGCGTACAATTACATTACAAAACTTTTACAATAAAGGAGATTATGATGTCTAGTATTATTGGTTTTTTATTGGCGTTAATAGCGATAGGAGTAGGTATGGTATTAAAAGGGGCCTCCTTATCTGCATTAATCAATCCGGCAGCATATCTCATTATTTTTGGAGGCACAGCAGCCGCAGTTTTAATAGCATTTCCATTCAGCGAGATAAAAAAGTTTCCTATCATTCTAAAAATTGCTCTATTAGAACCAAAACAACCATCAAAGTCGGAGCAAGTTGCCAGCTTAGTAAGATGTGCTGAAATTGCGAAAAGAGAGGGTCTTTTAGCGCTTGAGGAAATTGCTGGTGAAACGAAAGATCCCTTTTTCAAAAAAGGCCTTGAAATGATTATTGACGGCCATGATATTGAATTCATTGAAGAAGTATTATTGGAGGAAGTAGCAGCCATTGACAAACGACACAAAACAGGAGCTCTTATCTTTACCCAAGCGGGGACATATGCTCCAACCTTAGGAGTTCTTGGAGCTGTAATAGGTCTTATTGCATCACTTGGAAATTTAAATGATGTAGAAAAATTGGGACATTCCATTTCTGCCGCATTTATTGCAACCTTGCTTGGTATATTCTCCGGTTATGTTATGTGGCATCCCCTTGCAAATAAATTAAAACGTCTTTCAAAACGCGAGCAGGAATTTAAGCTTCTTACAATTGAAGGATTGCTTGCTGTTTATCAAGGACTATCTCCAAGCGCATTAGAAAAGAAGCTAACTGTCTACATTGCGCCAAATGAACGTAAAAAGATTGAGAAGGTAAACGAGGAAGTAGCGAATGAGAAAACAGCGTAGAAATTTTGACGAAGAGCATGAAGAACATATCGATGAATCCTGGTTGATTCCATATGCTGATATTCTAACTCTACTTTTGGCATTATTCATTGTCTTATTTGCTTCCAGTACGGTTGATAAATCTAAATATGAGTCTATTATGGAAGCTTTTAAATCTGAATTAACTGGAACCAAAATTGAGAATAAGGATTCTGGACTCTCCATTAAACCTTCGGATAAGGAATCAGACGAAAAGACTGATCAACAGGAACAAGCAACGGTTCCTGTCGTTGAAGAAGCACAAAGTAAAGAGGAAATCGAACTTGAACAATTGAAGCAACAATTAACTAAATATATTGAAGACAACAACCTTCAAGCAGTAATCACTCTTCAAGATACAAAACGCGGTGTAGAAATCTCCTTGAAAGATGTTATTCTTTTTGACCCTGGAAAAGCAGATTTAAAAGCTATCTCGTTTAAGACTCTAGATGTATTAGTCGGCTTATCCAAAACTGTAACGAATCCGATTAGTATAGAGGGACATACAGATAATGTTCCGATAAAAAATTCGAAGTATCAGTCTAACTGGGAGCTTTCCTCAGCCCGAGCTGTCAGCGTTCTTCATTTTTTTGAATCAAAAAGCATTGCTAAAGAACGCTTGCAATTTGTTGGGTACGGCGAGTACCAGCCACTCTTTCCCAACGATACAAAAGAACACAAACAGGCAAATCGCCGCGTCAATATTGTGATCTTGCGCAAAGGTTAAAAAAAGCCAGTTTCCTATTTTACAAGGAAGCTGGCTTTTTGAATTTATAAGGTTTTCACCATCAGTACCTGCTCCGTCGTTTTCTTGAACCCCTGCTCCAACAAGTATTGGATGACTGGATTTGATTGTGAGGCATTGACGGTCATAAAGCTGACTGGATGGTTTTGTTGTTCGGTTATGGCTGAGAAAACTGCTTGTAAAGTCTCATCCGTTACCTCTCCCACTAATTCCACTTGAAATAAAAATACCTTTTCGAGCTGCCCTTCTTGGTTCCACACTCGTTTAAAAAGTGAATAGCCTACCGGGTTTTGGCTACCGTCAAAATAAATTTGTGCTTCACCAGCCTTAACACTCTGCCACTGGCACTGCCATGGAACATTTTGTTTATAAAAAGAGTAGGTTGATAGCTGTTCAGGACGAATAAATTCGGCTTGTAATTGAGAGTTCTTTTCCCCTTCGAGAGTACCAGCTAAATAGACAAGTACATCTGTTACTTCATAGCCGAATCTTGCATATAAACGGATCGCTCTCTCATTCTCTTTAATTGCTTCAAGGGTAGCGACCTCACAGCTCTCTTCCGCATAGATTTTTAGAATCTCTTCCATGAGTAACGTGGAAACCCCTTTGCCCCGATATTCCGTTGCGATACCAGTACCGCCATTCCAGGCAGTCTTTTTCCCATTTATCACCCTAAATCCATTTAAGACAATGGCTACGGGTGCCTCACCATCAAAGGCAACGATGGAGTGTGGTAACGAAAGTCCTTCATTGACCAGACGATTGAAGAACATCTCAGGAGTCATTTCCAGTTGAACAAAATAGCCTTCGAAGCCCTTATTCCATGCGGTAATCATTTCTTGTATGGTACAATCTGTTAATCTCTTAATTTGTAAGTTCATAACACCCCTCCTATGAAAAATTGCCTTTTCATTATCAAGTTGAAAATCGACTATTCAGTCTATTTTAATTAAATCAAAAAGCGCTTACATTTGCAACTATTTCTTGATTATTCAAAAAATCCCATTATGAGCCATAATGGGATTTGGGTAACGTGTTTATTTGACCACTTCTTCTACTTCCTGAAACGGCCATGCTGGCAAGGACTTGGATAGGGGTTTATCCTCTCGATAACCAAGCACATATTCTGCCTGCATAACCGTATGGATTTCGCGTGTTCCTTCATAAATCACTGGGGCTTTGGCATTTCTGAGGTATCGTTCGACCGGATACTCATTGGAAAAACCGTATGCCCCGTGGATTTGAACCGCATCATTGGCTGCTTCATAGGCATAATCACAGGCCTGCCATTTAGCTAGAGACGTTTCACGTGTGTTCCGTTTTCCCTGATTTTTCAGCCATCCAGCTCTAAAAACAAGTAATCTAGACTGTTGCAGACTTGCTTCCATTTTTGCAATCATTTGCTGTACGAGTTGGTGTCTGCCAATCTCTTTACCAAAGGTGCTTCGTTCATGGCAATATTTCAAGCTCGCCTCAAGGCTAGCCATGATTGTCCCACATGCACCGGCTGCAACTGTGAAACGGCCATTATCAAGGGCAGACATGGCAATTTTGAATCCTTCTCCTTCTTCACCAACGAGGTTTTCTTTTGGAATCTTGACGTTATCGAAAAAGAGCTCACCAGTATTACCAGCTCGAATGCCAAGCTTTCCTTTGATTGCCTTTGAGGAAAACCCTTCCCACTCGCGTTCTACGATGAAGGCAGAAATCCCATGGTGCTTTTTGCTTTTATCGGTGTAGGCGAATACTAAAAAGTAATCCGCGACATCACATAGTGAAATCCATGTTTTTGATCCGTTTAATATGTAATAATCACCTTGTTTGGTGGCGGTTGTCTGCATCGCTGCCACATCTGACCCGGCATTCGGTTCAGTTAGTCCGAATGCGCCAACCTTATAGCCCTTTGCTTGTGCGGTGAGATATTTTTGCTTTTGCTGCTCATTGCCCCATTGAAGGAGTGTCATGCTGTTTAGACCGGTATGGACTGATACGGCTGTACGGAAAGCTGTATCGCCACGTTCTAATTCCTCGCAGACAATCGCCAAAGCGTTGTAGTCCATTCCGCTTCCACCGTATTGCTCAGGGATACAGACCCCCATTAGACCTAGATTGGCGAGCCGCTTTAAAATACTTGACTCAAAATGCTGCTTTTCGTCCCATTCGCGAATATACGGCATGATCTCCTTGTCCACAAACTGGCGAACGGTCTTTCTTAACATTTCTTGCTCCTCTGAAAAGGAAAAATCCATCATATAGTTGTTACTCCTCTCGGTTTTTAGTGTGATTTTTATATAAAATTGTCATTGGGGTTTTCCATTGGCGGATGAGCTGTCCTCATTGGCGGATAGGTATATTCAATTAACGGATAGCGTTTCCCTATTGGCGGATAACCGCTCTCAATCAGCGCATACCACCTTACTGTCGGATAGCTCACGATTACTGTCGCTTAGCCATTGATTACTGTCGTATAAGCTGCATTTACTGACGCATAACCACCGATTACTGTCGCATACTCCATATACTGTCGCATAGACCCCATTTACTGTCGTATGGCCACCCATTACTGTCGGATAGCTCACAATTACTGTCGCCCGCTCTCCAACACAGCTACCCACTAAAACAAGTAAAGAAGCAAAGGTACAGAAATCTGCACCTTTGCACATATTTCACTTTAACGCACTACCGCGCCGGGGGACTGTCCCCCGACCTTATTTCACCCCAACCGGACAAACTTTCTGCCCAATCGCCGCAATCAACTCCGCTGGCATTGGGAAACTCAATGCTGCTGGATCCTTCATAACAGCTGGAATCGCCGTTTGAAGCGCCTCCTCGCTAATATTGTACTGTTTGAAATCAGCAGGCAGACCCACCTTATGCTGAAGCAGTCTAATTTTTTCCACAACCTTCGTCAATGCCTCTTGTGGCGTATCCTCAGCCTCCACATCCACATTCAATGCCTGTGCCAGCTCAGCCACCTTCGGCAAATATAAATCTGGTACCATTTCCATTACTACCGGTAAAAAGATAGCATTTGCCAGGCCGTGTGGAATACGGAACAAAGCACCATACGCGTGAGCCATGTTGTGTACTGGGATCGCATTCAAAGCAAAGCTGAACGCAGTGATTCCCATTAAACTCGCCTGCAATAAATCCATGCGCGCATCTAGATTCCACCCGTCTGCCACGGCAACAGGAAGATTTTTTTCAATTAACCGAATGGCATGCAGGGCATACGCATCCGTTAAGCCCGTAGCAGTAGGTGAAGCCAACGCTTCAATCGCATGGGTTAAGGCGTCAAACCCCGTAAAGGCCGTAATCAGCGGTGGAAGGCCGACCGTTAAATCAGGATCCAAAATCGCCATATCCGCACTAATAAATGGATTGATAATATTGGTTTTCATTTGAATATCTTCATTAAAAATAACTGCAATTGGGGAAACCTCTGAACCCGTACCCGCTGTCGTTGGAATCGCGATGTGCGGAATCGGAATATAATTTGCCTTTGGAAACGATTCGTACAACAAGCCACCAGGAATCGCTTCCTTAATATCAGCCAGCCCTTTGTGAAGCGCATACTTCACCCCTTTTACCGTATCAAGCACACTGCCGCCGCCCACTGCTAGCAGGGAATCAGCGCCAATTTCTCGTGCATAGCGAACAGCATCATTAATGCATCGGCTTTCGGCATCCTGTTTGATATCCAAATACATTCCCACCAATTGTGGGCCGCTGCCATGACCTGTTAAATCAAAAATGGATGCCACTTTTTCCACGACTCCTGCTTGTTCTAATCCTCTGTCACTTAAAAGCAGCACTCGTTTGGCACCAAGACCGGCAAACAAACTAGGAACCATTGCCCGGGAATTCGAGCCGCTGTAGATTCCTGTACGTAACATGAACTGTGATAAGGTTGTTTTCATGGTTTTCTTCACCTCTTCATTAGTTTTGGCCAAATAGAATTCCGTACCAATTGCGTCTCTCAAGCTCAGGACTCATCGATGTATGAACATGTTTTACCTGTGTATAGGCATCAAGGGAATGCTGACCCATTTCGCGGCCGATTCCACTTTGCTTGTAACCGCCGAACGGAGCGTCACTGCGAAGCATATGCCAGTCATTGATCCAAACCACTCCAGCCTGAAGTCTTCTAGCAACCTCATAGGCCTTATTCACATCGCGTGTCCAGACACCAGCTGCTAAACCATAAATGGTATCGTTCGCCATTTTAATCGCGTCATCTAAATCTGAGTATCGGATGACACATAAAACAGGACCGAAAATCTCCTCTTGAGCAATTTTCATATCATTGGTTACATTCGTGAAAATGGTTGGCTCAATGAAATGACCTTCTTCAAGGCCAGCCACCTTCACTTCTTTCCCGCCGCAAACAAGCGTAGCACCTTCTTGTTTGCCTGACTCAATATAGGAAAGAATGGATTCCTTCTGCTTTTTCGAAATAACCGGACCCACATCAGTAGTCGGATCCAATGGATTGCCGAGCTTTAATTTGCTGGCGAGAGCCACTAGTCCTTCGACTACTTGGTCATAGAGCTTATCTGGGACAAATAAACGTGTGCCAGATTCACAAAGCTGACCTGAGTGTAAAAACACTCCAAACAGGCTTCCAGGGAGAGCTATGTTTAGGTCCGCATCCTCTAAAATAATATTGGGCGACTTTCCACCGAGCTCGAGGGTGGTATTTTTAATCGTACCTGCTGCAAGCGCCATAATGTTTCTGCCGACTTCTGTTGAACCCGTGAAGGCCACTTTATCGACCTTTGGATGGCTGACTAATGCTTCACCCACCTCAGCACCTGGACCTGCGACCACGTTGATGACACCTGGAGGCACCACCTTGGAGATGATTTCTGCTAATTTCAAAGTGGATAACGGTGTGTAGCTTGCCGGCTTCATGACGATGGTGTTCCCCATGGCAAGTGCCGGAGCAATCTTCCAGGTGGCAATGACCATTGGGAGATTCCATGGTGTAATGGCTGCACAGACGCCGATTGGCTCGCGCCAAATAAAGTTATGTGCCGGTCCTGGAAACGGCGGGACTGGAAGCGTTTCTGAAAATGGATACTCTAAAGTGAATTTCGCTAATGTTTGGAACAAATCGACCATTTGTAAAATGTCACTGTTGCCGATTCGGCGTACCGTTCCTCCAGAGCTAATTGCTTCTAGGTAAGCTAGTTCTTGTGCGTGTTCGACAATTTGATGGGAAATGGCATAAAGAACATTGGCACGATCCTTCGGTTTCATGTTTTTCCAATCACCCTGGTCAAAGGCTTCGCGTGCAGCCATGACCGCACGATCGACGTCCTCCTTCGTTCCTTTTGCTACCTTTGCGACCAACTCTCCGTTGGCAGGGTTATACACATCAAAGGTTTCCTGACTACTGGCTAGCTCCCATTTCCCATTGATAAAATGAGGAAATGTTTGCACCTCAACTTTAACTGTCATCGTAATTCCTCCTCTACTAATCTTCGACAACTGCATTATTTGTGACCGTTTCGCCCCAACTTCTCTTGTTTCGGGCACAATAAACCTACAAAACTCCTAACTCACTATCTGAATATCTATAAATCTCTTCGATTTTTTTGCCTTTGGCTCTCGCTAAAATTTCCATTCGGACGGATAGCTGTTTGAGGGTAAAGTTCATGATGTCATCAGGATTTCCTCCGAATGAACTAACCTCCCTTCCTGCGATGCCTTCCTGGTTTAAGCGAATCGCGAGTGGCGTCAACTCGCCCATTTTAACCGCAACAAAATCAAAAAGATGTGGGTGCTCACAAATCAATCGTTGCAGAAGGAACGTGCCGTACCCGATATGTCTCGACTCATCCTTCTTCAAATTTCCAATGCCTTCAAGCAGTCCTGGCATGATTCCGGCTGTTTCCAAGGCAGCATAGAACGAATAATAGCCGGTTTCAGCTAATACGCCCTCAACAAACATGTTATACACGACAGATGCTTCAGCAATCGCTTCAGGAGACTGGTCGGTAACCAGACGCTCCATCGCTGTCGGGAGAATTTCATAAAATATCTTCTGATAGGTCTCCGTATGGAAATGGGAGAGATCCCCCTTCTCCCCAATCGCATTCAATACAAGTCGGAAAAACTCCGTGTGCTTCGCTTCCTCATATAAGAAGGTCGTTAAAAACATTTCTTCTTCCAGTCTGCCTTCTTTGGCAATCGCCATAATCAACGGAAGCAAATCAAGCGTAACCGCTTCCTCACCCGCTTGAAACTGAGAAATCAGGCGTAAAATATCCTGTTGCTGCTCTTCATTCATCGCTCTCCAGTCTCGTTGATCCTGGCTGAAATCAATATCAGCAGGATTCCAGGTGCCTAAACGTTTGGCTTTTTGATAGAGTCGATACGGGAAGGAATCCTCCAGCAGACCTCTCGAGCTCGTCGTTAAAATGGTCCTTTTTTCCATAATACTTTTCCTCCTCATTTCCCTTTACGGTTTGATTACAATTTCAGACGCAGTTCGGCGTAAATGTGTTTTTAAAATTTTTCCCACGCCATTTCTAGGCAACGCTTCTAGAAAAACAATTCTTCTCGGGGTTTTATTTTTCGCTAAATGATCTTGACAGTAACGAATCAGTTCTTCTTCAGTTACCTCAGACCCTGGCTTCTTCACGACACATGCCACCATCTCTTCACCCATTCGCTCATCTGGAACGCCAATAACAGCAGCCTCAAACACCTGTTCATGAGCGTTAAGAATTTCCTCTACATCACGTGGATAGACATTAAAGCCGCCGCGAATAATTAAGTCTTTTTTGCGGTCAACAATATAGACGTAGCCCTCATCATCGATTCGAGCCATATCACCTGTATATAACCACCCTTCCCTTAATACACGGCTCGATTCCTCCAGATTTTGATAGTAACCTGGCGTGACATTGTCACCACGGACAATCAACTCCCCTACTTCACCGGAAGGAAGCTCCTCGCCCTCCTCATTAACCACCATCACTTCTACCCCTGGAATCGGAATCCCGACGGAGCCAGGTTTAATCTCGATTCCTTTCCGATGGGCCGTCACAACAGGTGCAGCTTCAGATAAACCATAGCCTTCGTACACCTTCGCTCCAAACCTTTGTTCAAACGCATGGAGTAACGCCACCGGCAGAGGCGCTGAACCTGATCCGACCGATTCCAGGCTGGAGGTATCATATTGGTCCGCCCCGGGAAAGGATAACATCGCATGAATCATCGCTGGTACCGCGGAAAACGTCCGAACCTTATAGGTTTCAATGGCTTTAAACACTTCTTTTATATCAAAGCTCGAAAAAACTACGATCGAACTGCCTGTTAAGTAGCAAACATTGGAAACTGTTAGGCCATAGACATGGGCAAGCGGCAGGACACCTAGTGTTGTTCCCCGCTCTGTTTCATTATGTTTCGCCGAATTTCCAGCATTGGAAAATAGGTTTTTATGGGTCAAGAGAACTCCTTTTGGATTTCCTGTTGTTCCTGAGGTGTATAAGATGACCGCGGTATCTTCTTCTGTCACCCCTTCATCGAGAGAACCATTGTCCTGAACCATCACCTCGTAAAAGTTTTTCACCTGACTCGACGAAGGTTGGTCGACCACAATTAACTCTGGTTTGGCAGCTAATCCCTCAAGCGATTTTTCCACATTAGCTAACACATACGAGGAAGTAATCACTGCTTTGGCACCAGATTTCTCAGCGATATAGTGAAGCTCTTTCGGGTGAAGCGTAAACATGACTGGTACAATGATGGCACCCGCTCTTGTGATCGCTTGATAGGAGAAGAGGACTTCCGGACAATTGGGCATGCAAATCATGACACGGTCACCCTTATTTATCCCAAGTTTCCGTAGGCCATGAGCAAATTGGTCTGCAAATTGTTTCGTTTCCACATTTGTGTAGGACTTTTCTTTGAAAAATAAAAAAGGGTACTCTCCAAAATTAGTTATATTTGTTTCAAGCAGCTCCTTAAGTTTCATCCAATCCGCTCCTTTCGGTACACCACTTTAGAACCTTGTTTTTCGTATCTGACCTGCTGTCTTTGCTCAAGCAAATCTAAATGACCTTGGATTTGTGATAGCCCCAAAAACACCGTTCTACCGTTTAATCGAGGATACATCACGCTGCAAATCTCAAAAATACTTTTTTCCCCATGATCAAGAATAGATAGAATCTGTTTACAGCGCTTTTCCTGTTCACTCAATCTTGTTTTGATTAATGATACGTGATCAGTAAATACCTCCCCATGGCCGGGATAAATCGTCACAAGTGGCAGCTGACTGACTTTTTCCATCGAATCCCTATACTGTAATAATGGTTGCGGTCGACTTAGCTCCCCTGGATTTGGCGGTTCAATAAAGGCATTTACGGAAAAGGCCTTTAATAAATGATCGCCAGCGAATGTTTCCCCGGTTTCAGGGCTCCACAGCAACAGATCACATTGACTGTGTCCTGGAACATGCACCACCTCAAACTTCCTTCCACCTAGAGGAACCTGGTCTCTTTCTTTTAAAAAAGTGACATTCTGCCAAATTTCCTCATGAAATGGACGCTTAATAATATGCTTTTTCGGGTCGGCACCGCAGCTTGTTACAAACTGGTCAAAAAATTGCTGAACTCTTTGATACTCGTGAATATCAGAGTTGATGGACCCGGCCGCCTGTTCATGTACAAAAATAGGAATATCAACTTCTTCTTGAAGATGTGGGATGGCACCAGCATGGTCTATATGAATGTGGGTGAGGACAATATGGTCAATATCTGTTAATTGAATGCCATGATTATGTAGTTGATTCTTTAACTGTTGATAGGACTCTCTGCCGGGGTTTCCGGTATCCACTAAGGTAACGGTTTCTCCAATGACCAAGAAGGCATTCACCGTTCCTTCGGCAAAGTGTGTTTGTAGCTCTAGAGGAATAATTTTAACCATGTGATGGCTCCTCCCTTCTGAACGATAAGAGGCTTTGAATGCTCCAAATCTTTTGAACTTCAAGAAGCTTTGGTCGCGATGAACCCCTCATAGGAGACCTTTCTTTCGTTTTATCAGTTGTTTCGGTCGCGTAGAACCCTCATAGGAGCCTTTCTTTCATTTTTCCAGCTGGTTCGGTCGCATAGAACCCTTATAGGCGACCTTTCTTTCGTTTTTCCAGCTGGTTCGGTCGCATAGAACCCTTATAGGCGACCTTTCTTTCATTTTTCCAGCTGGTTCGGTCGCATAGAACCCTTATAGGCGACCTTTCTTTCATTTTTCCAGCTGGTTCGGTCGCATAGAGCCCTTATAGGCGACCTTTCTTTCGTTTGTTAAGAGATTTTGGTCGCATACATAGAACCAATCACATCTAAAGGAGGGTTGACCAATAGACTATATTTCTAGTAACCCAAGATTATGTCATAAAACTATTAAAATCCCCCTTGTATACTAAACACCAAGTGGTGGTCGGATGTAATACAAGGGGGAGAGTTACATAGTTACCTATTATTTAATCTTGATTGGCACGATTTTTCCGTCCTCTACCGCTGCAACCTCTAATTCACCATCGAAGCCGCCGCCAGTAAATTTCGTAAAGTCATATATTTTCACATTATCAGGAATATTGCTTACGCCATCCTGCATTTTGGCTTGGATTTTTTCTGCATCGTCAACAGAGCCTGCCGCTTTCATTGCTTCTACAAAAATGTACATCGCAATGTAATTAAGACCTGCTTCTGATCCAGGAGTCTCTCCATACTTTTCTTGGTATTTCTTAGCAAAATCAGGAATAGCTGGGCTTTTTGATTCAATAAGAGGCATAACGCCGATTGAACCATTTAACAAATCATAAGAACCAGTTACCTTTTTCATTTCATCAAATTTTGCTTGGTCCATTACGATAAAACCGCCTTTAAAGCCTAGCTCACGTGCTTGCTTCGCTACTTTTGCAGTCGGTTCAGATGCACCACCGATAAACAATACATCTGGCTTTTCCTTTAACGCATTTGTAACTGTCGTGAAGAAATCTGTTTCTTTCGCAAAGTCGATGGCAGAGTTGTAAACAACCTTCCCACCTTCTTTTTCCCAATGCGCTTTCAGCTTTTCAGACCAGTCTTTTCCGTATTGAGACGCAGTTGGTAGAAAGGCAATTTTCTTACCGAATTTCTTCATTTCATAGTCTGTAAACGGCTTTAAATATCCATCATAACGAGGAGGAATACGTACGGTTAGGTTATTGCCCACTTCAGACACTTTCGGTTCACTTGTGTAAGCACCAATGAGGAATTTATCTTGTTGGTTGAATACTTGTAGTGCAAAGACACCACCGCTGTGCGGAGTGAAAATGATTGGTGTTTTGTTTTCCTGAATCAGCCTTTTGGCGTTAGCTCCAGCTTCATTTGGAAGGTATTTGTCATCCAACGAAACAATATTCAGCTTGAATTTCTTTCCGCCTACTTCAAATCCACCGGCTCCATTAATCTCTTCTGCCGCCATCTTTACACCATTTAAAGTACGCTCACCATAAAAGGCAGCCGGGCCGCTTAATGGTCCAGTATAACCAATATTAACTGTGCCTGTTTCTTCAGATTTACTGTCACCGCCGCCTCCTGAGGACGGTTTGGTGTTTGCTGATTCATTGGATGAACTGTTACATGCTGCCAAACTGAAAATTACTACGAAGATCAAACTCAGCATCAAAAGAGATTTTAATCTTTTCATTGGTTTTCCCCCTTATATTTTAAAAATATTCAGATATTGACAGTGGTAATAAGCCCTTCCTCACCCCCTTAAAAGTGCAGCCAGTCAATAGATTACGCACCTATATACGCTTTTCTCACTTCATCATTCGCAAATAATTCTTCTGAAGTGCCTTGAAGGACGATGGAGCCATTTTCAAATACATAGCCTTTATCTGCAATTTTTAAAGCAGCATTCGCATTTTGTTCTGCTAACAGGATGGTAGTCCCCTCTTGGTTAATTTTTTGAATAACCTCAAACATTTGCTCCACAATCAACGGCGCAAGACCAATAGAGGGTTCATCAAGCAGCATCAGCTTCGGTTTTGACATTAATGCTCTGCCAATCGCAAGCATTTGCTGCTGACCACCGCTTAGAGAACCTGCAGCATCATTCTTTTTTTCCCTCAGAATTGGAAACAGCTCGTATACATGCTCAAGAGAATGCTTGTATTCTTCCTTTTTTCCACGGTGTACATAGGCACCCATTCTAAGATTCTCCTGGACAGACATGGCAGGGAATAGTTTCCTTCCCTCCGGACATTGACCGATTCCTAATTTTACAATTTGATCAGCCGACGTTCGATTCAATCTTTTGCCTTCGAAAAGGATTTCTCCAGTGGCAGGCTTACTTAGGCCGCTAATGGTTCGAAAGGTCGTACTTTTTCCGGCCCCATTTGATCCCAATAGGACGACGATTTCGCCTTCATTAACCTCAATGTTCACGTTTTGAATGGCTGTAAAACTACCGTATTTGACAGAGACATTTTGTAAACTAAGCAATGGCGCTCCCTCCCAAGTACGCTTTTATAACCGATTCATTATTACGAATTTCCTCCGGTCTGCCTTCGGCGATCTTTTCCCCATAATTCAGAACCATAATTTTATCGGCAATTCTCATAATCATCGACATTTTGTGCTCAATTAAGCAAACTGTGATTCCTTTACTTACCATCTTTTTCATCAAATCTGCCAACCCTTCTGTTTCATCCGGGTTTACACCGGCCGCTGGTTCATCTAGAAATACAATCTCAGGATCCGTTGCTAACGCCAAGGCAAATGCCGTTCGCTTTTTTTCTTCCTGCGTTAAGCTGCCAACGAGTTTATTGGCTGCCTGTTTTAAATCAACGAATTCCAATACTTCCATTGCTTTTTCGCGGCATTGCTCCTCTTCGTTTCTTAAGCGTGGTGTACGAAAAATGGCATCCAGTAAATTGGATTTCGTCCGCAAGCGATGTCCAACGATGACATTGTCAAGCACTGTGGATTGTTCGAACAAATTCGTTGTTTGGAAGGTTCGTGCCACTCCAAGCTCTGCGATTTTATTGGAAGGTAACGTGGTAATATCCTTTCCTTTAAAAATCACCTGTCCTGAGCTTGGTTGATGAAAACCGCTGATTAAGTTGAAAAAGGTCGACTTCCCGGCTCCATTTGGACCAATAATGGCATTAATTTTTCCTTGTTCAATCGTAAAATCTACTTGATTCACGGCAACAAGGCCGCCAAATTTCTTTGTTAGATTTTTCGTCTCCAAAAATTGCATCCCTATACCTCCTCTACTTGCTTTTCACGGTCGATGAATGGCTTACCGCTTGCACGGGCTGTATTAGTGAGCTGCAGCTGTTCCTTTTTCGCTCTCCGTTTAGCCATCCCACTTGAGACCGCTCCCACAATTCCACGTGGATAGAAAATGACCAGCAGGGTTAAGACAGGGCCGAAAATAAGCATCCTGTACTGCTGAAAATCCTGGAGTTGCTGTGACAACCAAACAATAAGCAAGGTGCCGACCAGAGGACCGCTTAGCGTACCAATTCCGCCTACAAGCAAATAGGTTAATAGGTCAAAGGTAATGGTGATTGAACCAATATCTGGACCAATAAAACGCACAAATGATGCATATAGAGCTCCAGATAATCCAGCAAAGAGCGTAGACAATACAAAGACTGTTAGTTTATTTTTCATGGTGGATATCCCAATGGTTTGTGCTAAATCTTCACTGTTTCGAATCGCAATAAAGGTCCGACCTGATAGGGAGTGAATAATTCGGTACATGACAAGAACCACGAGAAGTAAGAAGAACAACACTAAATAATAGTGTGAAACCTCTGTTTCAAAGGTAATAGGACCAAATCCTGCAGGTGCAGGAATTCCAATTAACCCGCGAACACCTTCTGTTAAGCTGTCCCATTTATCAATAACGAGATAGATAATGTAGCCCAGGCACAGAGTATAAATCGCAAAGAAGTGTTCTTTCGTCCGTAAGGCGATTAAACCAACAAGGAAACCTAGTACACTAGTAATTACCAGGGATAAAAAGAAAGCCGCCCAGAAATTCATCCCTGCTTTTACGGTTAAGATCCCTAAGGAATAAGCTCCTATCCCAAAGAAGCCAGCATGGGCCAGCGAAAGATACCCCGTATAACCTGCTAGTAAATTCAATCCGTAGACACCAATCATCCAAATAAAAGAAAGAGTCATGATGTGGATGAAGTAATTGTTATTAGATACTAAAGGGAACCCAACCGCAAATAGGATTAAAACAATAATCACATTTCTTTGATTAAATACCTTTCCCATTAATGTCCCCCCTTAGAAAACAATCCCGTTGGTTTAACAGTTAAGATGATGACAAGAAGGACGAATGCGATGATGTCTTTGTAGTCGTTAGAAATGTAGGTTGCGCCTAAGCTTTCACTAAAGCCTAAAATATATCCACCGACAATGGCTCCCGGGATACTACCCATACCACCGAGGATAATGATAACAAAGGCTTTAAGAATAACTAGCTGTCCCATTCCTGGAAACACTAGATTAATAGGTGCAGACAGAGAGGATGCAATGGCAGCAAGCCCGCCAGAAATCATAAAGGTTAACATGGCCACCTTGTTTGTATTAATACCCACCAGGTTGGCTCCTTCACGATTTTGTGACATAGCAATGATGGTTGCCCCTGTGAAGGTTTTTTTCAAGAAAAGATAGAGTAGAATCATGACAACAATGGCGGCAACAACAATCAGGATTCGCTGCATCGTAAACGTCAATCCAAATAGTTGAACAACCTGCCCGTACGGTGTTGGCATACTTTGATATTCTGCCCCCCAATAAAATTGGGCGAAAGCTTCTAAGAATAAGAGAATTCCAATGGCAGCAATTTTGTCGTGGATGGGCGGTGCTTCTCTAAGCGGGTGAAAGACAAACCGTTCCATCATGACACCAAGAAGACCCACAACTAGAATTGAAACAAAAATAGCGACCCAATAATGAAGCCCAAACTTGGTCATCATTGTTAAGGTTATGTATCCACCCATCATGTATAATGCTCCATGCGCAAAATTTGGAATGTGCAATATACCATAAACGAGCGTTAATCCTAAGGCAACAAGGGCATAAACGCTTCCAATGGTTAAGCCATTAAACAGCTGCTGAATAAGAATCTCCATAGCTTCCCCCTTATACTTTTTTGAAATTTCAATTCATATAAAATATTTCTATATGGGAGCGTTCCATTCGGTCAGCTCCCTTTTCTCAACCAAATTACTGTACGTTATTTGTTACCTTCTCTTTTTCCTCTTCTTGAAGCGTACGCCATAAGATTTTTCCACTTGAGGTCATTGGGAACTGCTTGCGGAATTCTATGAGTCTTGGGTATTTATAGGCAGCCATATGCTGTTTCGACCACTCAATAATTTCCTCTTCGCTCACTTTTCCTTCAAAACCTTCGTTTAATATAACGAAAGCCTTCACCGTCTCCCCTCTTCTTGGATCAGGTACCCCCACCACACAAGCCTGCTGAATGGCTGGGTGCTTATACAGATACGATTCCACTTCAGTTGGCCATACCTTATATCCAGATGCGTTAATCATCCGTTTCACACGATCAACCATGAAGAAATAGCCTTCCTCATCATAGCGGCCGATATCCCCTGTTCTAAAAAACGATTTTCCGTCTATTTCAATAAAAGCACTTCTATTTTCATCGTCGCGGTTAAAGTAACCAACCATTACCTGCGGGCCATTGACGATAATTTCCCCTACTTCCCCAACACCCAGCTCTTTTCCTGTCGCTGGCTCGATAATTTTGGCATCGACATCAAAGGAGGGAATCCCAAGACATTGCATCTTTGGACGCTCTGCTGGATTGAAATGCGTTTGAGCTATCGTTTCAGATAAACCGTAACCCTCGACAAACCGTAAACCCGATAACTTAAATAGCTTTTCCCCTACCGCCTCAGGAAGGGCAGCACCTCCACCAGAAATAGAGGTTAAAGAGGAGATATCCTCTGCTTTCAGCTTTGGATTGGCTAAGAAATCGACGATCATCGTGGCAATTGTTACCCAATGGGTACATTGAAGGCTTTTAATCATTTCGACTGCCGCATCTCGATTCCATCTTGTCAGAATGACCATTGTACTTCCGCTGTAGATTGGCATATGCATACTGTGCACCATCCCTGTTACATGAAAAAGCGGTAGGGACATTAAATGCACGGCGTTTGGTGTAGTATTTGACCAATGATAAGCGCCTACAGTATTCGCGTTTACCGTCCGATTTGTGTGCATACAACCTTTTGGCAGACCCGTTGTTCCTGATGTATATGGCAGGACTGCGAGGTCATTTCCCTTTGCTGTATGTTCAGATGGAGCTATCTTAGCTTGAATGGCATCGTTCCAAAGATAGTGACCAGCCTCAGAAAATGGGACACTTGGTGCTTCCACCTCTTTTGGAAGCATCTCTTCAAACCCGGTCCCTGCATAATCTGAATAGGCTGCAAGCAGTAAGTTTTCTAGTGTAGTCGTACCTAATAATGGACGGACTCGGTCATATAATTCTTGACCTGCAAGAGCTGTCTTGATTTCACAGTCACGCACGTAAAATTCTAATTCATCGGCAACTAACATCGGATTGATCGGAACAACCACGGCATTTGCTCTTAAAATCGCATAATAACCAATCACAAATTGTGGTGAATTTTGCATGAAAAGCAATACTTTTTCACCCGTTTTTACCCCAAGCTTATGTTGTAGGTATCCGGCTAGCGCATTCACTTCCTCATCCAGCTGTTGATAGGATAGCTTGTTTCCGTAATAAAAAATGGCAGCCTGGTCCGGATAACGGGCAGCACTCACTCGTAAGTTGTCATAAAGAGAGGTTGCAGGAACTTTCAATGATTTAGAGATTTTTGGCCAGTATTCGTAATGAAGAGTAAGCATTGCATATCCTCCTGATTAAATAGAATATTAGATTTTATTGAAAACGCTGTCATTTTTTACGATTCCATTTAAGATCATATCTACATATATCTCCACGACTTTCTCCTCCGGGACTTCCCCGGTTGGGTTAAACCAATAAAAACTCCAATTCGTTATTCCCAGAATTCCCATCGTTAGGATATCAGCGCGAAGACCTGATTTAAATCTGCCTTGATGAATACCATCTTCAATTAGTCTTTGTGTATTTTTCCGAAACAGCGTTCGTTTTTCTTTGATTTCCTCAATATATTTTTCACTTAAATGCCGCATTTCCCTTGAAAAAATGCGTGCGCTCGGCCGTTCCGTCTTGATACTGCTGATTAGCATAAACACAATCTCATATAGTTTTTTTATACAATCAGAGTAAGAATTATTGAGGATTACTTCCTGTTTTTTTACCAGTTCCTCGATATAGGTTAAGTGGATATCCTTTAGCAGTTCTTCCTTACTGCTAAAATAATAGTAAAAGGTTCCCTTCGTCACACCCAGTGATTGAACAATATCCTGTACAGACGTGGATTTAAATCCATTTTGATCAAACAACTGGATTCCAGTCTCCATTAATTTTCGCTTCATTGGATATTTCCTTTCGGCAATAACCCTGTGGTGAGGTTGACTCCCTTACATTGAATCAACCTCACCGCGGTATTATTCGCGTTCAATAATGGTGGCGATTCCCTGGCCTCCGCCAATACAGGCGGTAATGAGGGCGAATCGTCCCTCTGACCGTTTTAGTTCATAGACTGCCTTTGTGACGAGGATGGCACCTGTAGCACCTAGTGGATGTCCATGGGCAATGGCTCCACCATTCACATTTACCTTTTCAAGATCCATACCAAGCTCGCGGTTACATGCGAGTACCTGTGAGGCAAACGCTTCATTAATTTCAATTAAGTCCATTTCTTCGATGGATAGACCAGACTTTTCCATTACCTTTCTTACGGCAGGTACTGGTCCAATACCCATAATATTTGGATCAACACCTGCGACAGCATAGTGACGTACAACCGCAAGCGGAGTGAGATTTAATTCTTCTGCCTTTTCTCTCGACATAATGACAAGGGCCGATGCGGCATCATTTAATCCTGAACTGTTTCCAGCAGTGACCGTTCCACCCTTTAGAAACGCAGGCTGCAGCTTCGCCAATGCCTCATAAGTCGTTTGTGGTCTTGGGTGCTCATCTTTATTAAATACAACAGGTTCACCCTTTTTTACAGGAATGGTGATTGGCACAATTTGTTCTTCAAACCGTCCTTCCTCCATCGCAACTGCCATCCGCTGTTGACTTTGGAGGGAAAATTGATCCTGTTCCTCCCGTGAGATTTGGTATTTTTCAACGAGATTTTCAGCAGTAATCCCCATTGGTGGGTCGCCAATTTCCTTTGGAGACAGTTGAGACTTCCGGAAGCTTGGCGGCATAGGACTGAACGGTTTTTCTGGACGATCCATTAAATATGGAGCCCGGCTCATACTTTCCGTCCCACCGGCAATATACACATCTCCGTCTCCGGCCCGAATCGCTTGCGCGGCAAGATTAATCGCATTAATTCCCGATCCGCACTGCCGGTCCACCGTTAACCCAGGTAAATCTAGCGATAATCCTGTCTGTAAAGCTGTTAATCTAGCAATATTTCCTCCCCCTGAAAGCACATTGCCGAAAATCACATCGTCAATCATTTCAGGCTGAATTTTTGCACGTTTCACTGCTTCTTTAATAACCTCTGCACCTAAGACATGGGCTGGAACACCTGCAAGTGCACCTCCCTGTCTGCCAATCGCCGTCCGCACCGCTGCAACAATCACTGCATCTCTTTTCATTGTGTAAATCCCCCCAATTTTTTGGATTATGTCATTTACATGGCATGTGCTCCGCCATCAACTACAATAATGTCACCGGTTACAAAATCAGAGGCAGGCGATGCTAAAAATAACGCCACACCTTTAAGGTCTGTATCCGAGCCGAACTTTCTTAATGGTGTGCCTTCGAGAATCGCTTCTCCACCTTGGTCTAGTAACCCTTTGGACATTTTTGTTGGGAAAAAGCCTGGAGCAATCGCATTCACATAGATTCCTTGTGGTCCCCATTTCACTGCCAAATCCTTCGTAAACGTAATAACGGCTCCTTTACTTGCGTTATAGCCAATAGCATTCATATATTTAGGGTTACTGCCTTTTAAACCCGCAACCGAAGCGATATTGATAATTTTCCCTGCTTTCTGCTCAAGCATTACTTTTCCAGCAGCCTGACTCATTAAGAAGGTGCCCGTAACATTCACATTCATTACCTTGTACCAAGCCTCAAGTGGCATTTCTTCGACTGGTGCTCCCCATGACGCACCACTATTGTTGACGAGAATATCAATCCTTCCGAATTTTTCAACGGTCTTCTCGACGACATGCTTAACATCTTCAGGGTTTGTAACATCACATTGTAATGCAAAGCTCTCAACCCCAAGCTTCTTCAGCCCTTCACTCACTTCTTCACAGGCCTCCAGTCTTCTGGAGCAGACCACTACATTTGCCCCTGCTTCCGCAAATCCCTCTGCAATTTGCTGTCCTAATCCTCTGCCACCACCTGTAACAATGGCTACTTTTCCTTTGAGATCAAAAAGATCTTTTACGTGCATTCTATTTCCTCCTATTTCTATCAACTCAATTGGTATCGTCTTTTCATAAAATTCATTCATCCAAAAAGCTTGGTTTATATCATCTCAAACATACTAACTAGTTGGTATGTTATTAATCTTATAATATTAGAAATTTTTAGAATATTCAACATCCAGTCATTCGACAAATTCCTCATTAGTATAGTAGAAAAGTCTTCTGGACCCTATCCTTTTCTAATAATCCGATAGATGCCAGTTCCTTTTGCTATCAATTGTTGATGATCGTCTACTATTTCCGCTTCAATAGTAGCCAGTTTATAACCCTTTTGAAGGATTTTTGCTTTAGCAAAGAGATGGCCAGAATTAGCTGGTGAAAAATAATGGACATCTAAATTCATTGCTGCTACCGGGGATTGATAAATCGATCGAAGAACGATGGATTGCACGGTGTCCAGCATGGAGGCATGTACTCCTCCGTGAACAGTTTTATTAGTATTTAGGAGCTCTCTTTTCAGTGAAAGCTTAAGAAGGATTTCATCTTTCTTTTCAGTTACTAGTTCAAAACCGATATGGTTATTGAACGGATTATTCTCTATATATTTATGAAGCTCCGTATTCAAGACCGACAATTTATCCCCACCTACTTACTATCCTTGTATAATTGGACTTGTTTTAAATGTCCCTATCCCTTTCGCAATAAGCGAATGATTTTGATCGTAAATGGTCCCTTCCGCCGTGACATATTTTCCGTCTTGGTTCAAAACTGTTGTTTCTGCACGATATTTTTCTTTTGGTAAAAGATCAAAGAATGATAGATTTAGGTTAATGGTAGCGGCGAATGACTGGGTCTCTAAAGAGATGTTTGCTCCCATTATAATATCAAGCATGGTGGAGAAGACCCCAGGATGAACGGTTCCGTCATCCTGAAGCAAATGCGGCTGCATGTCAATTTCTAACTGAAACGAATCCGACCATTCACCACTAAAACCCATATAGTCGAAAAATGTTGATGTAGTTTCGGGCATTTTCATTCGTCTTTCTCCTTTAAGTAGTAATCTCTACCATCATAGCCATTCCCTGTCCTCCGCCAACACATAAAGTGGCTATGCCTCTTTTTTTCTGTTGCCTGATTAGTTCGTAAATTAAAGTAGTGATGATTTTTGCACCCGTGGCCCCAAGGGGATGTCCAAGTGCAATCGCACCCCCGTTCACATTCACCTTATCCTGATCAAGATTTAATTCACGAATTACAGCTAATGCCTGGGAGGCGAACGCTTCATTTAACTCAAATAAATCAATATCAGCAAGTGTAAACCCTGTTCGTTCCAATAGTTTTTTCACAGCTGGCACCGGACCAATTCCCATAACCTCTGGTGAGACTCCAACCACTGACCAATCCACGATTCTAGCCATTGGCTTCAAACCCATTCCCTCTGCATGGCTACGAGACGTTAACACTAAGGCGGCTGCTCCGTCATTACGTCCACAGGCATTACCAGCAGTGACCGTGCCATTCTCTTTAAAAACAGGTTTAAGCTTTCTTAATGTTTCGATTGTAGTTTCCGGTCTTGGATGTTCATCCACCGAAAAAGTAATCGAACTCTTTTTTCCTTTCACCTCAACGGGGACAATTTCATCCTCAAACCGATTATTTTTTAAAGCTGCCGCTGCCCGTAATTGACTCTCATATGCAAAAGCATCTTGATCCTCCCGTGAAATTGAAAATCTCTCAGCGACATTTTCAGCAGTGATTCCCATTCCTAACTGACTTCCATAGATTTCCTGAGGCTGTTGTCCCGCTTCCGTATTGGAATCGATTAGTTTTGCGTTATCACCACCGAATCGAGAGTTTCTTAGATAAAGCGGGGCATTGCTCATGCTTTCTGTTCCACCGGCCACAACGATTTCCGCTTGTCCGCTAGAGATTTGTTGGGCACCTGATGCAATAGCCTGCAGCCCTGATGCACATAAGCGGTTAATGGTAAACGCCGGTGCGGTTTCAGGGACTCCTGCGCGTAATGCAGCGACCCTAGCGACATTAGAGGATTCAGTAGATTGACGGACTTCGCCTAAAATGACTTCATCGACCTGATCAGGGCTAATTCCTGCTCTTTTCACCGCCTCTTTAATGACGATAGAAGCAAGAGTCCCTGAATTCATACTTTTTAATGCACCGCCATACCTGCCGACTGGTGTACGAACGGCACTAAGGATCACAATATCATTCATGAATATCCTCCTATATTACTAGATTAGCTGTATTCTTTTTCTAACTGGGCAGCAATGATATTTTTCTGAATCTCTGATGTTCCTTCATAGATTCTTGTAATCCTTGCATCACGATAAAAGCGTTCCACTGGGTAATCTGCAATATAGCCAAGACCTCCATGGATTTGTACGGCCTTATCTGCAACCCGGTTGTAAACCTCTGATCCATATAGCTTAAGCATGGCCGCCTCTTTAATGACTTTCATTCCTTGATCTACCATCCATGCCACCCTGTAAGTAAACGACCTTAACGCTTCTATTTCCACCGCCATCTCTGCCAGCATATGGCTCACGGCCTGGTTTGAGATAATCGGCTTTCCAAATTGGATTCGGTCTTTGGCATATCTTGTTGACATGTCCAAAAGCTTTTGACAGGAACCAAGATTACGAGAGGCCAAGCCCGCACGGCCGTTTGCTAAAATTTTCAACGCATTCACGTAGCCTTGACCCTCTACACCGAGCACGTTTTCAACCGGAACCTCACAATCTTCAAAGATTAATTCCGCTGAATGTGATCCACGTAAGCCCATTTTTTTCTCAACCGCACCGACCTGAAACCCTGGAAAATCCTTTTCTACAATAAACGAGGTAATTCCCTTGGCCCCTTTTTCCGGGTCGGTTACCGCCATCACTGTAAAAACGCTTGCTTCAGTTGCGTTAGTAATATAATGTTTTAAACCGTTAAGAACGTAAGTATTTCCTTTTCTAACAGCTGTTGTTTTTAAATTGGCGGCATTAGAACCGGCGGCAGGCTCGGTTAAAGCGAAGGCACCTATTTTATCCCCGTTCGCCATATCAGGTAAATATCTTCTCTTTTGCTCTTCGTTCCCCATTTCTACAATTCCTACTGATCCGATACCGGTATGGGCTCCAATTAAAGTCGTATATCCGTTATGTGTTTGACCGATTTCCTCGTATAAGGCGCATTTACCGACCATTCCAATTCCAAGACCGCCATATTCTTCAGGAATACTTAGACCAAAGAGGCCCATCTCTTTTGACAGCTGAATAATCCTTTCCGGTATGTGGTTCTCTTCCTCAATTTGCATGGCAACTGCTTCTACCTCTGTCTGAATGAAATCCCTGACGTTCTTTTTCAAAAAAAGAATGTCTTCATCTAATTCGAAATTCATGTGACACCTCCAAATGTACTTAGACTCGATTTTTTTCTTTTTCTAGAAGAACTCGTTTTAATACTTTTCCTACTGCATTTCGCGGCAGAGAATCTATGATTTCAAATTGTTTGGGTACCTTGTATCGGGTAAGATGTTGATAGCAGTAACTCTTTAACTCGTTACTATTGATTTCAGCTCCGGCTTTTGGCACGATAAATGCTTTTACCAGCTCACCAGAATTTTTATCAGGGATACCTACCACTGCAGCATCGAGTACATCTGGATGTTCATAAAGGATCCCTTCCACTTCTTGAGGGTACACATTAAAGCCACCGACAATAATCATTTCTTTTTTCCTGCCAACGATATAAAAGTAACCGTCCTCATCCATCGTTGCGAGGTCACCAGTATAGAACCAGCCATCGCGAAGGGCCTGTTTGGTTTCCTCCGGCTTATTCCAGTAGCCCATCATCACCTGTGGACCCTTAATTAATAATTCCCCAATACTTTTCTCTGGAAGGTCCTCGCCATTGTCATCTACAATTCTACAATCTGTTTTTGGCACAGGAATTCCGATACTTCCTATTTTGGTCAACCCTTCTGGCGGGTTTCGATGCGTCGTGGGCGAGGTTTCTGAGAGCCCATAACCTTCCCCAATTGAAACGCCCGTCAACCCTTCAAATTTCTTGATAATTTCAACTGGAAGTGGTGCGGAACCGCTCGAGCACATTTTAAAACAGGTTAAATCGTAACGGTCTATCTCAGGGTAATGAACAAAGGCATTATACATTTTGGGTACACCCGGGAAGAAAGTCGGACTGTGTGCTTGAATTACTTCAAGAACCTTTTTAATCTCAAATTTATTCACTAACACATTTGCAGCACCGATATAAATACTAAGGTTCATTCCACTTGTCATCCCGTACACATGATAAAGCGGGGTTGCTGTTAGAATGGTTTCTTCACCAACGAACATTCGCTCGCCGTAGAGAGCCTTACTTTGAATGACATTGGCAATTAAATTAAAATGGGTTAGCATAGCTCCTTTCTTTTTCCCCGTTGTACCGCCGGTGTATTGAATAACAGCAATATCCTCCTTAGCTGTGATGGAACATGCTTCTTGTAATGGCTCGGCATGACGGATTAAATCGAGAATACATGAAAAACAATCTGATTCTATGGTTCTTTCAGTTACAAAAATATATTTAAAGGAATGGGAATTTTGTAGGTATCTTACTTTCTCCAGGTTTTCAGGTTCTGAAACTAAATAAGCTACATCTGAGTCATGGAAAATTTCTAGTAATTCTCGTGGGGTATAATGCGGATTAATTTGAACGACAATCATTCCAATTTTTAAAGCTGCATAATAGGAAATCACATAAGAAGGCTGGTTCGAGACCATTAACCCCAGCCGCTCTCCTTTTTGAATCCCGAACTGTTTCCAAGCGTTTGCAAGTCGGTCTACTTGGTTCTTCAATTGGTTGTATGTGATCTTATCTTCTTCATAAATAATAGCAATTTGTTCACCGTATTTTTCTACCGTCTTTTCTAACAATGTATATAGGTTACATTCCGGAATCTCAAAAGAAAGGTCCGTAGTCTCCGGGTAATAATCCATCCAGGGACGATCTCGTTGTACTTCCAAGTCATTTCACCTCGCTATTAGAGCTTTTTTTAGCTTGATAACTTAAAAGATGATAGATAGTTCCCAAAACAGGGGTATCCACCTTTACTTCTCTTCCTTTTCTTACGATGTATCCGCTGATGGATTCTACCTCCAACGCTTTCCCTTTCAATTTATCTTGTAGCATGGAGGGTTGATGTTCTTTCGCAAGGTTCCCTTGAGCGAAAATCGTTTCATAGAAATCTTCTTCGATTTCCATTCCAGCGGCATTGGCGACAGCGATTGCCTCTTTACAGATGGTTAGAGCTGTTTGATATAGGCCTTCATCGTCGTAAATGGCGCCAACCTTTACTTCCATTAAGGCAGTTAACGGGTTAAAGGTGACATTCCAAAGTAGCTTTTTCCACTTAATGTGTAAAATATTGCTAGATGGATAGGTTATGATATTAGCAGCATTAAAAAAGGTGGAAATCTCATTTGCTTTTTCCGCTAACTGACTGTCTAAAGTGCCAATAACTAACTGTGGAGGAACGCCAATTTGCTTCACCACACCCGTATCCGTCACCATTGCTTGAATATACGTTGCTGCAGATACAATACGTTCTTTACCAAAGATTTCACTTAATATTTCTTCATTATCCACTCCGTTTTGGAGGGTCATAATCAAGCAGGATGCTTTTAACAGGGGATGGAATTTTTCCGCAACCTCTATGGTATCGGTTGATTTAACACAAAATAACAGGAGGTCAATATCCATAAAAGACTCATAACTGTCTGTAAACTCTCCATCAACAGAGAAACGTTCCACTTCACTCTCAACCGTTAATCCTTCTGCCTGCATTCTTTCCAAATTCTTTCCTCTTGCTAGAAAAATTACTTCGTTTCCCGCTTTTTTTAAAAGCGCACCGAAATAACCTCCTACTGCACCGGTACCTGCTACACCTATTTTCATGGCCAATCCTCCCAAATCCATATGTATACATCTGAAAAGAGAATGTGTCCTCTTTTCAGATCAGAGTCATTATTCTAAAAGATCCGGCTGTTCTTTCACGATTCGATTCCATAATGGCTGAAATTGGAACCAGCCAGCAGTACGAACACCTACTGTCTCATATGTGGCTTTTGCGTCTTCATCATCAATGACAACAGGCTTGCCTGCTGACTCTGCAAGAAGCTGCGCTTGACAGGAACGTTCCATAGTAATAAACCACCATGCGGCTTCATCAACTGATCCTCCAACCGTCAACAATCCGTGGTTCCTTAAAATACATGCCTTATTGTTTCCAAGTGCTTTTCCGATCCGTCTTCCTTCTTCGATTTCTAGAACCACACCGGTAAAGTCGTCGTATAAGGAATGATCACGATAGAAAGCACACGCATCCTGTGTGATTGGGTCAAGGAGGCGCCCAAGGGAAGACCAGGATTTACCGTAAACAGAATGAGCATGGGCAGCTGCTATAACGTCAGGCCTTGCAGCATGGACTTGAGAATGAATGGCAAAAGCGGCACGGTTTACAGGATAATGTCCTTCCACCACCTCGCCTTCATGGTTACAAAGAATTAAATCGGAGGCACAGATTTGACTAAAGTGCATGCCAAAAGGATTCACCCAAAAATGATCCTTCCGCTCTGGGTCACGTGCAGTAATATGTCCTGCAACCCCTTCATCAAAGCCAAATTTAGAAAACAATCGAAAGGCGGCAGCTAATTTTTGTTTTAAATGCTGCCTTTCTTCCTCTACTGTCGAAAAAACTGGCGGCTGATAGTTCACTTTCATTTTGGTTGTCATTTCATCACCCTTTATTAATATTCATTCATGCTTCCCTGAAATTTGATAGAAATAAACCCAGCATGAAGGCGAGAGACCTCTTCCATGCCGGGAGCCTTTTCAAATCCTATTATTCTCTAACCACTTCGTATTGGTGATAAACTACCTCACCCTTTAACACTTCATTTCCTTGCTGGTTCACTGCTTGAACCTGGAAACGGAGGGTGTTTTCCTGTTTTTCTTTTAACGTTGCTTTGAGCGTAACGACATCATTTAAAAACACCATGCCCTTAAAGCGGATGGAGTAATCCTTAACAAATCCCTCTTCATAATAAGAAGTAAAGAGCTTTGCCAAATTTCCCATAGTCCACATTCCATGTGCAATGATTCCTGGCAGCCCCGCTTTTTTGGCTTCCTCATCAATGGTGTGAATCGGGTTAAAATCCCCTGAAGCACCTGAATATTTAATAAGATCCATCCTTGAAACAGGGGCAAGCTGAACCTCATTAATTGACTCTCCCACTTGTAATTGTGCTAGTGTACTCACTTTACCAACACCTTCCTCACAGCTTCAGATATGACAACTGTTGAAGTTGAACTAAAGATGACATTCCCTGCCTCGTCCTCACCAAAGCTTTCAAGGACAAGGAATCCCATTTCGCCAAAATTCCCTTTTTTCTCAAAGTAGTTTTTTACCTTGGAATAGCAGTACACGTCTTCCCCAACCAATAATGGTCGTGCATAGTGAAAGGTTTGTTCCCCGTGAATTAAGCCTTTATTAGGCAGGTTCAAGCCCTCAACTACTCCATAATCGAATACTCTTGGATAGGTGGGAGGGGCAATATTGTTTTTAAATCGAGACAATCTTCCTGTGTCCTCATCAACATAAATAGGATGAAGGTCGCCAATCGCTTCCGCAAATTTCTTGACGGCTCCTCTTTCAACGGTATTTTTTACCTTGTTTGATTGTTTACCTATTTGATCTTTAAACAATTCATCCTCACCTCACATAATTAGCATTTTGGTCCGCCGGCCACATAGATTACCTGTCCATTAACAAAGGACGATTTTTCGTCAGCAAAGAAGGCTACAGCATTGGCAATATCCGCTGGCTTTCCACTTCTTCCAACCGGAATATTAGCAACGCTTGCTTGAATAAGATGCTCAAATGGAATTCCAATTCTTGCAGCCGTTTCTTTCGTCATTTCTGTTTCAATAAAGCCTGGCGCTACGGAGTTGGCCGTAATACCGTATTTTCCAAGTTCTATTGCCAGTGTCTTTGTGAAGCCCTGCAACCCAGCTTTGGCGGCAGCATAGTTGGCTTGGCCGCGATTACCAAGGGCAGAAGTGGATGAAATATTGATGATACGTCCATATTTTTGTTCCACCATATATTTTTGTACGGCACGTGCCGCATTAAATGAGCCTTTTAAATGTACATCCATGACTGTTTGCCAATCAGAATCTGTCATTTTAAATAACAGATTGTCACGGATGACTCCCGCATTATTTACTAGAACATCAACCGATCCGTAGGCTTCGTAAACCTCTTTTACCGCATTTTCTACCTGCTCGGCATCGGTAACGTTTGCCACTTTAGAGTATACTTCGTATCCTTTTTCTTTTAATTCACTTGTTGTTTGGCTTAATGCTTCTTCATTTAAGTCGATAAAGGCTACTTTTGCGCCTTCTTCTGCAAAAAGCTCAACAATTCCTTTTCCGATTCCACGGCTTCCGCCTGTTACAAATGCCACTTTCCCATCAAATCTACCTGCCATTTCTACTCCTCCTGTTTTTCTTTTTGTCTTTGTTAAACTTTGTCTGTTGATTTCCGCTCCAGGCACTTCGCTTTCCGTGGGTGTTTCGGCGAGCCTCCTCGGCGCATGCGCCTGCGGGGTCTCCCCTGAACCATACTCCCACAGGAGTCTTCGTGCCTTCCGCTCCAATCAACAGGGTATAAAAATCAACAATGTTCCTTAACACTACCTTTTAAATAGCGCTTACAATTTAAACGTATTGACCAATTTTTACGTGTCCCTTAATAAGGTTACGTGCGATAATCATGCGCTGGATTTCATCGGTACCATCGTAAATTCTCCAAAGGCGAGCTTCTCTGTACCAGCGTTCAATTGGCAATTCTCTTGTGTAGCCCATCCCGCCATGAATTTGTAAGACACGGTCAACTACTCTATTCCCCATATTGGAGCCGTATAATTTCGCCATGGAAGCGAGGTGACGATTATCCTCCCCTTGGTCAAGCGTAAACGCTGCGTTTAAAACTAACCATCTTGCAGCTTCAAGTTCAACGGCAGAATCCGCGATTTGCCATTGGATGGCTTGTCTTTCTGCAATCGGTTTACCAAAGGTAATTCGTTCTTTCGAATAATCAATTGCCATTTGCAATAAACGTTCTGCCGATCCAACAGCTCTTGCACCAACAATCCATCTTGCAAAACCAATCCATTCAAGTCCCAAATTATAGCCCTTGTGTAATTCACCCAGGATATTTTCCTCCGGAACACGGACATTATCAAATACTAAGCCGGCTGGACCCCATTCTCCCATCGTATGTATATACTCCGATTTCCAGCCCATATCGCGGTCGGCAATAAAGCAGGTCACACCTTCTCGTCCACGTGTTTCTTGATGCCTTTCTTTATCTGTAATGGCGATAACCATAACGAAGTCGGCTTCATTACCACCTGTAATAAATGTTTTTTCACCATTCAATACCCATTCATTTCCGTCCTTGACCGCTGTCATTTTGATATTTTGCGTATCAGAGCCTGCACCAGGTTCAGTCATAGCAAAGCAGGATTTTTTCTCCCCATTGATAGTTGGAATTAAATATTTTTGTTTTTGTTCTTCATTTCCATAGTAAAGAATATTATCTGCTGAGCCGCCAAATTGGAATGGAACAAAGGTCTTCGACACTTCCATCAACACAATGGCCATCATCATTTGCCCTAAATCAGCTCCGCCGTATTCTTCAGGTGTGTTAATTCCCCAGAAGCCTGCTTCCTTTGCCTTTAATTGAAGCTCTTTTAATTTTCCTGGCGGGAGACTAGGCTTTCCTTCTCGTTCGTTTCTTAATACATCGTTTTCAAGTGGAATGAGTTCTTTTTCAACAAATCTCCTAATTGTTTTCTGCACCATTTTTTGCTCGTCGGTCAAACGTAAATGCATTTCCTTCACTCCATTCTATTCTTTTATTCTAGTTTTCTTCTTAGAAAGTATATGATAGGTTATCCGAAAACATACCTACCGGTTGGTATGTTAATTTTATTTTATTCCGAAATTTCAGATAATACAAGTTAAAAGTGATGAAACTTGTTAAAAAAATCCTTCAGCTCTAATTCCGCTAAAGGATTTTTTTAACAAATTATATGTGGTGGACGGCTTTTTTTATTGCCATACGTTCTCTTAATGTAGAGATCGCAATAGAGCTTGTTAGCCATGATAGCAATCCTATGGTAATACTTAAGAGCCAATTACTAGTGGATTGCAAGGTAAGGAGGACTGTAATCACGCAAATAATTCCGCCCATCATTCCATATACAGACCCTCGGGCAATATTGGTTGCTTTCTTTGTACCGGAAGCAATGCCGACCATGATAACCGCTGTTAGCATTACGGCAGGAAAAGCTGCAAAAATTCCAGCAAGCATTTTCCACGGAGAAATGATTGTAATTAAATAACTTAGTGAAACCGCAGTTCCACCGAGTAGGAATCGAATAAATAAGTCCTGTTTATTCATGTTTGTCACCTTTTTCGTTTAATGAGATGTAATAATGACAACTACTATTGAAATAGTAAACCAGAAAGCCATGGATTGAAGGATGCCCCGTTTCCAGCCTACTTTCGGTAAAAGATAGCCTGCGATAAGAGCAACTATGATGTTGATTGCCATTCCAAAGATGGCTCCCCTTGATAACATAATCGAATGTGAAATCAGCTGCGCACCATGAAAATCAAGTCCTATTGTTAATAATGCCGCAAGATACACCGCAGGAAAGGCTGCAAAAATTCCTCCTGCTTTTTCTCCCAATTTTTTTGCTACCACTGTACAAGCAACAACTGCTAAACCACCCAAAAGGAATCGTATGAGAAGTGCGCTTATTGATAGATGTGCCATCATTTGTTCGCCTCTTTTTTTGTTTACCGTGCTGTTATTTTAGTTACGTGAATAATCTCACAAACTATTTTACGTATTCATTGTACCTCAATTTTATGACAATACATGTGAACACTTTATTAATGTTTTTGAAGCGGTTTCATTTGATCTATTTTGTGCTTGAGTCTTGGTGAAAGACAAACCTACGGCATTTCAAGCTTGTCCTGTCCTTCATCCACCTTATGAAGGACAAAACCTTTGTATTCAAATCAAATTTTGTCCTTCATCAATCGTATGAAAGACAAAATCTTTGTGTTCAAATCAAATTTTGTCCTTCATCAACCGTATGAAAGACAAAATCTTTGTGTTCAAATCGAATTTTGTCCTTCATCAACCGTATGAAAGACAAAACCTTTGTATTCAAATCGCATTTTGTCCTTCATCAACCGTATGAAAGACAAAATCTTTGTATTCAAATCGAACTTTGTCCTTCATCAACCGTATGAAAGACAAAACCTTTGTATTCAAATCGAACTTTGTCCTTCATCAACCGTATGAAAGACAAAATCTTTGTGTTCAAATCGAATTTTGTCCTTCATCACCCGTACGAAAGACAAAATCTTTGTGCTCAGACCAAATTTTGTCCTTCATCCACTGAAATCAAAGAAAGTCCGTCAAACAATCTTAATTAATTATTAGATAGTTCGTTCTGCTTCATTAGAATAAACCATTCCATCTTTTTTCATGCATCACTGATATTTAAATAAGTGAGTAATTTCTGTTGATTTTACAAATAATAATAATGATGTTCCATAGCGAATATCATCGTTTCAAATCCTATGATGAGGTGATTTTAGATGAGCTACAGAGATCATTTGGATCCACACTCAGAGCTTTTTCACCACACGTTTACAAGGCCAAAACGCCAGAAATCTCAGGTGAATGGGCAAACACAGGTGACGCAAAACACAATCATCTTAAGGAGTAATGCCAAAGCACACCGTTGGTAAGTGTAATGGCATCGAAACGAATGATGGGGTGACACAGATCGCTGCCTCCATCAAGAAGAAGGCTGACTCAACACAATGAGTCAGCTTTTTTCTTTTAATATGAAATAAACGAAAAATTATGATTGAAAATGTATGTTTAGAAGGATATCATAAAATCTAATTAAATTATTATCTAATGGAGTGGACTAGAGTATGTACGATGCTTTCACAATAAGAGACGCAGAAATAACTGATTTACCGATTATCGTTGACATATACAATTCAACCATCGCTGGGAGAATGGTTACCGCTGACCTTGAGCCAGTAACTGTTGAAAGCCGGACCCAATGGTTTCACGAGCACTCCCCTTCCTTTCGTCCACTTTGGGTAGTCGAAAGTCAAGGATTAATTTGCGGATGGGTAAGTTATCAGTCGTTTTATGGCAGACCAGCCTATAATGGAACAGCTGAAATCAGTATATATATTCATCAGGATTTTCGTGGAAAGAAACTCGGTAAGTTTCTTATACAAAAAGCAATAGATGCTTGCCCAGCCCTTGAAATTAAAACCTTACTTGGATTTATCTTTGGCCATAATGACCCCAGCATAAAGCTTTTTAACAGCTTTGGCTTTGAAAAATGGGCACATCTTCCGAAGATTGCAGAACTTGACGGCATTGAAAGAGATCTACTTATACTTGGCAGAAGAATATACTAATACTTAAATGGATGAACCATAGGAGATGAAAAACATGAGCGTACATAAAGCAATATCCGAACATGTAAACAAGCAAAACCAAAAGATTAATCGCTTCCTGCTGCTCGACCAGCAAAGAGAGCATTTTATCGAAGAAGCGTTACTTTTATGCAAGCAGGGAAAAGAGTTCACAACCGATAAAATTAACGAAATGACAAATCAAATTAACACCCTAGCAAAGCAAGGAATCATTCCTTTCCGAAAGCTTGTCACAAAAGAAATGGTCAAAGAATATGCATTAAGGTCTTAACACGGCTCAATTAAATACCAATATAATAAAGCAGAGGCTGCATCCAAGTGCTCCTCTGCTTTTTTCCAGTATTGCATTATTCCAAAATAAATAATTTTTTAGTACTATATACAATAGATATATATTACTCATTCTAGGAGAACTTGTTTCCTTGAAAGAACTGGAGATTTCCATGCAGAAACAAAAATTCAAACTAGTCCTATTCTATTTCTTAGGTAGTTTAATTTGGATATATGGTTCAAATTATCTTATCGAAACATTCGTTCCTACTTCACTTATTTGGATTATTGAACGATCTAAAGAGGTCCTTTATATACTCATCACTGGAGGCTTCATTTATTTTTTCATTAATAAGACCAATGAATTATCCGTCTCACGAGAAGACCAAAAGCGCTTATCCACCTTAATTAACGCGATGGTTGACTTTGTTAATTTTAAGGATGGAGAAGGACGATGGATTGAGGCCAATAATTTTGGTTTGCAATTGTTTCAGCTAGAACATGTGGATTATCGTGGGAAAAAGGACTCCGAGTTAGCCGAGTATACAGATTTTTATGCGGATGCCCTCCGGTATTGTGAAATTTCGGATGAGGAAGCTTGGAAAAATGGGGACATTATTCGAATTGAAGAAGTTCTTCCAGTTCCAGACGGAACGACAAAAACCTTTGATACGATTAAAGTCCCTCTTTTCAATCCAGATGGAAGCAGACAGGGCCTGGTCATTATTGGTCGTGATATTACTGAAAAAAAGAAAATGGCTAGAGAACTCTTGGTAAGCCAACAGCAATATAAATCATTATTTGAATACAGTCCTGATATTGTTTATCTAATGGATTTGAAAGGAAATATTACGAATCTCAATCCTCACTTCGAGGTCATTACTGGTTTTAACAGAGATGATATCATTGGAAAAAATATAAAATCCTTATTACCGAAAGAGTATCAAAAACAAGTCAACCAGTTTATTGCCTCCGTTGTCGAAGAGGTTAAACCTGTTATGTACGAGATAAATGTCCCACATGCAAACGGAGAGATGATTACGTTACAATGTACGTCACTCCCTATCAATATTGAAGGTGCCATTACTGGTATTATTGGCACTGGACGAGATGTGACTACTTTAAGAAAAACAGAGGAACGCCTTAGAAGAACAGAAAAACTTTCTGTCGTTGGTGAATTATCTGCAAGTGTTGCCCACGAGATCAGGAATCCTCTTACTTCTTTAAAGGGTTTTGTGCAGCTTTTACAAATGGAAGATAAGAAGCATCAATATTACTATCAAATCATGTTAGACGAACTCGATCGGATTAATCATATTGTAGGAGAGCTTCTTCTCTTGGCAAAACCACAGGTTCTTAAGTTTACAAACGCAGATATTCATAAACTGTTACAGGATGTTATTTCGTTGCTGAGCACAGAAGCAAGCTTATATAATATCCAAATTAATTCTAATTTCCCTAAAGAACCTCTTATACTTGAGTGTGAACCAAACCAATTAAAACAATTATTTATTAATATTATTAAAAATGCAATAGAGGCATCCCAACAAGGTAAATCGGTAACGATTAGTGCCGAGCAAGCAGTTGAGAAGATTTGTATTACGATTAAGGACAGTGGGTGCGGTATCTCAAAAGAGAGATTAGAAAAAATTGGCGAACCTTTCTACTCCTCAAAGGAAAAAGGGACTGGATTAGGCTTAACAGTAAGCTATAAAATTGTTCAATCACACAAGGGAACCATTCATTTTGATAGTCAAAAAAACCTTGGTACAACTGTCAGCATAGTGTTGCCAATTAAGCAACATAACTCTAAAAAGAACTAAAATTAAGACTGCCAAAAAAGGCAGTCTTTTTCACATAATTAGAGAGTATAATTCAACTTCGAGAATTGTCCAGCTCCAGCGCCTAGCCCCCTGGGTCAAATAACCTTCTGCAATAAAAGTCACAGAGCGACTTTTTTTGCAGAAGAACATTTGCCTGTCGGGGCTGAACAAGGCGCTTCCGCTTTTCTTATTGATTTGCTTTCTTTTTTCGATTGCGGAAAAAAGCAATAACCAATAGCATTGATGGAATAATGATTTGGAATGGCCAATGTAAATAAATCGGTACGATACGAAGTCCTTCTTTTATGTGCTCCGCATAATTAGATGCAATTGTTATTGAGGCAAATAGAACAAAAGCCCCTAGTGGAAGACTGAGGTTTCGGAGTTTATTAAACTTGAAAATATCTGCTGCTCCCGCAACTCCCGCATAGAAATATAACGTGATCTTAAAGAAACCGCCTACAATTAAATATAGCATAAAGAAAACATCAAGCCGTTCGATAAATTCAGCGATTCTGATTTTACTAATGGTGGTTAACAACGGGAAATTAGCTCTCATAAAAATATCCGTTCCTAGAGCCGCAATATTAATAATCGATGTTATTGTGATATTAATTCCACTTAATATCATCCCCCCCATACAAACAATCTTTACCTTTTTCGGGTCATTTATATATGGAAGTAACATCGTAAATACAACCATTTCACCAAACGGGAATGTGATTGTTTCACCAAGAAAAGTCTTTACAATTGGCATAAATCCGTTCTCTAATACGGGCCTTAGATTTTGTAAATGAATTAGTCCGGAAAACATAATGAGTAAAAAACCGACAACAGCCATTATATATATAATCATAAAAAACAGCTCGCCAACTCTTGCAATTACCTCAAATCCCTTATGTATAGCATAAATAATTGTTACCATCATTAAGCAATTAATAACTATTAACGGTGTATTTGTATATATGGTTGACGTTAATAATTCTCCAAAGTCCCGCAACACCCTGGATGCGCAGTACAAAAAATAAATAACGTAAAGGAAACCAATCATTCGTCCTATCCATTTTCCGGTTATCTTTTGTACATAGCTCGTAATAGGAAGATCTGGATAGTAGAGAAACAAACGATAGTATATTAGGAAAACTCCTAATCCGCCCACCAACCCAAGCAAAATGCTTATCCATGCATCTTGTTTCACCTGTGCTCCAAGACCTACAAGTATCGCACTGCCCATCTCAAACAACACAACAAGCACGAATAATTGTGATGCCTTTATTTTTGCCTTCTCCAATCTAGATCCCCCTTTCCAAAAAGCTATTGCTGCATATTTGACCAAAATGGCTTTGTTCGAATTCCTTCTCTTCGAATATAAGAATCTACATGGACATTCACTTGTAAGTCTGCAAATTCTTCATCCCAATTTCCTTGTATTTTCTTCCATAAAGGAGGATTTGCAATGTGAACCTTTTCACCAAATCCTAAAATATCTGTCTTTAACTTTTGCGCTTCCTTCACCGAGGCTCGGATCTGCTTAGTTATTTCTTTCTCCGTTAATTTTTCAATTTGAGCAATGACTTCTGGATTATCTAAGTCTATTGCCGTATTCGCTTCGCTTATCCACCCTTCATTCTCATTTTTTACATTTATTATCGGTTTGTCATTCACCATACGAACAGAAACTTTTGTTTTAGAACGTATGGGTGCGATGGAAAGTGCATTTTTCTTTCCTTCCCAGTTAATATTTATATCCGTACTATGTACTTTATCGAGAACCCACAATATACCACGTGCTTTGTCATGTTCGATCCAGCCATGTAATTTCCCCTTATTAAAAACGGCTAAACCATCAGATTGTAGAAAAGCATCCGTTGTCGTCTTTTGAAGATTTTCTGCTTTCCTTGCTTTTGGTTTGTCACCAACAAGCCTATAACCATTAGCTAAAGGCTGTTTCCCCTTACTAATTAACCCAGTGAGAAAATCGTCAATATTTAAGCTCATATTTTCACCAAGCATAGATTCTGAGAATTTAATTTGCTTTGTAATTTTAGTTACTGGAAGTCGGTCCAGAATAGTCAACGTCGTTACTATATCCTCTGCTTTTGAACCTCTCGCGATGACTAATTCTGTTGTGGTTCGAAATTCAGGATCCCGATCCAACGCATCCAGCACATATAGCAAGCTTTCCTTTGCCACCTCTTCACTTATGACCACCACGTTTGTATGTGCATAATACAGCCTTCTTGAAACCTTCTTGGTAGCATTTCTTGCCGCTTCAGTGATGGTATCCCCAGAACTTCTATAAACTGCAATGGGCAGTCCGTTTCCTCCACCTGATTGACCAGATGATACATTGCCAGGATTCACAAGTTGAAAGGACAAATTAAATTTTTTTTCCTTACCTTTATCAATTCCCAATGCCATGACAAAGGCCAGGTCCGTCAATTCCTTCTGATTCCAGCATCCACTAAGAACGGGTAAAAGCAACAGTAAAATTATTATAGTATTTAAACATTTTTTCATGACTGATCACCTTTATCTGATTGATCATTTGGTTGCTCATCAGCTTTAGGTGGACCTGGCTTTTGATTTTCCCCTGTTCTAACTATATTGCCTTGACTAATAAATTGAGGTCTATTTTTAAAGGCCCAAATAGGAAACCGGAGAAATACGTCCTGCTGGTTACGGATGCTAAAAGGTGCGATTGGCATCATATAAGGAATTCCAAACGAGCGAAGCGAACATAAATGTATCGCTATAAACATAAGTCCCAGCATCATTCCATAAAAGCCTAGAATGGTGGCAAGTCCCATTAAAGCAAAGCGAAGCAGTCTAGCTGCAATTGCCATCGCAAAAATAGGTGTTGAAAAGTTAGCAATGGCCGTGATTGACACAACGATAACCATTACTGGGGAAACGAACCCTGCTTGCACGGCAGCTTGACCAATAACGAGCGCACCCACAATGGAAACGGCCTGACCGACCGCGCGCGGAAGTCTTAAGCCTGCCTCCCGTAAAATTTCAAATGTAACCTCCATGATTAATGCTTCAACAAATGCTGGAAAGGGAACACTTTCTCTTTGGGCCGCAATCGCAATGGCCATGGTAGTCGGAATCATTTCTTGATGAAAGGTTGTAGCCGCTATGTAGGTAGCGGGTCCAATAAGGGCAATCAAAAATGCCAAGATTCTTAGGATCCTGATACCCGTTGAAATATCAAAACGTGAATAATAGTCGTCTGGTGCCTGAAAAAATTGAATAAAAAGGGCAGGCGCGGTAAGTACAAATGGTGTTCCATCAATAATAATGGCAATTCGCCCTTCAAGTAAATGAGAAGTAACAACATCTGGTCTTTCGGTATGATAGGTAGTCGGAAAAGTTGTCCAGGTTTGATCTTCAATTAATTGCTCAATATAGCCTGAGGCAATAATACCGTCAATATCAATTCGATTTAATCTTTCCTTAAGTTCAGATATAATTTTCTCGTTTGCAATTCCTTTAATATACATCAACGCAATGTCAGTTTGTGTTACCGTGCCTAATTTCATTGATTCCAACCATAAATTAGGACTTTTAATTCTTCTCCGTATCAAAGCTGTATTAGTACGGAGTGTTTCTGTGAAAGAATCCTTCGGTCCGCGTATAGATAGTTGTGTTGTTGGTTCAGAAATGGCCCGCTTTTCCCAACCCTTTGTCTCCGCACTAATGGCTTGGTTGTGACCTTCTAAAAAAATAATGGTATTTCCTGATAACAAATTATCATAAACCTGATTCCAATTATCAATTGTCAAAATACTGCCAAGCGCAACAGCCTTCTCAATTACGTATTGAAAGAGATCAATCCGCTCAAGTGGAAGTTCTTTTTCCATAAAAGATTCTAAAATAAAGTCACTGATGGAATGACTATCCGCTAAACCATCAACAAATACAAGAGCTCCTTTATAGCTGCTTATCTTTACTTCTCGAATGATGATATCAGCGCTTTTCCCAAACTCTTCTTTTATGCGGGAAATATTATCCTTATATTCCCTAAGTATCGGCAAATCCTCTGGCTTAAGTGGATCTTGCTGCTGTCTATAATTATCATTCTGTCTCCTTTTTTGCTTCTTTTTCAACATACTTGACAAGATCGACACAAGCTACCACCTCAGCATTAACAATTCGTAATGGTTATTTTCCCCAACGTGAACTCTTCTATCCATTTCTTCCAAAAAACATTTAGAAATACATGCATAAGGATGGTTTAAAGAACAAAAATAAAGATACTGGAGATTGTAGGTGAAACAGTTGAAGCAAATATTGGTTTCATTTGTTATTGCAGGTGGATTGATGGGTATGATTGGCTTCTTAGACCTTGTTATGGGTACTGAACCTCGAAAATTAATTTGGAAAGCTATTAACCCTTTTAAGGTCATGGAGGCAGCTGAATACATTATTATTGTTTTTTTTGGCACTGCAATTATGATTAAAGCCCTTCGTTACTACATCAAAAAGAAAAAAAATAATCAGCCTTCTAATGAAGGATGATTACTACGAAAAAAAGGAAAAGAGCTCAACTTTCACATTGAGCTCTTCTCCTCATTTGTTTCCTGTATTTCCATAGGCTTCTTTTTCTTGAAGAAAGTCAGTATAGTGGTCATTACTTTCCAAATAGTTGATATTCTTTTCTTCCATTTGTTCTTTCTTTCAAGGTTAGGTCCGTATACATATCGATTCCAAAAATAATAGATGAGTTCCTCAACAACAAGATATAGGACAATAAACAATACAAATACTGTGATCCAATATGACATTATAAGGACCCCCCTTTTCTTCAGAATAGTTCCTATTCAAAAATCTAAAAAGAAGTACTATAAATCATCAAACTGATTCTATTAAACTGTTTATCTATATCTATATTACCAAATATATACCAAATTGTAGACAAATTAGTAAATAATGTAGTATTTTTATTTTGAGTCACGAAACTTTTATTAGGGGGAAGTTAGATGGAATATCGGCGATTGGGAAATACCGGTTTAAAAGTGAGTGAAATAAGTTTAGGCAGTTGGCTTACATACGGTGGATATGTGGAAGAGCATAATGCAGCTGCGTCTATTGATAAAGCCTATGATTTAGGCATTAACTTTTTTGATACAGCCAATGTTTATATGCGTGGAGAAGCTGAAATTGTTGTCGGGAAGGCACTAAAGAAATATGTGCGTGATTCCTATGTGCTGGCAACGAAAGTATTTTGGCCAATGGGTGACGGTCCTAATGACCGAGGACTTTCTCGAAAGCATGTCATGGAACAATGCCATGCCAGCTTAAAGCGCCTTAACACTGACTATGTAGATATTTATTATTGCCATCGGTATGATCCGGAAACACCATTGGAAGAAACATTACGTGCACTTGATGACTTAATCCGTCAAGGAAAAGTGTTGTACGTTGGTGTTAGTGAATGGACGGCGGAACAAATTTCAGAAGCGGTTCATCTTGCTGATAAGAAACTTCTAGATCGTATAGTTGTTAATCAACCTCAATACAGCATGTTACAGCGTTATATTGAAAAAGAAGTCCTGCCTGTAAGTGAAAAGCACGGAATTGGTCAGGTTGTTTGGTCACCACTTGCACAAGGTGTATTAACAGGTAAGTATAAAAAAGGTGAAAAGGCTCCTGCAGGAAGTCGTGCTGCTCAGGAAAAATACAATGGTCTTTTTGGATTATTAACGGAAGAGAATCTAGATAAAGTCGAACTTTTAAAAGAAGTTGCCGCTGATAATAATCTTACTCTTGCGAATTTTGCTCTTGCTTGGATATTAAGACAAAGTAATGTGGCAAGTGCGTTAGTAGGGGCTAGTCGTCCTGAACAAGTAGAAGAAAATGTGAAGGCTTCAGGTGTGAAATTAAACGAAGACACCCTTACTAGAATCGAGGATATTCTTCGATAAAAAAATGCCCTTGGACTTTTTTTCGTCCTTGGGCTTTTTTTATCAACTATTGTTAAACCGCTTTTTCGGCTGATTGTTCCGATGCTTTAATGAAAGACTTGTTACCGATTGAAAAGAAAATAATACTTCCAAGAGTTAACAAGGAAATGGTCCAAAACATGATCTGCCCTTGAAAATGGCTTAGAAGGAACCCGCCAATAATTGGTCCAAGAAAGTTACCTATCTTTCTAAATTGAGCTGCACCAAAATAAGTTCCCCGAAGATGTTCAGGAGCTAGTTGATCAATCATCATGCTATTGGATGGAAAGATTAATATTTCCCCCACCGTTAACAATACCATGGCAGCAATAGCTGTAACCCAGCCATTAACAAAGCTGAAGCCAATCAAACCTGCGGCCATAAAAACGGCTCCGACCACCATGACCTGCATTAACCTAAATTTCTCTGCGATGTGACTGATTGGCATTTGCAGCAATACAACCATTATTGCATTAATAGTGATAAGCATGGAGAATATAACCACGCCATTTTCTACCGTTCCTTCTAATATTTGCGGTAAATTAGAATCTATTTGAACGTACCCCATATTCACCAAGATGATTCCCAAGATAAGATATCTTAAAGCCTTATCTCTTTTAACAATCCTAAAGGCATCTCCAAAAGAGGCACCCTTTTTGATATTTTCTACTTTCGGGAAGACAAGTTTTTGTAAAAAGAAAACCAAAACCATTCCATAAAATAAATAAAACGTTCCGGTTATGGCAAAGGATAATTTAGCTGATGTACTAGCTAAATAGGCTCCAATCAGCGGACCAACGGATGCTCCGATATTCATGGCTGTATATCGTAAGGAGTACACCTTCATCCTCTTTTCCTTTACGGTTAAATCGGCCATTAAGGCTTGAGCGGTCGGTTCGAAGAACGAATTACTCAATCCGTTTAAGGCATTTAACAGAATAAACCAACCCGGACTAGTAGCAACGGTAAAACCATAATAAACAAAGGCTACTGTAAACAAAGCAATAAGCATGACTGGTTTTCGTCCAAAGCGGTCTGATAAATGGCCGCCAATGAATCCACCTACCGTTGCCATTAACGGGCTCATCCCGACAGTTACACCAATAATAATTGGTGAGAGATCCATGTGTCTTGATAAATAGATTGAGAGAAATGGCAAAGTCATAAATGCAGAACCTCTTGATAAGACAGTCCCAATTAATAACACCCATACGATTGGATGAAATTGACCCACATAGTTTTTCAATGTTTTCATATGTAAAACCTCACAAATTTTGGAGTATGCTTATTTAGTTAACTATTTAATTGAATAAATGTAAAGAATTTTCCTATTTTTCCAGCATACCTCCTTAACAAAAAAGGTCAGCCATCAACTAGGATGACTGAGCCCTCTACCCCTTTAATTAATTGGGATCCTTATAGTTTAATGCTCGTTCACTATCACCGTAGCCCTTGGTCGTTGGGTCTTGTACAAAACCTAGCATGGATAAAATAACGAATACTGCATTGACTATTGTTAAAATGGTGCTTTGAACTGAGTCTGTAAGTTGGAAGCTAGTTACCCCTAAAGTATTCAATCCAGCTAGTACCATTTGTGCTAAAATCATAATTTGTGAGATAAATGCAATAACCCAATGCTTATTTCTTAAACGAACTTTCCAGTTGATCATGACTCCCTCTCCCCTCTAAATCCGAATACATCTTTTTATTAGCATATGTTTGGATTCATATTGGTTGTCCTTGATTGTCCTGATTTCCAGAATTATTTTTTGACACCAAAAAATCAGGTCCCCAATTGGAACCTGATTTTATGTTATATTTCTCTTCTCATGGCTTTTAGTACATCTACTCTTGTTGCTCGTTGTGCTGGTCGGTATCCTGACAGAAGGGTGACTCCATAACAAATCAAGATACAAATAATCGGTAACTCAAAAGGAATATAACTAAATGTTATATTTAAATCAGTTTCTTGTCCAAATGCCTCTTTAATAATTAAAGGGACTGCAAAATTTACAGTAATGCTAATTCCGTATGAGACAATTGTTCCAATCACAGCACCAATCAAGCCGATGTAACTACTTTCGAGCAGGAAGATTCGTTTAATTGTTTTCGGATTAGCACCGATTGCTTTCATAATACCAATATCAGGTGCCCGCTCTGTAACTGCCATGGTCATCGTATTATAAATTCCAATGGAAGCAATTAAGATAGCAATTGTTCCAATAAAAATTAGGCCCACTTTTGCAATCATAAATATCATATTGACTTCTTTTAATTCATTAACAACTGAATATGTAGCATATTTCTTCTCTTTTAATTGATCTGAAATACTTTGGACCGCTTCCATATTTTTGGCATAGATTTTCACTTCATCATAGGTCTCTCCATTAGCATCGATTCCTTCTAATTTTTCATTATTAGGGTCAAGCATGATGCCTTTCGGTGTTCCCGTAAAGCTCTCGATTTCCTTTAACATCTCATCCGATATAAATACACTTCGATCTTCCGCCCACTCTTTTGTTGGCTTTTTGGAGATTCCTACCACTGATAATGGAATTTTCTTCTCTTCTTCCTTTCCATCTTTAAACTGCCTAACAGTTAGTTCCATGGTTTCACCGATTAACTTCCCTGGATAGCGATATTCCGCTTTTACCTGCCCCTTCTCATCGTAGATGCCCTCATCTGCATCCTTTATAGCTAGATTGAGAGGAAAATTATACCCGACGACTACCTCATTTTTACTTGTTGGCAACCGCCCCTTCGACAGTTCAAAGCCGGCCTTCACTTCGGAAGGAAAATGGGCTACAAAGGTTTGTGTCCCCTCTAAGTACTCACCAATTGTAAACGTACTTTCCTGCTGGAGCATTTTTCTTCTTGTAACCGCCTTAACATTCTCTATTTTTTCAAACATTCGAATGTCACGAACTGTCAGCTGTTGAAAGCCTCCTTGATCATTTATCTCTTTCCCATGGACGTCTATTTGGGTAATGACCCTGCGCTCGGTAATTTCTTTTACCACTGATTTCTGTAACCCAAAGCCAACTGAGGCTAGTACAATTAGGAAGGCACATCCCATTGCGGTGGCAAGTATCGTCATATATACTCTTGTTCTATTTTTCTTCATATTTTGTCTAACAAAACGGAATTGGTCTTTTAGCTTCATACTAGCACCCCCTGTTCCATACGACCATCCGCTAATACTATTTTTCTATTACCGATATTGGCCACTTTTTCATCATGTGTAATAATCAAAAACGTAATGCCTAAATCCCGATTCAACTCTGTGATAAATTCCAGTAACTCTTCCTCTGTTTCACTATCAAGACTACCTGTAGGTTCATCTGCCAGGATAATTGGAGGATTCACAATTAAGGCTCTTGCAATACTAACTCGTTGCTGCTGACCACCAGATAACTCCCCAGGATAATGATCCTGATAATCTAGTAAACCTACTTTTTTCAACATCTCTTCGGTTTGTTCTTTTCTCAGATTCTCGCTTACACCCTTTAATATCAATGGAAGCTCTACATTTTGAAAAGCAGTCATGCTGGGAATCAATTGAAAGCTTTGAAAAATGAATCCTAGATTATTAATCCTGAAATCAGCAAATTTCGTCTCATTTAAATCCGAAACCTTTTCTCCATCAATCCAGATTTCCCCCTCTTTCGGATGAATAAAACCGCTAACTAAATTTAACAGGGTCGATTTCCCTGAACCACTTCTGCCAACAATCGTTACTATTTCCCCTTTTTCCACGGTGAGTGAAATATCTCTAAGCACCGGAATAATGGTTTGTCTTCCTTTTTTCCCAATCACAAAATCATGGCTTACATTTTTTATCGTAATCATAGCTTCCTCCTGTTTCTCACTCAATTCAACTTAATAGACGATGTTTGGCGAAACAACCCCTACAGATTTTTATAAAATAGTTAATTCTAGCCAAATAATGAAATAATTTAAGGGGATAATAGTAGGAAAAACACTTTTGTTGGTCTTTTTTTGCTAGAAATTTTATAATATATGAATCAAAAATTCCTTTTAAAAGTTAGGAGATCACATGGAGAAATTACATCCACTTTGGGACATGCTGCGTCGTTTCTGGATGAAGAGACATCTCACCCAAATATTTTTGTTAATCATCCTTGTCGTCGTTTTAGTGACCATCTCATATTTTGGCTGGCTTGCCACAAGAGCCAATGTAGAGTCATTAAAGCAAGGTTTAAGTCAGCCCACTGTAATTTATGATAAGAGTGGGAAGGTAGCTACGAATGTGGCAACGAATCGTACAAAGGGTGTAAAAATGAATGAACTGCCAAAATATGTTCCAAATGCCGTCGTCGCCATTGAAGATGAACGCTTTTATGAACATAGTGGCTTTGATATTCAAGGGATTGCTCGTGCGTTTTTTAGTAATTTATTTGCTGGAAGAATTACTGGAGGGGGTAGCACCTTAACACAACAGCTTACGAAAAATGCCCTTCTTTCGCCCGAACGTACGTACAAGAGAAAAGCAGAAGAATTATTTTTAGCTGTAAAAATTGAAAAGGTATATACAAAAGAAGAAATCCTGCAAATGTATCTGAATCAAGTTTATTTTGGGAGCGGCTCATGGGGAATTGGCAATGCCTCAAAAAAATACTTTAATAAAAACATTTCAGATGTAACTGTCGGTGAAGCAGCGATGCTTGCTGGTCTACTTCATGCACCCAATTACCTTAACCCATATAAAAATTATGATTTAGCCATGAAACGAAAAAATGTAGTCTTAGCGAAAATGAAAGAACTCGGAATGATTACCAATGCTGAATACACTAAGGCTAAGAAACAAAAAATCCGTCTCAACGATGGTGGAGGAAGCTTTGTTGAGAGAAAATATCCCTACTATGTGGATGCGGTTCTAAATGAGGCCATTTCCAAATATGGATTGACTCAAGATGAAATCTTAACAAGAGGATACCTGATTTATACAGAAATGGATCAAAATCTGCAAGCAGGTCTTGAAAAGGTGTATAGCAAGAACTACCTATTTCCAAAGGGGAAAGGAAACTCTTTAGTTCAAAGTGGTTCGGCATTAATGGATCCTCAAACGGGGGGTGTTAGTGCACTTGTTGGCGGCCGCGGTGAGCATGTATTTCGTGGATTTAACCGAGCTACACAATTAAGGGCTCAGCCTGGTTCGACAATGAAGCCGCTAGCTGTATATACTCCTGCACTAGAAGAAGGCTATTCCTATTCATCTGAACTGAAAGATGAGCCAATAACCTTTGGAAATTATAAACCGGAGAATTTTTCAAGAACCTATCAAGGAAAGGTGCCAATGTATAAAGCACTTGAAGAGTCACTAAATATTCCGGCAGTTTGGCTTTTAAATGAAGTGGGTTTAAATAAAGGAATGGATTCACTTAAGCGGTTCGGCATTCCTGTTGAAAAAGAAGATAAAAATTTGGCAATTGCACTTGGGGGTATGAATAAAGGTGTGTCACCGGTTCAATTAGCTAACGCCTTCTCTGTTTTCCCAAATGGCGGAAAGCGGCAGGATAGTCACTTAATTACAAAAATCGTCGGCCCAACTGGAAATATCATTGCAGAGCATGAAGCAAATACAACCAAAGTTACAACTGAAGAGGTTTCGAATGAAATAACCTCAATGCTGTTAAATGTCGTCGAAACAGGGACAGGCAAGCGTGCTAGAATTCCAGGTCTTCAATTAGCCGGAAAGACTGGTTCGACACAGCTACCATTTAGTGCAAGCGGTACGAAGGATCAATGGATGGTGGGATATACCCCAAATCTCGTTGGTGCCATTTGGATCGGTTTTGACCAAACAGATAAGCAGCATTACCTGCCTAGCTCAAGTTCTTCAAATGTTGTACCTATCTTTAAAGCAATTATGGAAGAGTCAAGCCGTCATCTTCCAAAGGAATCATTTGATGTTGTCTCTATTAATGCCCAGCTGGCTGGCGAAACTGCACAAAAGAAACGGATTAATGAGCAAGCAAAGAAAATCAGCAAAGAATTAAATGAGAATGCGCAAAAATTAGGGGAAACCATAAAAGAACAAGCCCCTGAATGGAAAAAGGGCTTGGATAACATATTATATAATGTCGGAAAAGCACTCAACACACTCATAGAAAAATACAACCAATAAATGAAGAGGCTGACCATGAAGCAAAGGGGTCAGCCTCTTGTCTAATTTAAGAAGCTACGAGAAATATCTGTAAAGTGAATGAATTTATTTTTATTGGTTAAAAATAATAGAATGCTTTAGGTGGACATTTACATGCTCTTTATATAATTTCAGGAAATATATGAGTGAGGGATTGTATGCATTTTGTATTTAATGCTCTGTTTTTACTAGCAGGAATTAAATGGGGAGATTGGAAAAACTGGAAGGCTTATTACTCCACAATTTTATTTTTTATCGGGGGCGATTTACTAAAAAACAGTTTGCTTCATGATTATCGTATGTGGTCATACCAAGAAGTGTATTTTGGACAACAATTCCTAATTGGTCATATGGCCATCAATTTAATGATTGCTATCATAGTTTATCCTGCAACAATTCTTATTTACCTTGGGCATTATCCCCATTCTATAAAAAAACAAGTCCTTTGGGTTAGTTTATGGGTGTTCCTTTATAGTGGAATTGAAGGAATAAATTTTTATTTTTTAAACTTAATAAATTATGATCACAGTTGGAATTTAATGTGGTCCATTTGTTTTAATATTGTCATGTTTACCGTATTGAGAGTTCATTTTTTGAAGCCGCTTCTAGCATGGGCAATTTCTTTAATATGGATGATTTTTCTATGGAATTGGTTTAATGTGCCTATGAATTTATTCAAATAAATTTATTGTTAGGTAGTAGTGCCATCTCTGACCAAATAGGAGGGAAATTGTTCGGTCAGAGAGAAATTTTTTCTGATTTAATTCTAAGTTACTACTTTATTTTAATAATCCATATTTCCGCTTAAACCGGGTCAAAATTTTTATCCAAACCTCACCAAACAAAAGTAAAAAGATTACATTTGAAACGGCATGCATCGTATCGAAAGTAGCACTCCCTATTAAATAAACTATGAACTCCTTCCACTCAAATGGGCTTCCTGATTGAACAATTGATAAAAACCCCCACAGATTCATTACCCACCCGAACAAATAACCCCATGCAATTCCAAAAATAATCCGACCCGTTTTACTAGTCAGTATCTTTGTGTTTCGCAGCCATCCTGCCGATAACCCGACTAATCCCCATGCAGCCATCTGCCATGGAGTCCATGGACCTTGACCCAAAATCATATTAGAAGCAAGTGCTGCCACGGCCCCAATAATAAACCCGCTTTCAGCACCGAATACAAAGCCAGACATCATAATGACAAAGGTTGTTGGCTGAACACTTGGAAGGCTCGCAAACGGAATCCTACCAACGGCAGCAATCGAGGCCAAAACTGCCAATAAAACAAGCTCACGAGGTTCCACCTTTCGACGTTCAAAACGGACGAGAAAAATCAAAATAGCAAGAAAGACGAAACCAAAGCTTAACCATAAATAGGCATCTTCAAATAAATAAGTAAAGCCCAAAATAAGCACTAATGTAAATAAGACGAGTATCGTTTTTAGCCCTTTGTAACTACGCATGGACGAATAACCTCCTCTAGCGTCATCGGGGCATTTGTCGTTCTATCACGGAAAATCCGCTGAATCATCGTTGTGTAAAAGAAATTTCCTTTAAAAAACTTCTTAGGTTCATCCTCAGAGGTAATCTTCCCTTGAAACATCATTCCACATTTGGTTGCGTACTGTGCCGCGAATTCCACATCATGAGTCGACATGAAAATAGTCATACCAGACCTACGTAAATCATTTAGAATGTTTGCTAAATTTTCTTTTGAGATGGGATCCAGTCCCTTTGTTGGCTCATCCAGCAACAGTAATTCTGGCTTTCTCAATAATACACACGCAAGTGCCGCCTTTTGAAGCTCCCCCCCACTTAAATCGTATGGGTGACTTGATGTCAAATGAGCAATCCCTAACTCGACTAACAAGTTCTCTACCTCATTCATGTCAGTTACGTTCCATTGTGTCATTGTTTCCTTGATTTCCTTTTCAATCGTTTCCTGAATAAAAAACAATTTAGGATTTTGCGGTAAATAGCCAATTTTTCCGGTTAATTCCTTGTTTTTATACCCTTTTAAGGGCTTGCCTTCGAGAAGAATTTTTCCGCCTTCCAGCTTCAATAAACCTGCTAGAGACTTGAGTAAGGTAGACTTACCTGAACCATTTCCACCCAACAAAGCATAAAATTCGCCTTTCTTCAGACTTAGATCAAGCTCGTCTAAAATAAGATCTCCCTGCTTATCGTAGCGACATGAAACATTAATCCCCTTGATCAATTCATCGCCGAGTGAATTAAAAGGATTGTTTTTTTTCAGATAAATAGGCTGTAACTCTGACTTTTGAACCCATTTCCTACCTTCTTTAACACTAAGAGGCATCATTCCCTTGCCATCCGATTCTAAAAATAAAGCTGGAATACTAGGAATAAAAACCTTGTTTGATGATTTCCAAATTTCAGGAAGCACCTCTCGCGGCTCACCTGACATTTGCACCCTTCCTTGATCCATCATGACAATTTGATCCGCCAATGTAAAAACTTCTTCAAGGCGATGTTCTGCAATAATAATTGTCATCCCAAATTCATCATTCAGTCTCTTTAAGATATCTAAAAATTCCCGTGCACTCACTGGATCCAACTGTGCAGTTGGTTCATCGAGCAACAAAATATCTGGCTGCATAAGTAAAACTGAAGCGAGGTTAATTTGTTGTTTCTTTCCACCTGAGAGTTCATGCACTTTTTTGTGCAGCAATGGTTCAGCACCAAAAAAATGAACCATTTCGGCTACTCTGTTTCTCATTTCATTCGTGGAAAGTCCAATATTTTCAAGGCCAAAGACTATTTCATGAAGCACATCATCCGCAACCATCTGATTTTCCGGGTCTTGAAAGACGAAGCCGATTTTGTTCGAAGTATCCTTTGCCTCCTGAAGACTTTCCCCATTAATCGTCATCATCCCTAATAGGCTTCCATGTGGCTGGATTTCTTTTTTTAACAATTGTAAAAGTGTGCTTTTTCCAGAACCGGAAGCACCGAACAGCACGACGAATTCACCTTTATTAATAGTAAGTGATAGGTTCCTTATGGCTGGTTCCGAACTGCCTGGGTATGTAAAGGTAACATCATTTATTTCAATAAACGCCATCGGACCATTCCACCTACTTCTACTATTAATGGAAAACTTAAGAACATAAAATAACATAAAAAAGCTAAGGTATCCATTACAGAAAACTGCCAAGCTTCCATAATTGGATAGATTGTTAATACACCAAAGCCTGAAAATCGCTCAAATAAAATGATAGCAAAAAGAACAACTAAATAAGACATTGAAAGGAAATCTGTTTTCTTAAACTTAAAATATTCGTAAGAAGTACGCCGACCTTGGCCATAGCCCCTCGCATTCATTGAATCAGCTGTTTGAATGGCTTCCTCAAGCGAATAGGTTAACAGTGTTTGCACATAAAGCATGCCCATCTTCATCCTTGTTTTCCATTTCCCCTGATTCATAGAATTCCCCTTGCTCCTTTGAACAATCGAGATTTCCTCCATTCTCCTTCTCATTAACGGAATAAACCTTAGAGTCAGCATAAGAAGAACAGCAAATTGTGGGAGGATTTTTGCAAACAAAAATAATAGCTTGTTAGGCGTCATGATTATGTTATACGAAATAAATAACGCAATAATTCCTATTATAGATACAGCATCCATTCCTCCATACAGGACAGCCTCAAGTGTCACCCGATGCTCATTGATATCAAAAAGCAAATGTCGTCCTCTTTCATTAAATAAAGGATTTGTGACAAGCATGAGAAGGAAGGTACTGATGATAAAGATATACCAGCGTCTCAGTCCCTTTAACTGATCATGAATAAAGTTAATCATTAAAATGACTATTAAGGCCGCACCGAGAAAAATGGGATGTAGCATAAGAATTAACAGCGAAATGGCCCCAGCATAAAAAAGAAAGGACACAAGAGGATGAAACCGTTCAAAACGACCTTTCATCCCCAGTTCCCCCTTATGTTATTCGGTATAGATACATTCAATCCGATCACCATCTTTGATTTTTGTAACACCAATACTCTTAGTGAGACTAATTCCATTTTGCTCAAATACCCAACCGCTTTTTGGACCATAATCAAACTCATAAATATTATCAATTCCTTCGATATAGGCAGTTGCCCCGCTTCCTCGGGAATCAATCACAATACCATGTTTTTTAGCTGTTGCTAAAATAATATCATAAATGGTGTCCCCGTCTTTAAAACTAACTTTTGTTGCAGCAACAATGATGCCCTGATCCTTTGGTCCAACAATCGATAACGTTACCGTATTTGCCGGCTTTGGTGGTGTGGTGGTACTTGGCTTTGATACCGGTGTAGTCGACGTTGGTGTTTGGGGCGTAGTCGTCGGCGTACTACTTTTATTTGTCGTCACAGCCGTATTTTTTTTGGTCGTCGGCGATTGTTGCTGACTAGATGGACTCGTTTGCTTCGACGTACTGGTTGGTGATGTAGACTGATTTTCCTTCTTTTCTTCAGAAGCAACCGTTGATGAATCCGTAGGTTTGTTTTGTTCACTACTCGGTTCTACTTTTGCCTCTTCCTTTTTTTCTTCTTCATTTTGTTTTTCTACATGAACAGTTTTTTCTTCTTTGGTTGTTTCCTTCGTAGTTTGTTCATTCGAACTACATCCAACTAAGGAGAACAAAACGAATAATAGACTAAGAAATGCTGTACCTTTCATCCATTTTTTCATAGATGCGCCTCCTCTAGGGTGCCCCTCCTAAATAGAAGAAGGGGCCATATTTCACTTATGAAAATCTTTTTCTTTGCTTCATATAAACTAGACTTCCGATTAGCATAATCAAAAGACCAACCATGAGCAGGTTATAACTATCTGTAGCAGTATTTGGCAACGTATGTCCCTTCACACTATTACTACCATTATCTTGATGAGGAGTTGTCTGTACTGGTGCCTCCTCACTAGGTGTTTGAGTCTCAGTCTCAGGCTTCTCTGTTTCCGGCTTTTGTTCAACTAATGGAAGCTGATATAATGAGCCTTTTCCTGTTGTATACAACTGATAAGCAGCTAGCGCCTGGATTCCCTGTGAAGTAGTGAATGGGTCACTTACATCTCCTCCCTGCCAATCAAAGCCGCCATCGGCATTTTGGAAGGATAGAAAATATTCAACAAGTCCTTTAAATGGAGCTGCATTCGAATCCACCCCTAAAGCTGTCAGGGCAATGATGGCCTGTGCTGCAGTTGAGCTATTATCTATTTTTGAAGCTTGATATTGTGTGGATAAATACTGGATGGCAGCATCTACCTTGCCCTTCACTTCAGGCTGCTTACTATATGGAGCAAGTGCTGTTAAAATCATCGCGGTTGTATCAATATCGCTAGTAGCACTTTCATCCCAAGCCCATCCGCCATCTTGATTTTGCCTATCTAATAAATGCTTCACTATCTTTTCTCGCGTCCATTGTGCTGATTCAGGAATGGAAAAGTTCGCACTATCTAGAGCAATTAAAGCATATGACACGCCGATTAAGCCTTGCTTTGTCACATTACCATTGTAAATGGCTTCCACCAAGTTATAGCCACCTACATTTGATGGGTCACCACCAGCTGCAAGAATTCCGAGAACATATCGCTCTGTATCGGTGATTCTATTGAACTTCCCTTGTTTTTCCCTGACTAGTGATTTTACTGATGTAAGGTATGTAGCAGGAATGGTCTGTCCTGTTTGTTTTAAGGCAATTACTTCCCATTCGCCTAGATTATTCTTCAACACATATTTGCTGGCTGAATCGACGGAAGCTTGAATTGTCTTTTCAGTAAGCGTTCCACCAGAAGGATTCGGGTTTGTTTCTCCTCCTGTGTTACCATCACCTGATCCATTTTCCCAAGATTCAAGTTTAAAGCTAATTTGGTTTCCTGGTTGAAGCGGGTAGCTGTCTGCACCAACCTCGGCCATTTTATCGTTTACGTAAAAAGCCCAATAATTTGTCCCTTCTGCTTGTATATCATTAATAGAGGTAATCATTTTTCCGTACTGACTTTCACTATATCCAACCTTATCAGGGCCAAGAATTACTTGTAATAGTTGAAATGCAGTTGGACTTCCAATCACTTCAATTCCTGATTGATCAGTAACGTTATTTTTATCACTATTAACCACTTTGAGCGAAACCGTATTCTGTGGTTTTTTTGTCCAATCTGTCAAACGGAACGTTAATTGGTCACCATTCTGGACAACATAGGTGTCAGAACCAACCTGTGCTGCAACACCATTGATAAAAAATGCCCAATAATTTGTCCCTTCTGCTTTTACCCCATTAATTCCAATGAGCATTTTTCCATTGGAGGTATCAGTAAATTCAACATTGCTTTCACCAACAGCTGCAGTTAACGCTTCTGTTGCTGTTTCAGTGTCACTGATTTGAACAGTGGTTTTTGCTAAGATTGGGTTGGCTCCATCCAATCCCAAAACTGTAATGGACCCTTGTTTCGCTAAGTCGGCTGCTAGTACAGGAGCTTGTAGCCCACTCGTGAATAATGTAAAAATTAACAGCATGACCATCCACAAATTTCTTTTCTTCATCATTTTGAAACTCTTCCTTTCCTAATTAAATAGCCATAAAAAAATCCCCCTAAAAGGAGGAGGAGTGTTATGTACGTTAAGGAGGAAACGAGAAACCGCTTCTGTTCTTAACACTCTCCTATCCGCGTAGGCTGTTGTGTTCAAAAACAGGCAGGTTTCCTGGCTCATGATCATCGCTCCCTAAGTCTTCCCATCTATCGACAGTGACATGTTTAGGTTACTCCCATTTACAGTGGCGGGACCGCGTTGGCTTTAACCAACTTCCCTATTAAGCTAAAAGTCTATCTAAGACCTTAGCACCTGTTTTACCGAGCTATTTTTTTATGTTAACACTATTATAGTAAAAGATAGTCAGGTTTGTATACATTTAATATCTATATATTGGTGCTTTTTTTGATTCGCTGATAAATTCTTAAATCCGCTGATAACAGTTGAAAATTTGCTGATAAATTTCTAGATTCGCCGATAAACCCAGAAAATTCGCTGATAAAAAATTAAAACTTTAAAATAATTGTGTAATTTTACACTACATTTTGTAATTTTAGCAGGAATTAATTAAAAATTGGAATTCAATTGTAAAAATATTAGTCGTTTTCCATAAAAAAATAGGAGAAGGCACACATAGCCTTCTCCTATTTTTATTTTTTATCTTCAAGTAGAGTTTTCTTCAGCTGTGACCAACAATGTATTCTTGGCAGTTGAATGTGTTGGTTGTAAGAGCTGTTTTTCATTAATACTTTTGATCCTGACTCCTTAAGAGTCTCCAATACTGCGGGCTTGTCGTCAAAATAATAATCTAACCCTAAATCTTTAATGATGTTAATCTTTTCTGAATCCTTCATCCCGCAATAAAAAGAATGTTCATCGACGGGAAAACCAGCCTTTACTAGCCAGTTTCTCGTACGTTCACAATGCTCCACTGGTCTTGAGGTGATATAATAAATCTCATGTCCTTCAAGTTTAAGCTCGTTCAGAACCTCAACGGCATGTGGAAACGGTAAACAGTCCGTGTTATAAATCTCCTCCAAGGAATCACGCCACATCCTGCTCCCTTCTTGATCACTTAACCCGAAAGGCTCATGGATTTCAAGAGTTGTTAAGCTAAGATAAGCTTCAATAGGAACAGCCTTCTGTAATTTTTTATTATACAAATGAAAGGCATGCTCTCTTAGGTTTATTAATGTGTCATCGATATCAAACCCAAACTTCATCAGATGTCTGCTTTCTTATTGCTCGATATTTCTACATAAATTAGCCATTTCGATGGCTGAAACAGCAGCATCCCAGCCCTTATTGCCTGCTTTAGTTCCCGCACGCTCAATAGCTTGTTCAATGGAGTCTGTTGTTAACACCCCAAAAATAACTGGAATGCCACTAGTTAATGCAGTTGCTGAAACACCTTTAGCTGCTTCATTACAAACATAATCAAAGTGAGGCGTTGAGCCACGAATAACCGTACCAAGCGTGATGACTGCATCATACTTTTTACTATTTGCCATTTTTTGAGCAATTAACGGAATTTCAAATGCACCTGGCACCCAAGCGATATCAACGTTTGCTTCATCAACACCATGTCTTTTTAGCGCGTCCTGTGCTCCACCTAATAATTTACTTGTAATAAATTCATTAAAACGTCCAACCACGATTCCAACTTTTAATCCTGATCCTACTAAATTTCCTTCAAATGTGTGTCCCATGTAAATGCCTCCATATAATTTATATATTGACTCTTTAAAATTGCCTGTTGATTTCCGCTCCAGGTGCTTCGCTTTCTGTGGGTGTTTCGGCGAGCCTCCTCGGCGCTAGCGCCTGCGGGGTCTCCCCTGAACCATACTCCCACAGGAGTCTTCGCACCTTCCACTCCAATCAACAGGGTAAAAAATTCAGAAATGTTCTTTAACACAGCATATATTAATAATGAAACATGTGCCCTAACTTATCATGCTTTGTCCGTAAATAATTGGCGTTTTCTTTTCTCATTTCCATCTGAAGTGGCACCCGTTCAACTACTTCAAGATCATACCCCTTCAAACCTTTTATTTTTCGGGGATTGTTTGTTAACAGCATCATTTTCTTAATGCCTAAGTCCTTCAGTATTTGAGCCCCGATGCCGTATTCCCTTAAATCTGCTCCAAAGCCAAGCTTTTCATTCGCTTCAACGGTATCATAGCCTTCTTCTTGCAGCTTATATGCTCTCATTTTATTTAACAGACCAATCCCGCGTCCTTCCTGGCGCATGTACAAAAGCACGCCACTTCCCGCTTGATTGATTTGACTTAAGGCTGCATGAAGCTGTGGCCCACAATCACAGCGGTAGGAACCGAATACATCCCCTGTTAAACATTCTGAATGAACCCTGACAAGGACGGGTGTTTCAGGGTCGATTTCACCCTTCACTAATGCAACATGTTCTTTATCATCTACAAGATTGGAATACCCCACAGCTTTAAAGGTGCCAAATTCGGTAGGCAAATTGATTTCCACCTCACGTTTGACCAAGTTATCCTTTTTGTTTCGATATTCAATCAAGTCTTTGATGGTAATCATTTTTACGTTTAGCTCATCCGCTATTTTTCTAAGTTGAGGAACTCGAGCCATTGTCCCATCTTCATTCATGATTTCACAAATGACCCCTGCAGGCTTGGAGCCGCACAATCTAGCTAAATCTACAGCTGCCTCGGTGTGTCCTGTACGTCGCAAGACTCCACCTTTTTTTGCGATTAACGGAAAGATATGACCGGGTCTTTTAAAATCACTTGCTTTTGCTTCAGGATCAAGCATGCTCAAGACTGTGGCTGACCGTTCATAGGCGGAAATACCCGTCGTTGAAAACTTATGATCAATACTGACTGTAAAGGCGGTTCCGTGAGGGTCTGTGTTTTTAGAAACCATTGGCATTAAATCTAATTTTTGCGCTAACTCTTCTTCTATCGGTACACACACAAGCCCTCTGCCGTGAGTTACCATAAAATTTAAAACAGAAGGGGTAGTTTTTTCAGCCAGGGCAATAAAGTCCCCTTCATTTTCTCTATCTTCGTCATCACAAACAATGATAACCTTGCCTTCTTTCAGATCCGATAAAGCTTCCTCGATCGTATTAAACATGCCAAACCACTCCTTTTTTTATCAAGGCTTTGTAAGATTGCCTGTTGATTTCCGCTCCAGGCACTTCGCTTTCCGTGGGTGTTTCGGCGAGCCTCCTCGGCGCTAGCGCCTGCGGGGTCTCCCCTGAACCATACTCCCACAGGAGTCTTCGTGCCTTCCGCTCCAATCAACAGGGTGTAAAAATCAACACTGTTCTTTAACACAGCCTTTATCAATTAACCCATAGCCGTTCGAAAAGAAATATTTTAATAAAATCCATTTTCTTCTAAAAAATTAGCAGTTATTCCTTTTCGACTCTTTTGCTTTGAATCATCTGTTAGGTTTGTTAAAAAATGACCTACATATTTACCGATCATATCGCACTCGAGGTTCACAATATCCCCAGAGCCCTTTAACCCTAGTACTGTTTCAGCTAATGTATGAGGGATTAATGATAAAGTAAAGCTGTCCTCTGTTACAGCAAAGACTGTTAAGCTTGTCCCATCTACTGCAACCGATCCCTTTAATATGACATATCGCAGTAAATCGGGCTCTGCTTCAATTTCATAATAAACCGCATTCTCAAGCGCCTGTTTCCTTTTAATGACCCCAGTCCCATCAATATGGCCAGAAACAAAGTGACCTCCAAATCTTCCCCCTGCAGCCATCGCTCTCTCTAAATTAACTTTTGAACCACGCCTTATTGTATGTAAGCTCGTCGCTTTCACCGTTTCAGGCATGACATCAACGGTAAAATGCTTTCCGGAAAAAGAAGTGACGGTCAGACATACTCCGTTGACAGCAATACTGTCACCAAGGTGAACATCTTCAATTATTCTTTTCGCTTCAATCGTAAGAACAAACGATTCACCCGTTCTTTGGATATTGGCAATGCTTCCTATTTCTTCAACGATTCCAGTAAACATACTAGTTTCTTCTCCTTACATAGGTTCTGCAATGATTCTTATATCATTACCAATCCTATCCACTTGTTTAATGTTCAATGAAACGGCTTCAGCTATTTTTTCGATCCCATGGCCACCAAATAAAGTTGGCGCCGATTTTCCACCAATTAATTTTGGTGCAATATAGGTAATAATCTGTTGAAAAAATCGTTCCTCTAAAAAGCTGCCATGCACTTCTGCACCACCTTCAACAAAAAGTGAAGTCATACCCCTCTTTCCGAGAATACCGAGTAAATCCTTTATACGTATGTGGTTCGTTTCCATTTTGATTATTTCAACGCCCCGTTCCATAAAAAGATGGATTTGCTCACGGGCTACATCATTCCCTGTCACAATCCAAGTCGGTGCTTGATGATCAGTAACAATCTTGGCATTGATTGGCGTTCTTAGGTGTGTGTCAAGAATAATTCGGATGGGATTTTTGCCACCAGAAGACATTCTTGTTGTTAACGATGGATTGTCCTTTAATACGGTATTAACACCAACTAATATCCCGTCATGCTGATGGCGAAACTGATGAACATCAGCTCTTGCTTGCTCACCGGTAATCCACATACTCTCACCAGTTACCGTTGCCGTTTTCCCATCTAAACTTGCTGCCGATTTTAATGTGACATACGGTAGGCCTGTTTGAATGTTATAAAAAAAGACTTTATTCAGCTCACGAGCTTCCTCTTGGAGTAAACCAACCTCCACTTCAATTCCTGCCTTTTTGATTCGTTCAATTCCGGTTCCTGCTACTTGTGGATTTGGGTCAGTTGTTGCCACAAATACTTTCCTTACCCCAGTTCTAATCACTAAGTCACTGCAGGGCGGTGTTTTTCCATGATGACTACATGGCTCAAGTGTTACATACAAAGTAGCATCCTTGGCATTTTCACCTGCCATTTGAATGGCATGTACTTCTGCATGTGCTTCACCTGCTTTTAAATGGGCACCCATTCCAATAATTTGGCCATCCTTCACCAGTACAGCACCTACCACAGGGTTTGGAGTAGTTTGACCTAGCGTTCCTTTGGCAAGATCTAAAGCTAGATTCATGTAAAATGTATCGTTCATTATTTCTTCTCCTTTGAAAAGGATTAAAAAAGACCCTGAAGAAAATTAATTCTTCAGGGTCGTTAAAGACATTAGGAAATAAAAGCTTAAAAATAGGTACACTTCACCCTACCCATAAACCTCGTTTTTCCTTCTCCCATCCAGACTTTAACTGTCGGCCCTGGAGTTTCACCAGATCCACCGTTTATCCAAGCAGACAAACGGGTCACGGACTAAGAAGCATAGCTTCATCACCGCCGGTTAGGAATTTCACCTGACCCCGAAGGAATTATTTAGATATATTAAATGTTATTATACTTCTTTTAAACAGTAAAGGAAAATGCCTTTGATATGTTCAAACAAAAAAACGGCCGGAACTTGGCCGTTACTTATTCCTTATAAGTCTTTACAGGTAAATAAATTTCAAAATGAAGATCTCCCGTTGCATTTTGATGTTTATGCTCTTCTTGATAAACTTCCAAACTTAATGCATGGTGATCCTGCTCGTATCCATATTCTTTCATCCAATTGAACAGTCGAAGGTATGTATTTTCTACTTCCTCTGGTGTTCCTTTATGGGTAGTGTATACATAATTTTTACTTGGAATCGTAAATCCAACCATTCCTTCTGGGATCGCGTCAAGTTTATCTACGGGTGTTGTGACGTAATAGGTAAACTCTGTTTCCCTGCTATGAAAAGGTGCAATGAGAACAGGCTCTTTTGACTGATAGGGTATTTCTTGCAATCGTGATTCCATTTTGTTAAAGAGACTCGGGATGGTGCTTACTTCTGCGTAAGTACCTGTCCACGAAATTCCCACAACCTTAATTTCTTCTTTTTCAATTACTTGGATTCCCAAGCTAATCCCCCCTTTGTTCCATCATATTTCTATTATTCTAATAATATCCCTTAAAGTCCTGCAAAAATATTTCGACTTCCTGTGTTATTTCTTATTTAAAAAAAGCTGTGTTAAAGAACAATGTTGATTTTTACACCCTGTTGATTGGAGCAGAAGGCGCGAAGACTCCTGTGGGAGTACGTTTCAGGGGAGACCCCGCAGGCGTGAGCGCCGAGGAGGCTCGCCGAAACGCCCACGGAAAGCGAAGCGCCTGGAGCGGAAATCAACAGGCAAGTTTAACAAAGCCATTTTAGAAAAAAAAACAACCTTATAAAAGGATGTTTTGAGAAAACCATTTATTTTAAAATACTTGATGAAATATCAAAAACATACCATAGTAAAGTTGCATAGAGGGCAGACAGAACCCAAGCTAAAAATGGTTTATAATAATGTATCGCTAGAACTGAAAACATAACGAAACTAAAAATGGCCGACCAACCTAAATTCCAACCATTCTTATGAACCAATGCCCCTAATTTTAAATCAACATATTCATTTAGCGTATATATAAAGGTCCAAAAAAGGATATTCACTAGTTTCCTCTTGAAAGACTTCGGCATATGACCGAGAAATATACTAATAGTAATAGGATACTTAATTAACATAACCAGAAAGGCTATATGAGTGTGTTTAGCCCAACCTTTATCACTTCCTACAGGCACGTATTCCCACATACTATGCTTATAGAACAAATATTGGTAGACCAAATCACCTACCATTAAAAAGAGAAAGGTGGGATAATAAGCTTTCCAGTTTTTCCAATCTCCCCATTTGATTGCTGAAAAAATATATATGGCCCCGTATATTACATTCAGATTCACCAGGATGCTCCTTCGCGCTCTTATTACACCTATCATTTCCAATTAATTGTAAAATTATCAGTTCCAAATGGTGTGCGAAGATTCTTTGTTTCAAATTGAATAGCTACGAGCTGCTGATAGGGAGAGAACCTTCCAAAATACCCATTGTCATTAGAAGGGTTATACAAATTCCTATACAGTTTTCTTTCTAAAACGTCAGAATAAAAGGATCCTTTTTCAATAGGCATTGATATGCTGTCAATTTTTGCTCCTACTGTTATCGCCAGCTTTTTACTTCTTTCTTTCGCAATCAACTGATGATGATTGTTAACGATTGAGGCGATTTCTGCGATTACCTCTTGTGATTTTTCATAGGCAATCCCTCTTGTCGTAATCGCAAGCGTATACGGTTCATCTGCAAAAACAATGGCCGCATCGTTGTATATTAAATTCATTGGAATCATTCCAACTTTATGAGCAACCTGCACATCCTTAATTCCCTGTGGAATGGTGGTGTTATAAACCGTATGTTCAAGGTAATGGACAAGATTTTTTCCATTGGCGCTTTGGTTTGCGTAACGATACAGTTCTCCTGTATATAGGGTTAAATCGTCAGCTGAGGTCGTATTCCTTCCACCTGGATAGGCATACTCAGCTCCGAGGCTTTTTAAAAATGAAACAAACTGATTGGGTCCCACCCGCTCTTTCAACATAATGAATGCAATATTATCACTATAAATCAACGCTTTTTCGACAAGTTCATCAATGGTATAGACTGAACCTACCTTGTCATTTTGGATGACACCACTGCCGCCATAATAATGCCGGCTTTGATATGTTAATGTTTCGTTTAAGTTAATTTTCCCCTCATCTGCAAGCTTCATCACATATAAAGCTAACGGAAGCTTGATGGTACTTGCAGCTGGCACTTCCGTATTGCTATTTAATGAATAACCTTCATTTGTAACTAGATTTTGATAACGAAGGGTCACTTTTCCTTGGTATGGCTTTATGTATTGGGCTAGATCTGCCTGAAGGGTATTAAATTCTTGGTTTTGATCAGCTTTTACTATTTGGACCAAGACCCCCTGTGAAATCAGTAAGAAATAGAGCACGAAAATAATTATTCTGTTTATTAACACTATCCTTCCCTCCTAGTAACTAAGTACTAGTTTAATAGGAAAAAGAAGAAGATTTTGTCGAAATTTGTAGATTATTTGAGTTTTTAGTATTATCTTTTATCGATTCAGTTTTTTAATAAAAATCTTCTCCCAAAGTTTCCATGGGATGAGATTTCTTAATAGGAGAGTTGTCCTCACTCCTTTTCCAATTGGATGCCTTAAACTAGACCCATCGTCTAAAGCAATACTGGCTATTTTCTCTGCTACATCCTTAGGGTTACCAAACTGTCCTTCCCCTGAAGAAATGTAGTCCTCGATACTCTTCATATATTTATAATAGGGTGAATCTGTTTGTAGTGATTGTGTGGTAACTTGTTTACCGGACGACCAGATATTGGTCTTATATGACCCTGGTTCAATTAACGTGACAGCGATCCCAAACGGTAATAACTCTAATCGTAAGCTTTCGCTCCAGCCTTCCAACGCATGTTTGGAAGCAACATATGGTGATAGTCCTGGAAAGGCGATTTTCCCGCTTATGCTACTTACATTAATAATTTTCCCTTTCCCCTGACTTCTCATAAAAGGAAGAACAGTCTTGGTTACTGCTATGACGCCAAAGAAATTAGTATCGAATTGTTTTCGGTATTCCTCCATTGTAATTTCCTCAACAAACCCGGCCGCAGCATAGCCAGCATTGTTCACTAGAACATCTACCCGGCCTATGCTTTTAATCCGAGCAGCTAATTGTTCAATCGAAGCCTCAGAGGTAACATCAAGTTCACATACAATCAAATTCGATTGTATTGTAAGTCTATTTGCTTCCTTTAGGAGCTCCCCGCTTCTTTCTTTATTTCTCATAGTAGCGATTACTTGAAAACCGGCTTTAGCCAGCTCTATTGTTGTTAATAGTCCAAAACCACTTGAAGCCCCAGTGACAATTGCAATTGGTTGATTCATATACCAATTCCTCCATAATTTTACTATCTACATAATACCATGAAAAAAGGCCGTTCAGCTTTTATGAACGGCCTTACTGGTTTAATAATCTTGCTGTTTTACTTCACTTCTTGTGGAATGGCTAAATTCAAGCCTTTAGCTATTCTCTCACCATACTCTGCATCTGCCTTATAAAAATGCTGAATTTGACGAAGTTTAATATCGTCTCTTTCAACTGGCTTCATTGCGCCAACAATGGTTTCAATAAGTCGTGCTCTTTCCTCTTCGGACATTAAACGGTAAAGGTCACCAGCCTGCGTATAGTGATCATTTTGGTCATAGGCTACCTGCTCGGCTACACCTGAAACCTGGAATGCAGTCTGTTTATGTTCTGGTGCTTCTTTTGGTCCACCATAGCTGTTTGGCTCATAGTAAACAGAGCCGCCTCCATTATTGTCAGAACGCATTGCACCATCACGTTGGTAGTTATTTACCTCTGCCTTAGGACGGTTAATTGGAAGTAAATTATGGTTTGGTCCTACACGATAGCGATGAGCATCAGAATAAGCAAAAATGCGACCTTGAAGCATTTTATCCGGTGATGCTTCAATACCAGGAACCATTGTTCCAGGAGAGAATGTCGCCTGCTCTACTTCAGCAAAGTAGTTTTCAGGATTGCGATTTAGGACCATACGACCTACCTCAATTAGTGGATAATCCTTGTGTGACCATACTTTCGTCACATCAAATGGATCAAAGCGGTACGTATCAGCATCTTCAAATGGCATGATTTGAACATGGAGTCTCCATGCAGGGAAGTCACCATTTTCAATGGCATTATATAAATCCTCTGTATGATAATCCGGATGGTCACCTGCTAATTTTGCTGCCACATCAGGTGACATGTTTTTGACACCTTGTTCCGCTTTAAAATGATATTTTACCCAAACAGCTTCACCTTCTTGATTTACCCATTTGAAGGTATGGCTGCCGTATCCATTCATATGACGAAGTGTTGCTGGTAATCCACGATCACCCATTAAATACGTCACTTGGTGCAACGATTCTGGTGATAAGGACCAGAAATCCCAAACTGCATTTGGATTTTTCAAGTGAGTTTTAGGATCTCTTTTTTGCGTATGAATAAAATCAGGAAATTTAATCGCATCACGAATAAAGAAGATAGGTGTATTGTTTCCTACTAAATCATAGTTTCCTTCTTCAGTGTAAAATTTCACAGCAAAACCACGTGGGTCACGAACTGTATCAGCTGAGCCAAGTTCACCAGCTACAGTTGAGAATCGAATAAACATTGGAGTTTGTTTTCCCACACCATTGAACAATTTTGCCTTTGTGTATTTGGACATATCATTGGTCACTTCAAAATAGCCATGTGCTCCAGCTCCTTTTGCGTGAACCACACGCTCAGGTACTCGTTCACGGTTGAAGTGTGCTAATTTCTCAAGTAAATGTACATCTTGGAGTAATGTTGGGCCGCGTGAACCAGCAGTCATAGAATTTTGATTATCACCAACTGGTGCCCCATTTCCTGTTGTTAAATGCTTGTTAATATTACTCATCTAATCACCTCGTAAACTATTTTTTAAACTTAACTAGATTATAATATAAATCTTATTAAAATCAATACTAATTTATAATAATTATAAATTAGTATTGATTATCAATTAATTAACATGTACCCACTACTACATACGTATTAAAAATATAGGACGTTATGCCAAAATTAAGAAATTACGTCCTAAAAATTTGTTTCAACTGTAAGGATTCATTTTTAATATAGAAAAAAATAGATTATACTGTAGGTAACGTTTATTATAGGAGGATTTTTATGAGTGAAATAAATCAAACAGAGGAAACAAAAAAGAAGGTCAGTTTACAAGAAGCGATGAAACAGCAGCTTTTAAATAAGAAAAATAAAGCGACTGCAGGGAATGCCTCATCAAATAACGCTAATGCTACGCAAAAAATGAAAAGTCAGCAATCCAAGAAAGTAAGTAACTCACGGAGAAAAATGGGTGTCTAACGGTCAAAACCGAAAGGATATTCATCCAGGATTGGCAGTTAAAATTGTCCTAAAGGCTAATCAAAGAAGCGGCAAACTAACTGCAGGTGTGGTTAAGGATATTCTTACCAATTCAAGTTTTCATCCCCATGGGATTAAAGTCAGGCTAACAGATGGACAAGTTGGCAGAGTACAGGAAATATGTAAATGAGATTTCATAAGCTTTCGCCATGTTGGCGGAAGCTTTTTTCCATAAAAAAAACAGACCCCGTTTTGGAGTCTGTTCTATTGGTGGGTCATTATGCTTTACGTACGTTAACCGCTTGTGGTCCACGTTGACCATTTTCAATTTCAAACGTAACCTCTTGACCTTCATCCAATGATTTGTATCCTTCGCCTTGAATTGCAGAGAAGTGTACAAATACGTCCTCTCCACCTTCACGCTCAATGAATCCAAATCCTTTTTCGCTGTTAAACCATTTTACTTTACCATGTTCCATTTCTTTGTAGCCTCCTAGCATGTACCTTATACATGAAATTGCAATTTACTTGCTTGATTATTTTTACCCGCAAATTAAAACATTATACTCATATTTTCAAAAAAATTATTATATAACTTTTTATGCCCTTCGTTTGAATGATGAAGGACAATATCCAAAACGGGCTATTCGGCTAGGTCAGGTAGAGAGGTCCTATGAACCCGAAATCTTGATTTTCAAGTTAAAAGGGTCGCGTAGCGGGGCCCTATGAGCCCGTTTTCTTAATTTTCAAGTTAAAAAGGTCGCGTAGAGAGGTCCTAAGAACCCGAAATCTTGATTTTCAAGTTAAAAAGGTCGCGTAGCGGGGCCCTATGAGCCCGTTTTCTTGATTTTCAAGTTAAAAAGGTCGCGTAGCGGGGTTCTATGAACCCGTTTTCTTGATTTTCAAGTTAAAAAGGTCACGTAGAGGGGCCCTATGAGCCCGTTTTCTTGATTCTTCCTTCACGGGTACTAGTCGCTCCCATTTATTCCTGTTCATTTTATCTTCCATTTTGCTAAATAAAAATGTTTTTATCTTTCCGTTCCTTCAGAGAACCCATTTATAAATGGCTTTTGCAACTCCGTCCTCTTCGTTTGTTGAGGTAATTCAGTCAGCAGATTCTTTCACAATGTCTTGGGCATTCCCCATCGCTACACCGATTCCAGCTTCTTTAATCATCATTAAATCATTCATACTGTCGCCAACTGCCATAACATTTTTCATTTCAATCCCCAAGCGACTGCAGACCATACTTAGCCCTACCGCTTTATTAATACCCACTGGATTCACTTCAATATTTTTTAAGGTTGAATTAGTTAATTCAAACTCACCTTTTGCTTCAAGCTCTTGTTTAATTAGCTCTCTTGTTGCATCATCGTCAATAGTAAATCCAAATTTTAACCACTCAATACTATGTAGGTCCTCAGGCATTTCATTATGCCAGCTGCGCTCTGTACTGATTGCCCAAAACTTTGTTTGGTGTTGTTGTGTTAATTCCCACATCCATTGGATCAGCTTGGGGTTCACCAGATTTCTTTCCACTAATTGCCGTTTATCATCCCAAACTTCACTGCCATTTACTGTTACTAAATAAGAGGTGAGCTCAAGTGATTCGGCATGCTCCCGACTTGTATGAAAGGAACGTCCGGTACTTAATACAACAGCAATCCCCTTTTCCTGTGCCTCTTTAATCGCTTGGCGGTTGGCATCAGATATCTGGCCTTTTTTATTCAAAAGAGTGCCATCCATATCGAGCGCGACAAGTTTGATCTCTACATCATTTAAAAAATTTTCCATTGTATGAATTCTCCTTTCGCCCTTTTACCTTACTAGGGTAACACCTTTTTGGATAAATAATCAAAACCCATAGGTGACATAATTATATTATATTAAACCACAAAAAGAACTCTTCTATGTTCGGAAGAGTTCTTTTTGTGGTTTATCTCTGAAATTGCACACGATGAAGGTTTGCAAAAATACCATCTTGTTCAATTAGCTCAGCATGACGACCTTCCTCTGCAATCCCATCTTCTGTTACTACAATAATGCGATCCGCGTTACGTATGGTCGCAAGTCTGTGGGCAATAATAAGGGTAGTCCTGTTTTGAGCAAGCTCCATCAGTGCTTCTTGAATCACCATCTCCGTTTCCGTATCTAAAGCAGAGGTGGCTTCATCCAAGATTAATATCGGAGGATTCTTTAAAAACATTCGTGCAATGGCTATACGCTGTTTTTGGCCACCGGAAAGTTTCAAACCTCTTTCACCAATTTGCGTCTCATAACCGTCCGGTAAAGAAGCAATGAACTGCTCAAGATGTGCACGGCGTGCGGCATCAGCAATTTCTTCATCCGTTGCATATTGGTTCCCATATGCAATATTTTCACGGAGAGTTCCAGTAAATAGAAACACGTCTTGCTGGACAATTCCTATTTGTGAGCGTAACGATTTTTTCGTCATGTCACGAATATCCATGCCGTCGATGGTGATTCCTCCGTTATTTACATCATAAAATCTTGGAATTAGCGAGCAAATGGTTGTTTTTCCTGCTCCAGATGGGCCAACAAAAGCCACCGTTTCACCCGCCCGGATTTCCAAATGAATATTTTCAAGAACAGATTTATGCCTGTCATAATGGAAAGAAACATCATTAAACACAATATTTCCTTCCAATGAATCAACCTCAACCGCATCTTTTGTGTCCTTTACCTCCGGTTCTGAATCAATTAATTCAATAAATCGCTTAAAGCCTGCCATTCCTTTTGGATAAAGTTCCATAATGGCGCTGATTTTATCAATCGGTTTAAATAGAACATTTACATATAGAACAAACCCAACTAGGGATCCATACGTCAATTGTCCTGTAAAGCTCAACCATGACCCATAAACGAGAACGACAATGGTTATGAAACGTGTCATCATATATATACCTGATAAGCTAAATGACATAACCCGATATCCACCTAATTTTGCTGCACGATAGGTTTTATTGTTCTTTTTAAATCTAGCAATCTCAAATTCTTCATTTGTAAACGATTGAACGACGCGACTCCCTGATACACTGTCCTCTACTCGTGCATTCACATCCGCAATGCTTGAATACATTTGCCCCCATGCTTTATTCATTTTCAAATTACAAACAACAACTAGTATCATTAAAAATGGAAGTACTAAAATAGCAACAAATGCTAGTTTTACGTTGATCGTCAACATAATCCAGAACGCACCAATAAAGGTCATCATTGCAATAAATACATCTTCTGGTCCATGATGGGCGAGTTCACCAAGATCAAAGAGATCATTCGTAATTCTGCTCATAATATGCCCAGTTTTCGTATTATCAAAGAATCGGAACGATTGTTTTTGAACATGTTCAAATAACTCTTGCCTCATGTCTGTTTCTATATTAATTCCCAGCTTATGCCCCCAGTAATTCACAATAAATTGTAAGAAGGTGCTCAATAAATATAGAAGGAAAAGACCGATACTAACTGCCACAATCGTTTGCCAGTCACCACCAGGTAGTAATTTATCAATAAACCACTGCACTGCTAACGGAAAAGCCAATTCCAAAATGGCTACGATAACCGCACTACTAAAGTCAAACATAAACAGTCTCTTATGCGGACGATAATAAGAAAAAAAACGACGAATCATAAATAATCTCCTTTTTCTAGGCTCCGTTAAACTTGCCTGTTGATTTCCGCTCCAGGCACTTCGCTTTCCGTGGGTGTTTCGGCGAGCCTCCTCGGCGCTTGCGCCTGCGGGGACTCCCCTGAACCATACTCCCACAGGAGTCTTCGTGCCTTCCGCTCCAATCAACAGGGTGTAAAGATCACACTTTTCTTTAACTCTGCCTTGTTCTAAGATAGCAATAATAGGATTATATGAGAAAAATATAAACAATTTCAAGTATTTAGAAAATTTCAGTTAAAAAAAACGCTTGGATTACTCTCCAAACGTTTTTATATTTTTAATGATGATGATGGACACCCTTTGATGGATTGGTAATTAGCCATTCTTCATTTGGGACATGGAAGAATTGGATCCAAACATTATCTAAATAGTCATTATTTTTTTCTACAATAAAATCAATATCCTTATCCGATTGAACCACTACATCATTTTCTGTTGGAGTATCGAGCATCAAGTCATAGTGGGCATGATCTCCATGAACACTTGTCACATAAACTCGAAACATTTTTCCTTGTGCCTCTTCTTGATCTAGCATTTTTTTCAATGCTTTTGCTGCATTGCGGTTAATTTTGACCTTCATTATTATGCTCTCCTCTTTCTATGTATTCCCTATTATTATCCCATGTTTGCAGGGAAATAGACAACATTAAGTGCTACAGAATGCCATTTGCACCCCTTTTACCAAATCATCCCATGAATAGGATTTTATATCCTTAACAAATTTGTCACAACTTTTTACAAAAACCTATGTTAACATCACATCTATGTTGTTAATATTGTGTTATGGAAAACGAACATACAAATTATTATTATCTAATAATTAATTTAATTGTGTTTCTATTTTCTTTAAGGCGAAGGAATGGCTCTAACAAAGTTTGTGAATGAATTCACGAACAAATGTGAAAAAACGAACAATTATTGGAGGGGAAAAATCTCAATGTTTAAAAAGAACTACTTCGTTCCACTATTAGCTTTACTACCTGTATTGCTTTTAAGCGGCTGCGATACGAATATGCTTGTTTTTGAACCCAAAGGTCCTGCAGCAAGAGATATTCTTGACTTAATCAATTGGTCACTAATCTTCATGCTCCTTGTTGTTGTTGTCGTTTTTGGTTTATTTGGTTATATCATTTGGAAATACCGCGCAACACCTGAAAATAAAGATTACGAGCCACCTGAAGAACATGGAAGTACAAAATTAGAGTTTATTTGGACTATTATTCCTATTTTAATAGTTATTGCTCTAACCATTCCAACAGTAAAAACGATTTATAAGCTTGAAAAAGTTCCTGCAGGCTATGAGAAAAAAGATCCGATTGTCATTCATGTTACATCTGCCGATTGGAAATGGATTTTCAGTTATCCTGATCAAGGCATTGAAACAGTCAATTACGTAAACATCCCTGCAGGCACACCTGTTGAATTTAAATTAACTTCAGCTGGTACCATGCAATCTTTCTGGGTGCCTGAATTAGGCGGTCAAAAATACACAATGAATAAGATGGAAACTCAATTGTACCTTACTGCTGATAAGCCAGGAGAATTTTTAGGTAGAAATACCAACTTTAACGGACAAGGATACGCTGGTATGGAGTTTACTGTTGAAGCAAAATCACCCAAAGACTTTGAAAAGTGGGTAAAAGAAGTTAAAGAAAAGGCTCCGAAATTAACAGAGAATAAATACTTTGAACTCCTCAAGCCAACACATTTAGGCCGGGAAACATATATCGGTACACATTTAGCATGGGTTGATCACGCTAAAATGAATTCTAAGACTTATACAAACCCTGAATTGTATGAAGTCCATGGCGTGAAAGGTAAGATTTTTAAAGAAAAAGAAACTGACAGTGAGTCAACGAAAGATATGGATGGAAATTCAAATGGAGGTGAACACGATGGGCATTAATTGGCATGACTTTTTTATCGTCGGAAACCCGTTAATACTAGGTTCACAGATTGCTATTGCACTAACAATGGTAGGTATTGTAGCTGGTGTTACCTATTTAAAAAAATGGAAATGGCTTTGGCGTGAATGGATCACTACGGTTGATCATAAACGAATTGGTATCATGTACATCCTTTCAGGTGTTTTAATGTTTTTCCGTGGTGGTGTAGATGGACTATTAATGAAAGCCCAAACCTCACGACCTGAAATGCAATTTTTAGACGCACAGCATTATAACGAAATTTTCACCACTCATGGTGTAATCATGATTTTATTTGCGGCAATGCCACTTTTAATTGGCTTAATGAACGTCGTAATTCCGCTTCAGATTGGTGCACGGGACGTAGCATTTCCGCAATTAAATGCTCTTAGCTTCTGGTTATTCTTTAGCGGTGCGATGCTATTTAACATCTCGTTTGTTATTGGTGGTTCACCAGATGCTGGATGGACAGCCTACTTCCCACTTGCCGGGAAAGAATTTACCCCAGGTATCGGTAACAACTATTATGCAGTTGCCTTACAGATTGCCGGTATTGGAACATTGATGACAGGTATTAACTTTATCGTGACGATCTTAAAAATGAGAACAAAAGGGATGAAACTAATGAGAATGCCGATGTTCACTTGGACATCATTTGTTGCATCAATCATTATCGTAGCATCCTTCCCAATCTTTACTGTTGCGCTTGGTCTAATGACATTTGACCGTATTTTCGGCACCCATTTCTTCACGCTAAGCGGCGGTGGGATGGACATGATGTGGGCCAACTTGTTCTGGCTATGGGGTCATCCTGAGGTGTATATTGTTGTGCTTCCAGCCTTCGGTATGTTCTCAGAGGTCATCTCTACTTTCTCTCGAAAAATGTTATTTGGGTATAAATCAATGGTCTTTTCCGTTGTAGGTATTGCTTTCTTAAGTATGCTAGTATGGGTTCACCACTTCTTCACAATGGGCGCTGGACCAGCAGTTAACTCAGTCTTCTCGATTACGACTATGATGATTGCCATTCCAACTGGTGTTAAAATGTTTAACTGGTTATTCACGATGCGCAAAGGTCGAATCCAATTTACAACACCGATGCTTTGGGCACTGGCCTTCATTCCTTGCTTCGTAATTGGTGGAGTAACTGGAGTTATGCTTGCAATGGGTGCTGCGGATTATCAATATCACAATACGTTGTTCCTAGTAGCTCACTTCCACTATGTATTAATACCTGGTGTTGTGTTTGCTGTATTTGCTGGTCTTTACTACTGGTGGCCAAAAATGTTTGGCCATATGTTAAATGAGAAACTTGGAAAATTACACTTCTGGTTTTTCGTCATTGGATTCAACCTAACGTTTATGCCAATGTTTTTCCTAGGTTTAAACGGAGCGGTTCGACGTTCATATACCTATTCTGTTGAATCTGGATATGCTCCTTTATTCCTATTATCTGCCATCGGTGCGGTTATTCTAGCAATAGGCTTTGGTTTCCTCTGTTATAACATTTACTGGAGTGCTCGTTATGCAGACCGCAATATCTCGAACGATCCTTGGGATGCAAGAACACTTGAATGGGCGACTGCCTCACCTGCTCCATTCTATAACTTTGCAAAGCTTCCAGAAGTAAAATCACTTGATGCTTTCTGGTATATGAAGAAAAACAATGAAGGTTTATCACTTAAGGATGATGAAATAAAAGAAATTCACATGCCAAGTAATTCAGGCTTGCCATTCTATATGGGCGTTGTTTTTGGCATTACAGGTTTCTTCTTAGTTTTTGAATGGAAGATTGCTGCTCTTGTCGCAACAGTAGGGATTTTAGCAGGATTAATCATACGATCCTTTGATTATAATGATGGTTTCCATGTTCCAGTCGATGAAATTAAAGCAACTGAAAAAGCATGGCGGAACATCGATAAAGGGGTGAACAACCATGTCAGCTAATGTGAATACAGCATTGCCTCTCGAATATCAAACAGAGCAAAACAGAATGAATATCCTAGGTTTTTGGATTTTCCTTGGGGCGGAAATTGTCCTCTTTGGAACACTCTTTGCAGTATTTTCCGTATTAAATACTAGATATGCAGGGGGTCCAACTCCAAAGGACCTCTTTGAGATAAAAGATGTCATGGTGGAAACTATCCTATTGTTAACTAGTAGTTTTACCATGGGACTAGCGATTTACGAAATGCGCCGTCATAACCGTAATGGAATGTTATTATGGTTTATTATTACGATCTTGCTGGGTGCTGGGTTTGTTTTCATGGAAATCACTGAATTTATTCACTATGTCCATGAAGGTGCAACCATGCAGACTAGTGCTTTCCTTTCAAGCTTCTTTGTCTTGTTAGGCACGCACGGTCTCCATGTATCCATGGGTATTGGCTGGGCTTCTATGGTTATCCTCCAAATCTTACGTAGAGGCTTAACACCAGTTACAGCAAGAAAGACCTTTATTATCGGCTTATACTGGCACTTCTTAGATGTTGTTTGGATCTTTATCTTTACATTTGTGTATTTAGCAAGGATGGTGGGTTAAATGGCTAAAAATACAAAAGGTTTTCCCTTTACACATGTTTTAGGATTTATTTTATCACTTGTGCTCACCTTTGCAGCACTTGGTGTAGCACTTAAAACATCATTACCATTTAAAACAATCCTTTGGATTATTGGTTCACTTGCTGTAATCCAAGCCGGACTACAACTGTTCATGTTCATGCATATGAACGAAGGTGAAGACGGCAAGTCCAATTTGGTTAACATCGGTTATGCCTTTTTCATTGCAGTCGTAACAGTTGGAGGTTCTATCTGGGTTATGTCATTTGGAATGTAAAAACGAAAAGCGGAAGCGCCTTGGTCAGCCCCGACAGGCAAATGTTCTTCTGCAAGAAAAGTCGCTCTTTGACTTTACTTGCAGAAGGTTATTTGACCCGAGGGGTTAGGCGCTGGAGCTGGACAATTCTCAAAGCGGAATTTTATGCTTTCCTATAATAATAAAAAGGTGTCAGGCACCATGTGTATTTTTTTCACATGATACCTGACACCCTTTTTATTTTGTATTATTTTTTCTTTTGGTACGTACCAATTGATACCCGATAAAGGCAACATATAGAGGAATGGCTACATAGATGAAGTATGGAAAGCGATGCTGTTCTTTTTTAAATACAAGGTAAATAGCATAACCGAGAAAAAGAGTAATAATAATTCCGTATTTTGGTAGCGGAATATCCTTTAAACTAGGAATTTTTATCGTACTCACCATTAAATAGCAAAGAACGAAAAAAGCAATCGGAAGAATAATTGCAGGCATTTTTCCATGAAACAAAGTTAAAAGTGTTAATAATCCCCCTGCTGCCGTAATCGGAACACCCGTAAAATACTTAAGTGAGGATTTTACAGCGTTAATATTAAAACGTGCAAGTCGATAGGCACCGAACAATGGGAATAGACCGGCAATGGCCATTCCAGCTACTCCAAAGTCACTGAAATATGAATAATAGGCCATCATCGCAGGTGCAACCCCGAAGGTTACGATATCAGCCAATGAGTCGAGCTCTTTACCTAAATCACTTTCTACACGAAGCATCCGTGCAATTCGTCCATCCATGCTATCGAGCATCATGCCAATCAAAATTAATATGGCTGCATTTTTGTAGTCTCCTTGTGCCGAATACATTACCGACAAAAAGCCAAAGAATAAATTTGCAAGGGTAAATAGATTAGGAATACTGTTTCTAATAATATGTATCACTCCAAAAAAAATTATAAAATTTAAGCCACTTCTTTTTCTCGCTTATGTTTCTTATTATACTTCTTTTCCATATAAAATTGGAAAAACAAAATCGCAGTTGTTAACCAAAAGCCGCTGGCAAAATACCCGCCAATAATATCACTTGGATAATGGACTCCCAAATAGATTCGGCTAATCCCAATGGATAGGATCATTCCCACGCTCACAAAAATCAACAGCACCCTTCCCCATCTGTTGGGTATATGTCGCCACAACAGAAAGGATACGACTCCATATACTGTAAAAGCATTCATTGCATGTCCGCTAGGAAAGCTGTATCCCCCAACTTCGATTAAGCGGTGTAATTCTGGTCGTGTTCTTTTAAAAAATTGTTTCAAGAGTTCATTTAATATCGCTGAACCCATGATAGCTGCCACAAATAAGATTAGTTCTAAACGATGATGCAATACTTTGTAAAGGAATAATAAAAGTAACATGCTCAGTCCTATGACAACAGGAGCCGATCCAATCGTGGTAAAAAACTTCATCGTGCGTGTTAATCCAATCGATTCCAAGCCTTGAATATAATCGATAACTTGATGATCGAATTGATTGATCTTTTGGTCACTAATAAACAATGATATCAAACTAAAGCCCAATATGGAAATAGCGCTTATAAAAAATGCGATGACAAGTCTTATTTTTAAACTCATTATGATATTCCTTTCTATTTTTATCCCATTGTAGAACTACAAATAACATCAGACTAGATGGAAATTGACGGAGGACATGTCTACGTGACCGTTTCCTTTCTCTATCAACCATTTCGGGTTCATAAAACCTGTCTATGCGACCGTACCCCTTCTCCATTAGGTATTTCGGGTTCATAGAGCATGTCTATGCGACCGTTTCCCTTCTCCTTCAGGTATTTCGGGCTCATAGAACCTGGCTATGCGACCGTTTCCCTTCTCCTTCAGGTATTTCGGGTTCATAGAGCCTGGCTATGCGACCGTTTCCCTTCTCCTTCAACCATTTCGGGCTCATAGAACCTCTCTATGCGACCGTTTCCCTTCTCCTTCAACCATTTCGGGCTCATAGAACCTCTCTATGCGACCGTATCCCTTCTCCTTCAACCATTTCGGGCTCATAGAACCTCTCTATGCGACCGTATCCCTTCTCCTTCAACCATTTCGGGCTCATAGAACCTCTCTATGCGATCGTTTCCCTTCTTCATCAACCATTTCGGGTTCATAGAGCCTGTCTATGCGACCGTATCCCTTCTCCTTCAACCATTTCGGGCTCATAGAACCTCTCTATGCGACCGTATCCCTTCTCCTTCAACCATTTCGGGCTCATAGAACCTCTCTATGCGACCGTATCCCTTCTCCTTCAACCATTTCGGGCTCATAGAACCTCTCTATGCGACCGTATCCCTTCTCCTTCAACCATTTCGGGCTCATAGAACCTGGCTATGCGACCGTATCCCTCATCCGTCAACGAAATTTAGCATATAGATATTCTATTTTAAAGACTTTCCATTAATATCTCTTCCCTCAGGATTAGTATGTCAAATAATCATAGTAAAATGAAAACTCGCCAATTGGCGAGTCTTCATTATAACGCCTTGGCTTTATGCACGGGCTCTTCAGCTTTATCTTTAGAAAACAGAAACCCTGCCACAGCAATCCCGACTAATACAACATAAAATGTTACTTTCCATTCAGTCGAATGAGCAAATTCCTCATTTAATATAGCTAACGAAGGGTGCGAAAGTGTGTAGACAGCTAATTTCACCCCCACCCAGCCCACGATTGTAAAGGCAGCGATTTCTAACCCCGGCTTTTTTTCAAGAAGCTTCACAAAGAGATTGGCTGCAAAACGCATAATGATCAGGCCAATAATACCACCTGCAAAAATAACTAAGAACTTACCACCATCTAATCCACCAATATTAGGTAACGGAGTATCCGGAAGAACAACAGCCATTGCTACAGCTGCAAGGATGGAGTCTACAGCAAAGGCGATATCAGCTAATTCCACCTTAAACACCGTACTCCAGAAACCACCCGCTTTTTTACTCTCATTCTTCTCCTTCATATAATTTGCTTTTCCCTTAATTACCTTTCGGAAAACATGATTACCTGCCATAAATAATAAATAAAGTGCTCCAATCGCTTGAACCTGCCAAACATCTACAAGGTATGAAATGACAAATAATGAGGCAAAGCGGAATACAAAGGCGCCAGCTAAACCATAAAATAAAGCTTTTTTCCGCTCTTCTTCAGGAAGGTGCTTAACCATAATTGCTAGCACTAGCGCATTGTCTGCTGCTAAAAGACCTTCAAGCGCAATGAGAATAAGCAATACCCAGCCATACTCGAATAATAGAGATACATCCATGAAAATTCCTCCTCTAAAAGGTATATTTTTTCTATAATACTCCCTAACGCCAAATAAAAAGGCCTTTACCGCTTACCAGTAAAGGCCTTAAAAAACATAAAAAGACCTTTACCGTAAAGTAAAGGTCTTGCTAACAACGTCCATGTTGCCAATAAAGCCGGAGAAACATGTTTCTCGAAATGACGACTTTATTGTAGCAGCTACTCCCCTTTAAAAAGGAAATATTTTATTACTAATAATATATCAAACTTCCAATAAAATGTCAATGGTCTATAGAAAGATTAATACAATCTTTGCTCATACCCCTCATGAAGGCTTGCTTCCATTTCCTCCACGGTTACATCCTTGATATTGGTGTGATCAGCTAAAATTTTTGCAGCTCTTGGTAAAGATTTCTTATCCAACCAACTCTCAGGCTTCCAAAGGCCAGAACGGATTAAGGCTTTAGCGCAGTGAATAAAGCACTCCTCAACCTCAACCCCAATTCCCACTAAAGGAGCCTTCCCATTAACCGCCATTTTCTCTAATAAATCCTCATCTGTTACTATACAAGCTTTCCCATTTACACGAAGTGTTTCTCCAAGACCTGGGATCAAAAATTGCAGTCCGACAAAAGGGTTTTCAAGAATATTATTCATGGAATCTACTCGTTTGTTTCCTGGTCTTTCAGGTATGATAAGTTGATTATCATTTAACACCAATACAAAACCAGGCTGGTCACCTCGCGGTGAAACATCACAATGGCCACTTTTATTAGCAGTGGACATAACCAAAAATGGCGACAAGCTAATAAAATTTTTACAATGAATATCTAAATGGTTAATCACCTTTTTTTGTGCTCTTTCACTAGGAGTCCCCATCAGATTTCGAAGTTCGTCTTTTGTAGTGATTTTCTTTTTAAAGCTTAAAGTTTCCTGCATCAACATTTCATCCTTTATAGTTCGTATACTTCCGTATATTTCTTCTCTAAATACTCCACAAGATAATCTGCGTTTAATTCTTCACCTGTTACTCTTACAATTAACTCATTTGGCGTATAAAGCTTGCCGTACTGATGAATCTTTTCCTTTAACCATTCCTGAATTAAATCAAACCGTCCGTTTTCAATATAGTTATTGAACTCCGGTACTTCGTTTTGAATGGTACGAAGGATTTGGGCAGCATAGAGATTACCTAATGAATAGGACGGGAAGTAACCAATTCCACCAAAGGACCAATGGACATCTTGAAGAACGCCCTCTGTATCCGTATTAGGTGTAACACCAAGGTAATCCTGCATTTTTTGGTTCCAAATGGCCGGAAGGTCTTTCACTTCAATCTCACCGCCAATTAAGGCTTTTTCGATTTCATAACGAAGCATGATGTGAAGATTATAAGTTAGTTCATCTGCTTCCACACGGATAAATGATGGCTGCACTGTATTAACTGCACAATAGAATTCTTCAACCGAAACATTTTCCAATTGGTTTGGAAAATACTCCTGAAGCTTTGGATAAAAATACTTCCAGAATTCCTTACTGCGTCCAACCATATTTTCTAAGAATCGAGATTGTGATTCATGAATACCAAAGGATGCGCCGCTTTGAAGGACCGACTCTTCGAAAGCAGGATTAACATGTTGTTCATAAATTCCATGCCCCGCCTCGTGAATCGTCCCAAATAAAGCGGATCGGACGTTCTTTTCTAAATAACGGGTGGTTAAACGTACATCCCCGGTATTAACGGTTTGTGCAAATGGATGAACCGTTTCGTCCAGTCTTCCTGCGTTCATATCAAAACCAATTATAGGTAAAATATACCGATTAAATTCTTTTTGTTTTTCAATTTCGAATGATTGATCGAAAATTTCTACTTTGGTTGGTTTTCCATTATTCTTAATGCGTTCTAATAGCTTTACACTAGATTCTCTTAACTTCGCAAATAATGGATCTAGTTTTTTCACAGTTAATCCTGGCTCAAACTCATCCAACAATGCATCGTATGGATGCTCCTCATAGCCATAAATTTCAGCAAATTTACGCTTATATTCTACTATTTTCTCTAGGGAAGGAAGGTAACGGGCAAAATCATTGTTTTCCCGAGCCTCTTCCCAGGCATCATTTGCTTGGGCTGTAAGTATGCTATATTCCTGAAAAAGGTCAGCTGGTATACTTTTAGATTTTTGATAATACTCTTTGTATTCTCGTACTTTCGCTTTTGTCATTTCGTCTAATCCCTCAGTTTTTTCAGTAGACGATAATGTCTCTAACAGGTCACCCATTTCTTGTGAGACCGAAAGCTTAAATACTTCCGTTCTAAGGGTTCCTGCTGCTTTAGCAAACACATTTCTCCCTTTTTTCGGAGCCATCACCTTTTGATCCCAATCTGCCAATCCTATAATACTTGAAAAATGAGTAATCTTTTCATCTAACGCCTTGAACTGCTCCAACGCTTTTTTTACTGTTGGATCCATTACTTTTTGTTCCATTATGTAGACCTCCTCATCGCTCTTTTCTATGTCTATAAAGTTTGCTGATGTTGCAACAACATCAAACTTAATTATAAATTAAAAATTCAAATTAGGGAAAAAATTAAAAAACAGTTTCATTGACAATAAATTTAAGATCCTCGACCAAATCAGGCATATTTTTTACCTATTGGCTCTTTTAAACTTGTCTGTTGATTTCCGCTCCAGGCACTTCGCTTTCCGTGGGCGTTTCGGCGAGCCTCCTCGGCGCTTGCGCCTGCGGGGTCTCCCCTGACCCGTACTCCCACAGGAGTCTTCGTGCCTTCCACTCCAATCAACAGGGTAAAAAAATCAACACTGTTCTTTAACACAGCCTACCTATTAATGGTAAAATTATGATTCTCACCGATATGTTAATAAAGGGTATTTTTTATAGTATTTGTTATTTTTAGCATTTATTTTCCAATTCTTGTTGTTCCTTCTTAATGGATAAGGCATAATAAATACTGACCACAAGCTAGAGTGTAAAAGGATGTGTTACATTTTGGAGAAACCCAATAAGAAAAAGTCCCATTTCCCCTTTCGATTAAATATCCTTTTTTTTAGTGTCTTTTTATTATTTTCAATACTTATATTACGCCTAGGCTTTGTTCAAATTGTTTATGGTGAAAACTTTAAACGAGACCTAGAGAGAAAAGAAGATATTACAGTTAGTAATCCTGTCCCCAGAGGGAAGATGTTTGATAGAGATTTTAAAGTGGTTGTTGACAATATCCCTAAAAGTGCCATTACCTTCACAAATGAGGGGTTTACCCAGAAGGAAATGCTTGGGACTGCCAAAAAACTAGCACAGTTGATTGACAAAAATACCGATAAGGTCACTCTAAGGGAAAAAAAAGATTTCTGGATCATGAAACATCCGAAGCTTGCAGATAAGAAAATTACACAAGAAGAAAAAGCCTTATTAGCTAACAAAAAAATGACAGATAAAGAACTCTACAAATTAAAAGTAGATCGAGTGACCGATGCTGAATTACAAACTTTAACTGCGAATGATCTCGAGGTCATGGCCATCTACCGAGAATTTATTAGCGGTTATAAATTCACACCACAGATTGTAAAAAATGAAAACGTGACCGATAAGGAATTTGCCGTTGTAAGTGAAAATCTTCAATCTCTTCCGGGGGTAGAAACAACGACAGATTGGGACCGTGCTTACGCATTTAAAGATACCTTGCGATCAGTATTAGGAAAAGTAACAAAATCTGATGAGGGGTTGCCTGCAGAACAATTAGATTATTTTTTGGCAAGAGGATACAGTCGTAACGACCGCGTCGGCAAGAGCCAGCTTGAAATGCAATATGAAGATGTTCTACACGGTTATAAATCCAAAGTAAAAAACATTACCGATAAGACAGGAAGCGTCATCGAGACACAACCTGTGACTGACGGAAAAAAAGGAAACGACCTTGTCCTTACAATCGATATGGAACTGCAAATGGCAGTAGATAAAATAATTGAAGATGAGCTTTGGGCAGCAAAGAGATCACCCGGGACTGTACTAACAGATCGGGCTTACGTGGTTTTAATGGACCCACATACTGGTGAAGTATTAGCGATGTCTGGAAAAAAGATTGTAAAAGATCCTGACACCGGAATAGTGGAAATGATGGATGATGCACTAGGCACTTTCACTACTACATATAATGTTGGTTCCGCTGTTAAAGGCGCAACTATTCTAACTGGATTTAAAACTGGAGCAATTTCTCCTGGAACGGTATTTGATGATACGGGTTTAAAAATCAAAGACACCCCAATAAAGAAGTCATATGCGTATTTGGGAAGAGTAAATGAAATAGACGCCTTGAAAAAATCATCTAACGTTTATATGTTTCATACGGCAATCCGTATCGGACAAGGACATTATGAGTATGAAAAACCATTAAATTTTTCTAATCCGAAAGCATTTGAAACGATTAGAAATTCTTTCTCCTCATTTGGTTTGGGCACAAGAACGGGTATCGATTTACCAAATGAGCAGACAGGATTTAAAGGACAGAGTAAGCTACCTGGTTATTTACTAGACCTTGTTATTGGTCAATATGATACCTACTCAACGATGCAACTTGCTCAATACGTTGCAACCATTGCCAATGGGGGCAACCGAATGCAGCCACATGTAGTGAAGCAAATTAGACATTCTGCAGAGGATGGCGAAGAACTCGGGCCTGTCGCACAGGAAATGACACCAACTGTGCTCAATACCATAGATGTTAAAAAACTATGGATGACCCGTGTACAAACAGGATTTAAGAAAGTGATGCAGGAGCCTGGTGGAACAGCAACTAAGTTTTTTAGCGATGTTAAGTACTCTCCAGCAGGGAAAACAGGAACGGCAGAAGCCTTTTATGACGGACCATTAAGAAGCCAATTTGGGAAAGAGCCGCCCCCGGTCATGAATCTAAGCCTGGTAAGTTATGCCCCAAGCACGAATCCTGAGGTCGCGATGGCCGTGATTGTTCCTTGGGCCTATCAAGGAAAGGTTGATAATAGAGCTAATTTAAAAATTGGCCGCAAGGTTCTTGATACGTATTTTCAACTGAGGAATAAATAGTCGTTCAATCATAGGGTGCCTAATATGGCACCTTATTTTTTGGATAGTACTGATTTTACCGCCTTCTCAATTTCTAAATAGCTCGTGCATCGGCAAATATTCGACTCCAACCACTCTTTAATGGTTGAGTCATTCGCATTCGGATGATTTTCAATTAATGCATGACAGTTCATGATGAACCCTGGAGTGCAATATCCGCATTGAAAAGCAAAGTTGTCTATAAAAGCTTGTTGAATGGGTGTCCCCTGAAGCCCTTCTATAGTTGTCACCTTTTTCCCAACAGCCTCCACAGCTAGCATTAAACAGGATTTCATTGGCCAACCGTCAATAGTAACCGTACAGGCCCCACAGTCCCCATTTAAACAGCCTGGCTTAGCTCCAGTAAGACCCAATTTCCCCCTTAATGTATATAACAGAGTATCAGCATAGCGCACAGTGGTTACTCGGCTTTCACCATTAACCTGTAAGGTAATTGTGTTTGATTTCAATCTACCATCTCCCTTATTACCGCTTTCAAGTATTTCCTCTTTCTAAGGTGGCCATCATATCCAACAATAAATGTCGTAATACAAATAAACGATAATCTGCAGAACCCTCAATATCATCCAAAATTGGATTGGGCAGTGAGGATAACGCCCGTTCCACTTTTTCCTCTACTGAATAGCTTCTGTTATTCAGAGTTTCCTCCATTTCCGATGACCGAAAAGGGAACGGACATAACCCACTTACTGCTACCCGTATCTCTTCAGCAATTTTTAAAGCTGCCACTGTGATTAAGGGATAGCCAGTTTCCCATTGCTGGCGTCGTTTCATACTAAAATAGGGTGCTCTCACAAAACGATTTTCTGTTACTAATTGTACTAATAATTCACCACTCTTTAATTTTAACTGACCCTGAAACATATCATTTATTGGCACTACTTTTTTTCCTTCGGGTCCTGTGATGAATAATTGACTGTCTGCCAGTAAGAATGGAAGAACCGCTTCTCTATAAAAAATTCTTGCACAAATATTACCGCCTAACGTAATTTTTCCTCTCGCTGTATGGTCAGCTACCTCACTAGCTGTTTTTGTCAGCAGTGGAAAAAGATTAGCTTCTTCTATTTTTGTTAAAGATAGCGTGCTTCCAAGCAACAAATGATCTCTACTTACCTGCATGACATTACATTCGGAAATACCCTTTATATTAATAACAGCTTCTGTATACGCCATATCAATGCGACCGAGGGTAATCAATTCTGTTCCTCCAGAGAAAAACATTGGCTGTTTACCCTGCTGATCTAAGGTTTGGTAGAGATGGACAGCTTCTTCTAATGTTTCTGGTTGATAAAATTCGAAATCAAAAGGAAGCATTACTTAGCCGCCTCCTTTGCTTTCCATATTAATTCTGGTAGTAACGGTAGATGATGTAGGGATACACCAGCTGCTGTTGATAAAGCATTCCCAAGCGCTCCCGGCATCCCCATGAGTCCATGTTCTCCTACACCCCTGGCTCCGTAGGGTCCGTCTAGCTGAGGCGTTTCAATAAATCCCACCAAATACTCTGGATTTTCACCATACCTTAATGGTCGATACGTCCTTAGCTGTGGATTCAATACTCTGCCCAGGTCATCAAAGTAAAAAGTTTCTCGACCCGCAAAGGCGAGACCCATACTCATCGCTCCCATGACCTGTCCGAGTGCTGCTTTTTCATTTAATACCTTCCCAATATCAACCACTGTTGCGGCTTTTAGTAATCGATACGTGTAATCTCTCCTATCAAACTCCACCTCCACACCGTACGCTGCAACCGTCCACTCTGGACCTGGTTTTCCTGCACCTGTTTCGCGGTCTAGATGTGTAAGATGTCTTAAAATAAAGTTCCCCTTGCCGATAATTTGCCCCCCAATAGAATTTCCATTAGGATATTCATAGCCATATCCTATATCCTTAAAATCAAGACCAATAGCTGGGTCGTCACGCAAATATACACGACTGTTCCCTACTTCTAAGTCTTCCTTCGGGGCCCTTAAAACGGTAGAAGCGATATCTTTTAGCTGCCTTATAACATCATCAGCTGCTTCTAAAAGGGCTCTACCGGCCATGAACGTTCCCCTACTTGCGACCGTTTTCCAGTGTTCAGGCGTTGTCTGGGTATCCACTTCCATTCGTACATGAATCTTGTTCACATCCATTTTCAGACGCTCAGCAAGAATTTGAGCGAGAACGGTTTTTGTTCCTGTACCAATTTCAATCACTCCGGACATTAAATTGATACTACCATCCGGATTAAACGTGAGAATAACTCCTGAAGGTGCATTGGGATCAATTGTTGAGGTTTTCCAGCTACAACTGACTCCCTTGACACGAATAAATCTTTCATTCACCTCTTTAATTGGCCCTTCATCCCAGTTGATTAACTCTCTTACTCTATCAATACATTTAGGCAGATTTCCTACATTACTCTTATTCAATCTGACTCTTGTTGGTGTGGTATGTCCAGGCAAAATCGCGTTCATCCTTCTTAATTCAAGGGGATCAATATTTAATTTCTGTGCAAGCAAATCCAGTGTTCTTTCGATGGCAAAAGAAAGCTCAGAATGACTAAAGCCCCTAAATGGTGCTGCATAGGGATGATTGGTATACATGCAATAGGAATCGCACCAAACATTCTCCATATGATACGGTCCAGTACAATCGGCCGCTCCTGCCCTCGTTAAATCGGTTGCCTTATCGGAATACGCTCCTCCGTCCCATAAATATCGAATTTTAGCAGCCCTGATTTTTCCTGTTCGATCGGCCCCCAATTTAACCGTTGCATCTAAACCGATATGGCACGGAGAGGTGAGTATATCTTCTTCTCTTGTATTAAGTATTTTCACGGCTTTTCCGCCAACTGCCTTAGATGCCAAGTAGGCCAGCACCTCGAGTTGGACGGAAGCCTTCCCACCATATGCTCCTCCAACAAGCGGGGTATGGACTATTATCTTCCCAATTTCCTCACCGAAATAGTCGGAAATAAGCCTTTTTACCATGAATGGTGCCTGAGAAGAGGTAGTTATGGTTATATTACCATCTGGGAGAATCTCTGCTGTTGCACACCTAGTCTCCATCGCGGCGTGATCAGAAGGAGAGAAGGAGAAACTCGCTTCCACCACTATTTCACTTTCATTCCACCCCCTTTCCATATTGCCTTTCCGAATTTTAATATGTGTGGCAATATTGGTGTCAGGCACCGGGTAGACATCTTTCTCTTTTTTATATTCCCCTAAACGTTCATGTACTAGTGGGGCGTCCTTTTGGATTGCTTGTGTTGGTGAATTGACAACTGGCAGTAGGTCATATTGGACGTTAATTAGATCTGCTGCTTTCTTGGCTTGTGCCGGTGTTTCAGCCACAACGAGTGCAACTGGTTCACCGTGATAACGCACCTTGTCAACAGCAATTGGTGGCCGGTCGCGAATGGCTTCTCCTGTTAGCGGGAACTGTTGGCCGGCAAGGATTGCTCTGACACCGGGTACCTTCCTTGCATCGGTTGTATCTATGCTTACAATTTTTGCATGACCATATGGACTAATGACCATTTTTACTGAAAGCATTGGAAATGGTTGATAGTCATTCGTATATTTTGCCCGACCTGTTACCTTATCCCTCGCCTCTTTACGAATCACGCTCTTTCCAAGAATCTCCAACGTCACCCCTCCCCTCACCTTATGTTTTGCCACATTTTCTTTACAAACTGATAATCTTCCATGGTATCCACATCAAAAAAGCACTCGTTACTTTCTAGTAATATTTGTTTCCCAGTTTCACTCTCCCTTCCTCGAATGATTTCCCGTGCTCCTTGATCACCTTCTAAATCTTCAATAAGTGAAAAAATGCGCTTAGTAATAAGAATGGGTGGTTTCGAAACCCCATTGTGAGTGTACGCAATATAGGAATAGTCTGGGGCAACCAAGAATTCCTCTATTAACCGATTAATCATCCAATAAGTGACATTAGGCTGGTCTGCTAAAAGCACCACCACCCCGGAAGCCCCCAACTGTGAAGCCGCACTCACTCCCGCTTTCAATGAAGCACTTAACCCTCGGTCTGCCTGATCACAATCTACTAACCTCCAACCCAACATTTCCGAAAAAGGAGCTAACCAATGAAGCGAATCTTCCTTTCGCGTGACAGTGATGACAGCCTCTAGCTTGGAATCCAAGGCCGCCTGAAACGCCATGCTCCCTACAAACCTATTTCCAAGTGGTAAATTCAGTTTAGAACAGCCCATTCTACTGCTCCTACCAGCTGCAAGATAAATCCCTACTAATCGGGTATGGTCCATAACAGTTCCACTCGTTCATGTCTTGGTTTTCTCCAAACCTCAATCATTTCTGCAAGAATGCTTACTGCTATTTCTTCAGGCCCTACTGCTTTAATGGGTGCTCCAATCGGCGAATAAATCCATGTAGGGATCTCTTCACCGTTAAGCAACCTCTTTGTTCTTTCTCTTGGTCCTAAAACTCCTAAATATCTAACATTTCCATGAAGTAAATGAAGGAGAAATTCCTGATCCCTTTGAAAATGATGAGACATAATAACCACAAAATCATAAGAAGAAAAAGATAACTGACTTACTAATTCACTGGGAAAACCAACCATAACATGTTCTGCAGTTGGAAAGTTATTCTTCTGACAAAGATCGCTTCGCCAGTCACAGACAAACACAGAAAAACCTGTTTCCACTGCCAGTGTGACAAGTGGAATAGCATCAGGTCCTGCTCCAAACACAATTAAACGTGGCTTAGGCTGATACGTATGCTGAAAAATAGATTTCTCTGTCATAACGCCACTTTTTGAGGTAAACTCAATTACCGGTATTTTCCCGGACCAGTTCCCGAATGACGCACCCTCCTCCTCAATAAACACATACTCTCCAAGTTCATCTAGCCGTTTTAAGGCAATCACTGGCTTATGACTGTTCAATAACTTTTTTACATGCCTATAATCCTCGATTAATTGTGAAGTCAATGGCTCAAGTAGAATATCGATGGTCCCATTACAGCCAGCTCCCTGACCCCATCCAAAATCATTTTCTTCACTTAAATCATACTGAAGGATCTCTGCCTCCTGTTCCCTCATTACTTTCTTTGCTCGTATGGCTAAATCCGTTTCTAAACAGCCGGCACTTAACATTCCTTTATAAGAACCGTCTTCAAAAAAAATCATCGTTGCTCCTTCTTTTTTATAGGCTGAACCTTTAACACTAATAATTGTAGCTAATGCTTTTCTCCCCTTCTTTTCCATCACTTCGAATATTGGATAAATATCATCCATGGAAGCCCCCCACTTCACCACTAAATTTCTACCTTATTTATATTAATCAGTAAGCTATTCCTAGAATGATTAATTTTTCCTTACCTCCCAACATAATCATTATTAATCACTAGCTGGAAGGAGCATTTCAATGAAACTAACAAAATTCAAAGATCCTTTAACCATCCCGCCAGTATTAAAACCTAAATGGAAAACAGACAAATATACGTATTATGAAGTGAATATGATCGAAACAATGCAGTCTCTACATAGTGATTTACCAAAAACAAGGGTGTGGGGTTATGAAGGGATGTATCCGGGACCAACTTTTGAGGTTGAAGCGGGTGAAAGGGTGTATGTAAAATGGCAAAATAAACTTCCCAATCATCACCTTTTTCCGATTGATCATACAGTTCATGGGGCAGAGAAGGAGAAACCTGATGTTCGAACAGTTGTCCACCTTCATGGAGGCAGAACAGAACCTGCCAGTGATGGCTATCCTGATGCTTGGTTTACCAAAGATTTTCGTGTGAAGGGTCCTTTTTTTGAAAAAGAGATTTATGAATATGGAAACCAACAAAGTTCCAGGGCCCTCTGGTACCATGATCATGCCATTGGATTAACTCGTCTGAATATCTACGCGGGGCTCGCTGGGTATTATATTATCCGAGACAAGCATGAACGTTCGTTAAATTTACCAACTGGAAAATTTGAAATTCCATTACTTCTTCAAGACCGTTCTTTTCATGAGGATTGCTCATTATCCTACCCCTTTCAGCCGGAGAACAATCTCTCTGGTATAAAACCATCTATTATTCCATCTTTCTTTGGAGATACCATCGTTGTTAATGGAACTGCTTGGCCTTATTTAGAAGTAGAGCCAAGAAAGTATCGGTTCCGTCTGTTAAACGCAGCCAATGCCCGCTTTTTCCGACTAAGTCTTGACTCTAATCAACTGTTTTATCAAATTGGAACAGATAGTGGATTTCTAGAACAACCAATTGGTGTAAAAACATTACTGATTGCACCGGCCGAGCGCATGGATATCATCATTGACTTTAGTAATTTGGAAGGCCAGTCCATTCTATTGAAAAATGACGCTCCAACACACTTCCCTTCTGGGGATCCCGTGAATCCGAACACAACTGGAACCGTTATGCAGTTTCGGGTATCTAAATCTCAGTCAAGGATTGATACAAGTGTAATTCCTGCCTATTTAGGTCCCATTACTAAACTTCAAGTACCAATGGCAAAAAGAACTAGATGGTTAGAGTTGAGTGAAGAAAAGGACTCATACGGTAGATCACTTTTTCTCCTAGATAAAAAAAAATGGGACTTTCCGATAACAGAAAATCCACAGGTTAGGTCTATTGAGTTATGGAATTTTATTAATACCAATGGGGATGATCATCCGATTCATATCCATTTAGTTCAATTTCAAATCCTTGACCGCCAGCCTTTTGACGTGAAGCATTTTAAACGAACACAACAAATTAAGTTCACAGGTGCTCCGATGCTCCCTGACTTAGGAGAACGAGGCTGGAAGGACACCGTCAAATGTCCACCTGGCCATATCACTCGAATAATTATCCCATTTTCCCCTTACACTGGTCGATATGTATGGCATTGTCACATGCTTGAACATGAGGATTACGAAATGATGCGGCCGTACTTCATTCTTCCGCCAAATTAATTCTTACTTTCTAACATAACGTTTGTTTGATTTAATAGTGACAATGTCTCGGTGTATAACGATATGTGATACTGCTGTGGTTCAAGATCTGGAGAAATCTTGACCTTTATTGTCTCTCCCGAAAGCTTTAAGCTATCGTTGACAAAAAAGATTGGTTTTAACGCAAGTAATTGTTCTGCCCAAACAAGTTGGTGAGAGGATGTAATTGTTCCAGCTGCACCCCACTCCAAGAATAATCGAATAACACTAGAGTAATATGTGTATCCTTGCGTTAGTATGGTCATCTTCTTTTTATTTTCTTGAAGGTCCTTTTTCGTCTTATTCGCAAAAGGATTGAATTTAAGACTTTCCTCAGCATCATGTACTACATTTTTCATTTGATGTAACTCTTGAAGTAATTGTTTTACTTCTAATTGCAGCGCATAACCTTCCTTTTGATCAAGTCCTTGTTCGATCCAGTTTGCAACTCGGTTTATCTTCATTGTCATTTGATTTGAAAAATGGTGGATTACTTTTATAGCCTGCTTAGTATAATTGGGGGGTTTTACAAGCATATGGACCAAAACTGCAACAATTGCCCCAATCAGCGTGTCTCGAAATCGGTCAATTGGATAGTCATGTGATTTATGTTCCATCACAAAGACTAGTAACACTGTTAAAGCAAGTTGATGAATCACTGTTTCATCGCTCTTCATCCATTTGGCAATAAAACAGCCTAATAGTATTAATAATCCTAATGTCCACCCATTAACTTGTAAAAAAGGGGATAAGAGGACGGTAATACCTATTCCCATAATGGTTCCAACCATTCGGTGATATGAAAATTGAATGGATTGATTTACTGTGGATTGCATACAAAGAATGACCGAAATAGGTGCTAAATATGGATGATTCGAGCCAGCAAGTTGGGCAATCTCCCAGGATAGTGCAGATGCCAGAGCCATTTTCCCTATCAAATATGTTTTATTTTCTAATTGCTTCATTACTTGTTTATTATTTTTCATCCGGAACAATCTCCCACACTGGCTAAAGTGAATAATTGGAGATAGTCTTCCCTTATTCTTAGCTTTTACTATTAATTGATGACTGGACAGTAATATATCCTTTTAAAATGGACTGCAATAATGCATAACATAACTCCGAATCGTTCATCTTATTTTCTTTCACTTTAATGAGGCACTCACTTATTTTTACTTTTATCACCTTAATATTCTCATGTTCTTCAAGCTGTTGGTGCTGTTTTGTTCCAATTTCCTCTGTATAAAAAGCATGGGTAATTTCATTTGTTCTCCAGGATGCAGGTTGTAAAAACCCAAGATAATGGACGGTACCACATTGGTAACCCGTTTCTTCTAAAAATTCACGTCTTGCTGCCTGCTCCAACTCCTCCCCCTTTTTCACACCACCACCCGGTAATTGCTGTACAGTTGTTCCTACCGGTTTTCTAAATTGTTCAATTAATAGGAATGAATCTCCTTCCTTTGCTAGCATAACTACCCCATCATTTTCTTCTAGCTCAAAATAAGGCCTGTGAAATCCATCCTCTTTCAGTTTCATGCCAGCTAGCTCTAACAGCGTTTTATCTTTTTCCATAGTTGCCTCCCATTTTTTCTTCATTATTATCATATTTTATCACTATTTTAACTTTATTTTGGTATATTAAGGAAAGGTATAACTTGAAATCAGTGAAGGATGAAGTCATGAAGAAAAATCGTACGCTATTTTTATCAGCTGTTGCAACTGGAACGATGTTAAATCCCCTTAACTCTTCCATGATTGCTTTAGCCTTACATAGTATCCAAAAGGATTTTCAGCTTTCCTTTGCAACTGTATCCTGGCTAATATCTAGCTTCTATTTAGCAAGTGCTGTTGCTCAACCTGTTACAGGAAAAATAGGTGATTTATTTGGAAGGAAAAAGACCTTTTTAATAGGATTAGTGCTCGTTGCACTCTCCGCAATTGGAGCACCATTATCAACATCCTTTCTCTTATTGCTCGGTATGAGACTTGTTCAATCCATTGGCAGTAGCGCCATCTATCCCTCCGGTATGGCATTAATTAGAGATAATATTAAAGAAAAACAAGCATCCGCACTAGCTGTTCTTTCTATTTTTGCTTCAGCGATGGTAGCTCTTGGTCCAACAATTGGAGGTTTCTTAATTGTGTGGGGAGGCTGGCCAGCCATTTTTTGGGTAAACTTCCCGTTTATTATCATAAGTTTTCTGCTAGGCTGGTACATGTTTCCTAAGGATGTTAAAAAGGATAAGGAACATTTAAAAAGGTTATTTGCTCATATGGATTTTATGGGGATGATTTTCTTTGCCGCAGGTATGGTGTTCTTTTTATGGTTTTTGTTATCTTTTGAAACCAAGATTCAATATTTTTCAGGAATCGCAGGTGTTATTTTCTTTTGTCTTTTTTTCTGGAGAGAATTAAATGTAACAGAACCATTTATCGACATTCGAATTTTCAAATCACACCCTAAGCTTTCTATGGTATATATTCAGTTCATTCTATTAAATATCTTTTTTTATTGTTTATTCTTTGGACTCCCCAGCTACTTTCAAGAGGTGCTAGGCTTAAGTGTCGAAAAGAGTGGCTTGTTAATGCTATTTATGTCAGGCATTAGCATTGTAATCTCATCTGTAACAGGGAAATGGATTGACAGAAAAGGAGTATACCAGCCAATTGTTATTGGTGCCTTTCTCTCGATTGTTGGAGGATTAAGCTTTACCATGTTTTTTGTTGGCTCTTCTTACTGGGGGATTGGCATCATTTTATCGATTATGGGCTTAAGCTATGGAATTGGAAATGTGGTTCTCCAAGTGGCAATGGTCAAAGAGAGTCCTAAAGAAATTGTCGGTACAGCTTCAGGACTGTTTCAAACCTGCAGGTACTTAGGCTCCATTTTATCCTCCATCATACTAGGATTAATTTTTGGGGAAGAAATATCAGCTGAAAGCATGAAAGTAATTGGAACCGTATTAATTATTACGGGGATCGCCAGTTTTTTAATGAGCTTATGGTTTTCAAAGGAATCTATGCATTTTAGAAAAATGAAACATGTGTAATTACTTTCTATAAAAAACAGCACCCTCTTGGATTAACGGGTTCGGATACTTGTCACATTTTATAAAAATGCATTTAAAAATGTGCTCCTATTTGTTATACATTTTGTCCTGCTAAATGCAGGGCTTTTTGTTATGTAAAAATATTACAAAGTGCCGTTAAACCTAATGTATAGAGCATTTTAAGGTCAAGGCTCGGTTACAACTGGATGTGGATTTCTTATAAAAATAAACGCAAAAATTCCGTTTATCTTGGGAAATACCCATATTTCCTTAAAAATAAAGGGAGTTTTTCCGGTTATATGATCAAAATCTTTGGATTTTGTCTTATTTAGAGCAGTTAACCGGAATATCTCCGCTTATATCTGCTTTTTACTCTTCCTCTTTATACATTAACCGGAAATTCTCCGCCTATGTATTCTCATACCTCCACGAAAAATCAAAAATGGAATAATAACAGAGCCAAGACCAAAGAAAAGCGTGGTTTTTTAATAAAAAAAATAGCATTTTGCAGTCTAAAATGTAAGGTAACAGAAGTCTCTGTAATCCAACATTTTGATACACAAATTGGACTACAGTTTCAAGCCTATTTTTGTGATTTTCAGCGTTATATCAATAAAAAATGACCATCAAATTCACATACAAATTAATGGCCATTTTCATATACATTTTTAAGTTTTGTGATAGGTAACAGAACCCGTTACTCTTGGATGCTATTTTTATTTTATTGGTAAAACATAGAGTAACACACAGAAAAAGTGTGCTGTACTTCCTGCCATTACAAATAAATGCCAAACGGCATGATGATATTTAAATCCTCGCCAAACATAAAAAATGGCTCCTAGCGTATACAGTGCGCCGCCTATTATTAAGTACGTCATGCCCTGTGGGGACAAATTAGCAGCAAGTGATTTCCATGCAAAAACAATTAACCAACCCATAACCACATAAAGCAAGGTCGATGTAAACAGATACTTTTTAACAAAAAAACATTTAAAAATTGTTCCAGCAATGGCAAGTCCCCATACTACCCCAAATAGTGTCCACCCCATTGCCCCTTTGATTACTATTAGTAAAAAAGGGGTATATGTTCCGGCGATAAAAAAGTAAATGGAGGAATGGTCAAATATTTCAAATACGTCCTTTGCTTTTCCCTCAGGCAAGCTATGTAGCAGGGTTGAAGACATATATAGGAGGAGCATTGTTACTCCAAAAATCGTAAAACTGACAATATGCCAGGCAGTTCCATATAGTGAAGCAAATACGATTAAAATGACTAAGGCGGAAATGCTTAGTAATGCCCCAATGCCATGTGTAATCGAGTTAGCTATTTCCTCCTGTTTGGAAAACGTATGTGTTGTTGCCACGATTCATCTCTCCCTTCAAATCCTCCCAAGTTGGAAATGGGATATTTAAGAAAATAACACGTTAAATGAATGGAATCAATGACATCTGTCATATTAAATAGATTACCTTTCATACTATTACTTTTTATTTCTGCCCGCCATTAAATTCTTAATTTGTTCTTTTGGATCCCAGCAGTTAAATTTATAATTGGTTTTGGTTTGGTAACCTAAGCGGCTGCAGAAATAGGCTATATTACTGCTCTTCTTTTCTATTTTAAAGTGCTTACAGGTGGCACAGCAATGATAATCCTTCATCCTTTTCACCTTTCTTAAACTATTAATCTTTCCTTCATAGTTTGTTCATATTTATTTACTAAGATATAAATAGGTTCACGGAAGAACCTTTAACCTCCGCCCCCCTTAATATATAGATGGAAATGCCCGGCATTTGTGCCGGGTAATTTTTTTTATTATTAATAGTTTAATGAAAAGATAAGATAAATGGCGGTTCCCCACATAATTACTGCTGATAGTTTATTTAATACAAGAATAAATCTTCCAGACTGGTCAAGCTTTCCTACCATTCTTCCTGCAAGTGAGAGTCCAAAAAACCACATCCACGATACAAAAATACAGGACAACACGAAGGCAATCTTTGCCGATCCTGAATAGGACAAGGAACTGGTCCCAATCACTCCAATCGTATCCATAATAGCATGAGGATTTAAAAGTGAAACTGAAGCCGCAAATACAAACTGCTTACGTGGCGAAAAACTTTGATTCGTTGTTTCTTCTGTATGAGCATGGCTTTTCCAGGTGGTATATCCCATGTAAAATAAAAACAGAATGCCAGTGAGAATGAGCGTAACCTTAATCCATGCTACCCCTAAGACAACGGCTGAAACCCCAAAGACAGCTAGGGAAATCAAAAGTGTATCACAAAGGGAAGCAGTTATCACAACGGGGAGAACGTAGACCCACCTTTGCTGCAACGCCCCCTGATTAAAAACAAACACATTTTGAACTCCTAATGGCAGAATGAGTCCAAATGCTAAAATGAAGCCATGAAATATTGCACTAAACATTTTCTCTCTCCTATAAAAATTGGTATACATACATTTTTATTTTTTTGGTTAACATAAATACTAAAAAAGGATTTTGCCTGTGTATCTTGTTATTGTAATCGTTGTATATATTATTTTTGCTAAAATCTTTGTAGACTGGAAGCGTTGGAAAGAGTTTTATCCAACTATTCAGTATTTTATCATATGTAACTTGGCTTATAATTTTATTTTTTTCAACCATACTCTTTGGGCATACAAAGCGGTAACTGTGGAATGGTTGAATCATACGATCATTGAGTTGGTCTTTTCTTTTTTCGTTATTCCTGTGGTTATTATGATTTATCTGCAGTACTTTCCAAAAGGGAGAAAAGGGGTTCTCTATATTGCGGTTTGGATTGCTTATTTTTCAATAATAGAACTCTTATTTTACAAAAGAGGCTTATTCCTTTATGAAAATGATTGGAGTCCTATATGGTCAACTGTTTTTAATACCATCATGTTTATTATTTTGCGTATACACCATAAAAAGCCGTTGGCTGCCATGATGTGTTCCATCCCGGTTATAGCCATCTTACTATACTTTTTTCACCCGTTGTATCATGAACTAAAATAACGCTGAGGACGTGAGAAAATGACCGAAACTATACTCTCGCTTCCGCTTTTCTTACTACTACTGTTTTCAGTTTATATTGCTATGGCTATTTTTTTGTTTATTAATAAAAAATAAAGGGCTGCCTCTGAAAAGCTGTTAGCAGGCCGCCCCTAATAAGGTTATTTCTTCAATTTTATAATGAAAACATCTCTGTCTCCACCAACACCGTAGCTTTCTTTAAACCCATTTACAAATGATTTTGTATTTCCAGCAAGAATAAATCCATCTTTTGTTTCTTGAATGTCTGAAGCAAAGTCACTTAATTCTCCACCAAATGTTTTTTCAAAGATGGTATCACCCTTGTCATTGAATTTAAGAACATATGCATCTTTATTTAACTCCCCATTTTCCATTGAACCGGCTAAAATGTAATTTCCATCTGAAATTGCCTTAACAGATAAGGCTTCTTCGTAGGTTAATTTTCCTCCAAAGTTCTTTTCCCAAATGGCATTTCCTTTCGAATTAATTTTCGAGTAATAAATAGAGGGAATATAGTTTACTATATATCCTTCATTTATTGGCTGCATTTTTGAACCAATTAATATATAGCCACCATCTTTACTAAGTTCAATATCATTAATGGTTTCATTTATTAAATCACCTTCACCATACATCTTTTCCCATTCTTTCTCTCCATTCATCTTAACCTTGAACACATAATAATCTAACTTATGACCATTTTCCCCATTTGAGTAAGTGCTTCCTCCAACAATAAGTCCTCCATCAGGGGTGCTCTTAACAACTGATGCACTGTCATTTGCTTTACCGCCATAGCTCTTCTCATATACAGGATTTCCACTTAAATCAGTCTTTAATAAATATGCATCCCCATTCCTTGATCCCGCAATAATATAGCCATCCTTTAATACTGCTAAGGACTTTCCATAATGAGTTTCATTTTTCCCACCAAAAACTTTCTTCCATTGAACTGCCCCGTTTGAAGCTAATTTATATAAGACAATATTTAGATAGGTCCCATCTTCCTGTCTATTCGTGTTATAGTTAAGAAGGATGAATCCCCCGTCACTTGTAGGTTTCAGATCAGTCGGTATATCATCACCTAATTCCCCCAATGTTTTTCTCCATTCTATCCTTCCATCTGCATAAGTTTTTATTAGATACAATTCTGTTTCAGGTCCTTTTACATAGGAATCCGTACCACCATAGATTAAGTAACCGCCATCTTTGGTTTGTACTATTTTTTCAGCGCCATCTAGCCCAAGCCCGCCATAGTTTTTCTGCCAATCTACCATTGGATCAAGCTTTTGAGGCTTTCTTGGTGCTTGAACCATACCATTCCCGTAATAAATGTCTTTTCCTGTAGTTCCAAGTTCTTCACTTGTATCTTTAATTTTTTGTGCCACTTTGATAGGCCCTATTTTTCCCTGTTGGGAAATGATTAGTGCTGCTACAGCAGATACCTTTGGTGTAGCCATTGAGGTTCCAGCCATAAAGGCATAGTCATTATCAAGATAGGAACTAAAGTTTAAGTCCTCATACCACGACCAGTCAGGATAACGCTCTCCATCGCCACCAGGTGCTGTTACATCAACATATCCCGCACCATAATTGGAATAGGATGCTTTAATATCATCTGGGCCGGTAGCGGCAACGGTAATGACCCCTGGCAAGGAACCAGGTACTTCAAAGCCTGCACCTACAAATTTGTAGCCTTGTGGTCCAAGCTCATTATTAAGAAACTCGGTAACTTCCTTTTTATTTGTAGCATTAACATGATCATTCCCTGCTGCTGCAACTACCGTTACCCCATGATCTACAGCATACTTAATTGCCCGCTTATACAGCTTCATATCAGCCACTTCATTTCCAAGCTTATAGGTTATTCCTGTTGCAGGGTCAGTCCATAATATTTGACCGGCTGCATCATAGCCCCCAAGGCTCATAGAAATAACATCTACGTGATCAATTGTGGCCGCCATTATAGCACTTACGATTGTCGTAGTGGCTGCACCACCTTTAGCTCCAAAAACACGATAGGATTTAAATCCTACTTCAGGTGCTACACCTCGAATTTGTCCATTACCAGCAATAGTTCCCGCTACATGAGTCCCATGGCCGTTTCGATCTTCAAAATCAACTGGATTACCTGTTTCAGTAAGATCCTGTCCATCTATACCCCCAGCTGGGACAAAGTTTTTCCCACCTAATAAATTCTTTTTTAAATCCGGGTGTTCTGTGACTACACCTGTATCAATAATCCCTACAACCACGTTGTGGTTACCCTTTCCAGTCTGATAGCTATCCCCAAAGTGGGTTACCCGTTTAATATCCCATTGAAACATGTGGTGTAATAATGGGAAATCATCTGGGAAAGGACTGCCAGGATCATGCCCTATTCCGCCTTCCAATGGCTTTCCTTTTTCCAATAATGGCTTTAAGTGCTTTGACTCATCATATTTCACCACTTTACTTTTCTCTAAAGTATGGATGATAGTAGGTGATACTGATTGAACAGTAGATTCCATCTGCAAAGCAGGTATTAAATCTGCAGAGCCGTGTACCTGTATTGCACCTAACTCCGGAAATTCAGAGACAATGACTGCATTCTTTTTCTTAAGTTTTTCAATGATTTCAACAGGTATTTTTTGATTTTTAAATATAACAGTGAGATTAATAGTTGATGGTGACTTTCCCTGTGCGAATGCAGGAATGGTGCTTAATAATAGAAACATGGATAGTAGTAGAAAAAATATTTTTTTCATTTATGCCTCCGGAAACTATTCTTAGGCTATGCTCGGCTCAAATTCTTTGTCGCATTAAAGCGAAAAATCTCTGCACCTATCCTCCTTTTCTAGTAAAAAGCTACACAATTACTTTATTTTCTAGAAATGAATGTAATGCTAAATTGCATTCTCTAAAAATCATCATTTATCAACAATTTTCACGATCCACAAACTAAGCAAAGGATTTTTTTCAGAATTACATTATTCTTATATAATAAAAAGCTATTTTCTTTACACTTATAAAAAAAAAATCCATTTTTTAAAATGGATTAGAGTTATATTATTTTTTTTGATAGTCCTTCTCCCCGATATTCTTTAAAACAAATACATCCATTAAACTCATGTATTCCTGAAATAAGTATACTTCTCTCTCAAACTGTCAATAACATTACCAAGTAAAGTATTCGGAGAGGTGTAAATGAATGAAGGGAATTTATTTTGTTAATAATCGAATTTGTATCAATGGACTATCAAAAGAAGAAAGTGTTGACCTCCAGGAACAATCAATTAGAAATTTCATGGCAGAGCATAATATTCAAAATACAAAACTCAATCCTTACCAATTGAATGAGTATTATACGGTACCACATGCACTTTTATATGATCTCAAAAAGCATCAAAACAGTTTTGATTGTTTCATTCATTATTCGTTACATGCAATGGAGGATTTTATTTATACATACCCTGCAAAATGGCTTATCTTAAAAAGCTTTTTTAAAGAAGTCATCATTGTTGATAAGCAAACTGATCTAACCATCCAAAAAGTTATCTAATCAATAGATTTTTTCGCTGATTTACGATAAACGTATAAAAAGTTAACCAATAAAATAAAAAGTAAGTAAATACCATATAAACCAAATGAAAAAAGCTTATTGCTACTAAATGTAGCTCCTGCAAAAGATAAAATAAGAGTGTTAGGAAGTTTTCCAATGGCTGACGCAATAAAAAATGGAAGCCAATGGACCTGACTAAGTCCACAAATAATTGTAATAACAGGTGCAGGAATAATAGGAATTAATCGACTGGTTAAAATCGCTAGAAAGGAATTTCTCAACAGGAATTCCTCGTATTCTTTTACTTTTTGATACTTTTCGAGCTTTTTTTGTGCGACATCCCTAAACCCATATCTGCTCAAGTAAAAAAGAAACAAAGTACCAACCATAGCTCCTGATAAGGATATGACTGTACCCATTGGAGCTCCAAAGACAGCTCCAATCCCCCCAGCTAAAATCGGATAAGGAATGACTGGAAAGAACACACAAATAACCACAAGAAGAATACTAATAAAAACAGATAGTGTTCCTCCCTGTTTGACTAATAAAAGCAATTCTTCCTTCCAGATGAATCCAATCATGATAATCAATAGAACAATACTAATACTACTAATTTTTTTTGCCATTGATTACTCCGTTCATTATGATTTATTTAATTAATTGAGTAAGGTAACCAAATCGTTACTGTGGTACCTTCACCATCCATACTTTCAATATTGATTTTTCCATTGTGGCTTTCTATAATACGATAGCTTGTCATTAATCCAAGACCTGTGCCTTTTTCTTTAGTGGAATAGAAAGGCTCCCCAAGTTTAGATAGTCTTTCCTGTGGAATTCCACACCCGTTATCAACTACTTGAACAATAACTCCTGTTTTGTCTTTTGAAATATTTACTTCAATTCGTCCCTGCTCAGTTATTGCATCGAGGGCATTTTGAATGACATTCATGAATACCTGCTTGAGTGAATTCGGATCCCCTTCTATTGCAGGAATGAATTCACTGGAAAAGAAATTTAGTTCTTTATTCATCATAAGTGCTTCTGTCTGTAAAAGTTGCACTATTTGTTTCACAACATCATTAATATGAACAAATGTCGTTTTTTCTGTATGGGGCTTCGCCATTGTTAAAAACTCTGAAATTATACTCTCCACCCGTTTTAATTCATCTAGGATTACCTTTAGGTATATCGGGTTGATTTCATTTTCAGAATGTAACAGTTGCATAAAACCTTTGATTGGTGTTAAAGGATTACGAATTTCATGAGCTACTGCAGCAGCCATTTGCCCAACAACTGCCAACTTTTCAGATTTTCGTAACATTTCGTTTGTTTCCATTCGTTGCTGGATATCTCGAGAAACGGAAACGATTTCTTTCGGTTCACCACTCTCGTTATCAGATAAGGTTTTTGTAGTTGATTCAATCCAAATATAGGAACCATCCTTTTTCCTACATCGATATGTAATTAATTGCGAATCTTGATTAGCTGAAAGACGGTACTGCCTCCTCATTTCATCACGATCATCTGGATGGATAAATTGACTTGGATTTTTACCAATTAATTCGAAAGGTTCGTAGCCTAAAACCGTTTTTACCGATGGAGATACGTAGAGATATGTAAAATCTACTTTGTGTAACATAATCATATCTGAAGAGTGCTCTGCAAGAAGACGGTATTTCTTCTCACGATGTCTAAGTGCCATCTCCATCTGTTTCTTCTCTGTAATATCCAGTACTTGACCTAATAAAAATTCCTCACCAGTAGATTGTTCTCGAACTCTTGATACATTTAAAATACCTGTTTTAATATCTCCTACCTTATGAATAAATCTTTTTTCAAGCTGATACTCATCTCTAATTCCGCTTAAAATTCCTTCAAACAATTGGGCATCCATTGGCATATCCTCTGGATGTGAGAAGAATTCAATTGTAAGTTCTGAGATTTCATCCATCGTGTAACCTAAAAAGTCACAAAAAGCCGGATTGTATTGTATTTTTGATAAATCTATTGAAGCAATTACTTGTGGAATTCTAGACTGATAAAAAACCTCATGATATAGAGTTAAATTAAACATCAAAACCCCCAAAAGAGTGACATCCGTCAAAAATATTCTTCATTAGTATAAAGCTAAATCCACTTTTCTTAAAGTATAACTATTCAGAAATTTCATGTAAAAAAAGCCTTTTATCAATTGATGAAAGACTTTTTTCCATATTCTATTAAAATGCGGTTCTAGCACCAAGATACCTAGGTTTCCAGTATGAGTTTGTCATATCAGCGATGGAAACGCCAGAAGACCCCGCTTGGATAAACTTATTATCCCCTAGATAAATTCCAACATGTGTGGGACCGGGTGCATATGTCTCAAAAAACACAAGATCTCCAGGCAATGGGGTACTAATCACTTTTAAACCAGACCATTGTGTTGCCGCTGTTCTAGGAATGGTTATCCCGACTTTATTAAACACATAACTAGTATATCCACTGCAGTCGAAACCTGCCGGCGTCATGCCACCCCATAAATACGGTGTACCAATATATTTTTTTGCTTCAGAAATAACCAAATCAGCTTTAGACACAGTAGTTTCAGGTTTTGGTTCAGATATTGATGTCAGTGAAACCTTTAATACTTGTCCGATATAGATAGTATCTGAAGTAATGTTATTAATAGATTTTAGTTGAGCGATTGATAGTTGAAAGCGGGTACTTATGCCCCAAAGAGAGTCACCTTTTTGGACTGTATAGGTGGTTGTGGCTGTTTCATGGCTATGTGGTGCCAATAATGAGAGTTTTTGATTTACATAGATTGTATCACTAGTAAGTTGATTCCAAGCTTTTAAATCAGCAATCGATACTTGATTACTTTGCGAGATTTTCCAGAGGGTATCACCCGATTGTACGGTATAAATATTTTCATGTGCACTTGCATTCCCACCAAAAGAAGTTAATAAGATGCCGGCAGTTGTGACTACAGTCAGTAGATGTTTTTTCATGGATGGCTGCTCTCCCTTAAGTTGTTTTGCCTCTCTATCATAAAGGAGAATGAAATTGGATGAAATCCCAAAGATATGGTTTACATGGAAGAAAATTCACCAACTGGAAAAATTATTATTTTTTATAAAAAAGGCAGTGTTAAAGAACCCTGTTGATTGGAGCGGAAGGCGCGAAGACTCCTGTGGGAGAATGGTTCAGGGGAGACCCCGCAGGCTCGTTTCTCCGAGGAGGCTCACCGAAACACCCACGAACTGCTCGCGCCTGGAGCGGAAATCCACAGACAAGTTTACAAAGCCATAAAAAAACAAAAACGTAATGTAGAAATATTGTAACAAACCTTTCATCCACGGTGAGATATCAAAACTATAATAAACCTATAGAAACACTTTTTATGTTTTATAAAATAATTATGAATCTTGGTGATGAAGATGCAAGGAATTGGAAAAGGACATCCTCATGGCATGGGACACCCTCATGGACATGGAATGCAGAATGGTATTGATTATGACAAAAACCCCTTTATTGTTATTTGGGAAGTGACAAGAGCTTGTCAGCTTAAGTGTGTTCATTGTCGGGCCGATGCACAGCTTACGGCAGACCCAAGAGAGTTGTCACACGAAGAAGGAATCCATTTAATTGATCAAATTTACGAGATGGATAATCCTATGCTTGTGTTCACAGGCGGTGATTGCATGATGCGAGAGGATTTATTCGAACTTGCTGATTATGCAGTCAAAAAAGGTATGCGTGTGTCTATGACACCTAGTGCGACTGCTAATGTAACCAAGGAGAAAATGGAGCGTGCCAAGGAAGTCGGGCTATCACGGTGGGGCTTTAGTCTAGACGGACCAACGCCAGAAATACATGATCATTTCCGTGGAACTCCTGGTTCATTCGATTTAACTGTCGAAAAAATTAAATATCTAAACGAATTAGAAATGCCATTGCAAATCAATACTGTTATCTCCCGTTACAACTATGATTCACTTGAACAAATGTCAAAATTAGTAGCTGATCTTGGTGCGGTTATGTGGTACATATTCTTACTAGTGCCAACTGGAAGAGGTCAAATGGACGCTTGTATTTCTCCAGCTGAGCATGAAAAAGTTTTTCGTTGGCTGTATGAACTAAGCAAAACAGCACCATATGATATCAAAACTACAGCAGCACAGCACTATCGTAGAGTCGTCTTGCAGCAAAAAACCCGTGATCAATTAATTGATAAAGGTGAAATCCATTACGAAGATTCTATTACTACAGATTTTGCCTCTATGCATGATGGATTAAAGCGTGCGCCGAAGGGTGTGAATGATGGAAATGGCTTTGCGTTTGTTTCTCATATTGGAGATGTCATGCCTAGTGGACTCCTTCCAATTGTAGGTGGAAATATTCGCGAAACACCACTGGCTGAAATCTATCGAGAATCAAAAGTATTTAAAGAATTGCGCCAACCTGATAATTATAAAGGTAAGTGTGGAGTTTGTGAGTATAATAAGATTTGCGGAGGATCTCGCTCTAGAACCTATGCTGTAACAGGTGATTATATGGAAAGTGAGCCATTCTGTGTTTACATTCCACAATCCATGCGTAATAAAGAGACAGCCCCATTGGCATAATCTCGAGGCATTCCATAAATGGAATGCCTTTTTGTATATCTGTTTATTGGTTAAGTTTCTTTCTTTTTGGGTAACTTGTTTTTAGGAAACTTTAATTTGAAAGGATCATTTTCCATGCAGCACACCGATTTGAAAGAAAAACAAGTTTCTACCGCCCTTTTTCAATTCATCTTCCCCATTTCATGGGAGGCCAGTAGTAGTCAACACTTCTCAGACTATTTACAAACTCATGATTTTGCGCCGTTTCAATTAAATGATTTCAATAAAGAAACGGCCTATTATGGCAGATACAATGTTAACCATAATGAATTGGAAGCTTTTTTCCTTCCTATAACGAATACGATTCTATTCCCAAAAGATACTCAACCAAAAGGGCTTCACAGGTACTCTAAAAATCTCAACCTTGATGCTTCTATGATCGTTTTGAATACACCAATCCCTTTTCAGATTCACTCGGTTGATGTTTTTATTTGTCCCTATGAACTTGGTTTTATAACGATACGGGCTGAAATAAACCATTTACCATTTTCTCAAGTACTTGAGTTTGCTAATTATTTTCGATTTCTTGATTCCACTCCTACGGTTAAGCAAACAACTGAAATTTCATTTAACGAAAAAACGTACTCAACTGTAGGAGATTTCGTGTTTTCTACTTTAGTTCCACCCTTACAGAAATTTTTGTGTAAAGAAGCAGTTTCGCTGCTGACGCCTAATAAAATGTATGTTCATTCGTTTGTTTCTTATCAGGAGGAAGAAGTTAGAGTTCCTATGACTTTTGATGAATTAAGCTTTTCAATTTTTTCAAATGACAAGCAAATTGAGAACAATCGGTTGATTAGCCAATATTATGGACCATACTATTATTCAGTGATAATCAATCTATTTCATCAATTGGTCTTTTTAAAAATTGCTAAAACGTATTCGGAAATAAATATTGATGAGGCAACCAACGAATTTGAGCGGCTCAATTATATGATCAACTCTTTTACTTCTAATTACTATTTCAATATTTTTCCTGCACAAACCAAAGGTCACGAACTCTTTAAGCAATTAAGAAATAGTTTTCAAATAAATCATTTATACACCAATACAAAAGAAACTCTTTTTAGCCTTTTTAAATATGAAGAAAATATCATTACAAAAAGAGACAGCTTATTACTATTAGTCTTAACCTTATATACGGTTGTTTGTGGCATATTCAGTATGAACCTCTTTACCCATGATTTAAAAGGGACGATCCATTGGGATCATTTCAAGTCATATAATCCTTTCGAATATTTCACTGTTTTTATTGTATTTAGTGGAATCATTACAGTATTTTTTCTTGGCCTGCAAAGTTTGTATCAAGGGTTGCAGAAGCGGAGAAGCCGTCAAAGGTGGGTTCGAGAAAGTGTCTTAATAAATAAAAAAGATAAACTTTATTGATTAATGCTGTTTTTTGAAACCCTATCCTTTATATTGTAGGTAGTATGTTATCAATAAGGAGATTGTATGATTAGAACCATTGCAGTAACCAATAGCTATGAAATTGTTAGAGACATTGACATCTCTCAACTCGTCAACGGAGATTATCAATGGTATTGGATTGATTTTCATGAACCAACAAATGAAGAAATTGAATTTCTAAGGACCCCTCTTTCTTTCCATCCGCTTGCCATTGAGGATTGTATTCATCAATTGCAAAGACCAAAGCTAGACTATTATGAAAACTATACTTTTTTTGTCACGCAGGCATTAAATCAACAAACCATCACAAAGGAAGAGCTTGATATCTTTCTTGGTGAAAGGTATGTAATTACCTTTCACCACAACCCATCCTCTGAAATTGATGAGGTATGGAGAAGGTTAACTCTTTCAACAAGCATTGAGAAATGGGACCCTTCCCATGTTTTATATTATGTACTTGATAAAATGGTCGATAATTATTTTCCACTCGTCTATCAAATTGAAGATATGTTAAATGAAATTGATGAGAATTCGAAAAAAAGAACAATGGAAGAATTATTAGAAGTTTTATTTGATACAAGACACCATCTTCTTTCTTTAAGGCATACGATCACACCTATGCGGGATCTTATCTATAGAATCTTAAACTCTCAAAGGGTGACTTTTATAAGAGGAAGAAACGAATACTTTTCAGATATTCATGACCATTTGTTAAAATTAACAGAGATGATTGAAGCCAATCGGGAATTAACAACAGATATTCGTGATAGCTATATTTCAATTAATTCTCATCAGACGAACCATGTCATGAAGGTCCTTACCGTTATAACAACCATTTTCATGCCGCTTACTTTTATTGCTGGCTTGTACGGCATGAATTTCCACTACATGCCAGAGTTAACTTGGAAATACGGCTATTTTGCCACCCTCCTTGTAATGGTACTAGTGGGAATTGGAATGTCCATTTGGTTTAATAAGAAGGGCTGGTTTAAATAAATACCATCCCAACAAAAAAGCGAGCGACTTATTCAGTCGTTCGCTTTTTTCTATTTCCATTCTTCATATGCCACGGTTCCACCGGTTAAGTCGATGGTATTTCGTTCTCCCTTATAATAAGTCTTTCCATCTTTTTTATAAATTAAATTGTCATACGTATACACCTTTTGACCATTTGGCAGCTCTATTACGACCTTCTGCCCTAATTTTTCTGATGGTGCTTCTATTTTTATCGAACTTTGATCATAATAGTGAAAGAAAATAATACCTGCGGCAATAATCAAGCTCATTAGAATGAAAAAGAATAGACCCTTCCAAGAAAATTGCATTGGCTTTTGATTATATAGTTCAACTCTGGTCAACTTTTTCTCCTCCGTTAATTTTCCTAGTCGAATAAATCATTACATTTATACCCACTTTTTCATTTCCTTACTCCTAGGAAAAAATGAATACATGTTACTCTATGCAACCACTTAAAAAATATTGCCTTCATACTGGGATTAAATACATCATTTTCTAAATTTATGTATAATAAGAATGAAGATTCTGAAAGGAGCAAGTGCAATGACAAATACATATACAGAGGACACATTACATTTAATCAAAGAGCTAGTCTCCATCCCAAGTCCCTCTGGTAATACGAATGAAGTGATTACCTTTGTTGAAAAATTTCTTGCGGAGTTACAAATTACTACTTATAGAAACCGCAAAGGCGGTCTAATTGCTTCAATTGACGGGAAAGATTCCAGCAAGCATCGTATGCTTACAGCACATGTTGACACGCTTGGTGCGATGGTAAAGGAAATTAAATCAAATGGCAGATTAAAAATTGATTTGATTGGAGGATTTAAATATAACTCGATAGAAGGCGAATACTGCCAAATTGAAACAAGCAATGGAAAGAAATTTACTGGCACTATTTTAATGCATCAAACATCCGTCCATGTGTATAAAGATGCTGGAAAAGCAGAACGAAATCAGGATAATATGGAAATTCGTATTGATGAAAAAGTCACTAATGCCGAGGAAGTTCGTGCCCTTGGAATTGAAGTCGGTGACTTCGTCTCATTTGACCCACGTGTAGAAATAACACCAAGCGGATATATTAAATCACGCCATTTGGATGATAAAGCAAGTGTTGGCATTCTTCTTCAATTAATCAAGCAAATTAAAAAAGAAAACTTAACCTTACCGTATACCACTCATTTTCTGATCTCAAATAATGAGGAAATCGGATACGGAGGCAACTCCAATATTACACCTGAAACGGTTGAATACTTAGCAGTGGATATGGGAGCTATGGGGGACGGACAATCAACCGATGAATATACCGTGTCCATATGTGTGAAGGATGCAAGTGGTCCCTATCATTATGAAATGAGAAAAAACTTAGTTCGTCTAGCACAGGAGAATAATATTGGGTACAAACTTGATATTTATCCGTATTATGGTTCAGATGCATCAGCTGCGATCCGCTCTGGTCATGATATTGTCCATGGATTAATTGGTCCTGGAATTGATTCATCTCACGCTTTTGAACGTACACATCAATCATCCATCGAAAATACAGCTAAGCTTCTCTACCATTACGTACAATCCTACTTAGTTCTTTAAAATGGTTACAGGTAAAGGCCAAGTGTTCACCACTTAGCCTTTTTTCTATCGAATTTTCTAATTAAATAATGAAAATTTAATTGTATCCTCATCTTATTTTAATGTTTAAAAAGGCAAATCGCATTATGATAAGTAAGTTCAAATTTTTCAATGGGGTTGAACCACCATGTTCAATAAATTTAAAGTTATCTTTTCAAATCAAAAGCTTAAATGGTTTGGACGCTTTGTCTATTATTTTCTAATTCTACTTTTATTATTTTTCATGTATGGATTTAATGACGCAAGCGCCGGCACCTATATTTACAATGATTTTTAATAGGAGGCAGCTCTACCATGAAACTTTTACATCACATTAGAAACATTGCACATATACAGCCAAACAGTATTGCTTATATCACACCAAACCAGGAAATCACCTATGGAGAACTTTGGGATCAATCTGAGAGGGTTGCTGCCTTCATAAAAAAACAAACATTAGAAAAGCAATTACCAATCCTACTTTACGGTCATATGGATGTATCCTTAGTCGTCTCATTTTTGGGAAGTGTAAAAGCAGGGCATCCCTATATCCCGGTGGACATATCTATCCCGCCTGAGAGGATTAATCATATCATCACAAGTGCGAAACCAGGGTTAATCATCAATACAACAAATCAACTATTACCTTTTAATGACTGCAATGTCAGAACAATAGCATTTGAACAGATTCTGGTTGACCTTCCCGCAACGGGGCCAGTAGATCAATCAAATTGGGTTAAAGGTAACGATAATTTTTATATCATTTACACATCCGGGAGTACGGGAACTCCTAAAGGTGTTCAAATATCCGTTAATAACTTACAAAGCTTTTTAGATTGGATGGTTGAGGATTTTCCAATTAACGGCCAGTTAAGATTCTTGAACCAAGCACCCTATTCCTTTGATCTTTCTGTAATGGACCTGTATCCTGCTCTTATGACTGGAGGAACACTTTTTGCCGTTACAAAAGAAATGATTGAAAAACCAAAGTTTCTTTTTGAGGAATTGCGACGCTCGAATGCTCATGTTTGGACATCTACTCCTTCTTTTGCACAAATGTGTTTGATGGATCCATCTTTTAATGAAGAGCTGCTTCCCGAACTTTCAGTTTTTTTATTTTGCGGAGAAGTGCTACCTCATGGAATCTGTCAGCAACTGATGACTCGTTTTCCGCGTGCCAAGTGTTTTAACACGTACGGACCGACTGAAGCGACTGTAGCTGTCACATCCATTGAGATATCCAACGAAATAATGAAGGACTTTCCTACACTTCCTATTGGGAATCCAAAGCAAGATACGCAGATTTTACTTCTGGATGAGAATGGCAACCTTGTGTCCAATGGTGAAAAAGGTGAAATAATCATTGTAGGGCCAGGTGTCAGCAAGGGATATTTGGGTCAACCAGAGCTAACTGATAAAGCATTTTTCACATATAAAGGTGAACAAGCCTATCGCACAGGTGATGCTGGTTTTATGGATTCTAGAGGGTATCTTTTTTATCAAGGGCGAATCGATTTCCAAATTAAACTTCATGGCTATCGTATGGAATTGGAAGAAATCGAATATCAGCTTTCACAATCACCATTTGTCCAGTCAGCACTTGTAATTCCGATAGATTCTGGGGAAAAGATTGAGTACTTACTAGCAGCTATTATCCCGGCAAAACACACCTTTGAAAAAGAATACCAATTAACAAGCGCCATAAAAAAAGATTTAAGCAGAATGATTCCTGCTTATATGATACCGAGGAAATTCACTTATTTTAATGAACTTCCGATGACGGCAAATGGAAAAATGGATCGAAAAAGAATAAAGGAACTGGTTTTGCTATGACACCCTATGGCTCCTTTACTTTCTTTTTCATCGTCGCCATCCTGTTAACACCAACGATTGTACTAGGGTTACTAGGGAAAAGATTTTATCGCTATAATTTGCTAGTTACAATTATTGGCTTAAGTCTCATTTTTGCATCCAATTTACAAGGTACGATTGCATTAATCCTATTTATCATTTGGCAGATTATCTTATTTTATGGGTATATTCACTATAGAAGGAAGGCAAATGGAGCTATCATTTTTTATTTGGCTGTTTTCCTTTCTATCCTTCCATTAGGCCTGTCCAAGCTGATGCCATACTTTTCACAAGTTAATTGGATTGGTTTTCTTGGTATTTCTTATTTAACGTTTAAAGGCACTCAGTTAATTATGGAAACTAGGGACGGCCTCATTAAAAAGGTTCCCCCCCTCTTCCAGTTGTTATATTTTTTATTATTTTTCCCCACCATCTCATCTGGTCCCATCGACAGATATCGTCGGTTTGAAAAGGATGCGCAAAGGGAGATACAAGGAGAGGAATATAAAGTCCTTTTATATGAGGGAATCAACAAAATTTTCCTGGGCTTTTTATATAAATATATAATTGGCTATTCTATTAACCACTTTTTTATCGCTAATCTAAGATTTATTGCACATAGTGAGTTTCAGCATCATCTTTACTACATGTATGCGTATAGCTTTTATCTCTTTTTTGATTTTGCAGGCTACAGTGCATTTGCCATTGGTGTTAGTTATTTGATGGGAATTAAATCCCCTGAAAACTTCAATAGGCCCTTTATTAGTAGAAATATCAAAGACTTTTGGAATCGTTGGCACCTAAGTCTTTCATTTTGGTTCCGAGATTATGTGTATATGCGTTTTGTTTTTTGGATGACCAAGAAAAAGTGGATTAAAAATCGAAATGTTGTTTCCAACCTAGGTTACATCCTTTTATTCATGATTATGGGTGTCTGGCATGGTTTAGAAATTCAATATATTCTCTATGGAATATATCATGCCTTACTAATGGTCTTATACAATTCGTTTGAGCAGTTTAATAAAAAACATAAATGGTGGCCGCAAAATAAATTCACTCATATATTGGCCATTGTCATTACCTTCCATTTCGTTTGTTTTGGTTTTTATCTTTTTTCTGGACAACTATTTAAAGAAGGAGTCTAAATATCATGAGTATAGAATTAGTCGAATTTAAAAATGAAGTTATTGAAATCTTAGCAGAAGTTTGTCAAGACGAGGTTGTTAAGGAAAACCCCGACGTTGATCTATTTAAATCCGGTCTATTAGATTCATTCGGAACAGTTGAATTGCTAATCCAAATAGAAGAACGTCTAGGTATTCTTGTACCCATTTCTGAGTTTGATCGGGACCTTTGGAATACACCTAACAATATTGCTTTACAGCTGGCTGATATGAAATGAATAAACCGCTTTTCGCACCATTAATCCTAGCTTTCATTTTCTTGATAACTTTGGTTCTCATACCTAATCAGTTCATAGAATCGATGATACCGAAATCTAGAATCAGTCAAGCGGCAACAGAATTAAACCCTTTTATGTTTCAAGGAAAGTTCGTTCAACAAAAAATGTTGGAGGATCCACAATTCTTGCCTATTTACGGATCGTCCGAGCTAGCAAGGTTGGATCGCTTTCATCCATCCAACTATTTTAAAGAGACAAATGCCGATTTCACGCCTTTTCTCATTGGAAGAGGTGGAACTGAATCGTTAATACACTTATTAAATTTCTCTGAACATACTAAACAATTAAAAGGGAAAAAAATCGTTTTCGTTTTGTCACCACAATGGTTTCAGCCGAACGGGACTGACGAATCTCACTTTGCTCCTAATTATTCAGCCTTACAAGGATATGATTTTGCTTTTAACAAAAATATTGATCCAGTAATTAAAAAGAAAGCAATTAAACGATTATTAACTTTTTCACCAATCGAAAATGATCCCATTCTTTCAACCATCTATAAAGCAGAAATATCAAAGAACCCGTGGGTGAAACGGAAAGCTTCATTTGTGCGTCCTTTTGGATATGCTTATCGAGATTTGCTAGAAAAGAAGGATCTATATTATACGTTAGCAGGCGGTATTCACCGAAACCAGGATATTTCTCCTAAAGTAAAAAATAAATCTTGGGGGGAATTAGAGTCTTTAGCAGTCCAGTTTGGTGAAAAAAAATCGACAAACAATCACTTTTATATAGCAAATAACCAGTACAGTAAAATAAAAAAATTGGTCCCGTCATTGAAGGATAAAAAACAAGGTTCCACTTATGGAGAATCCCCAGAATATGAGGATTTTCAATTAGTTCTCGATGTGCTTAAAGAAAATGGTGCTCAACCATTGTTTATCTCCGTTCCAGTGAACGGAAAATGGTATGACTATACTGGTTTTCCCAAGGAGGGCCGTTTCTCCTATTATCAGCGGATAAAAAATCAAATTGAGTCTGAGGGATTTCAAGTAGCGGACTTTTCCAATCATGAATATGACCCTTACTTTATGAAGGATACAATTCACATAGGTTGGAAAGGCTGGGTATATACGGATCATGCGATAATTGATTTTTATAGAAAAGATAATGCTAACAATGAGGTTGTTCGAAAATAGTAGCCATCTATTAAGGAAGGTTGTGATTCCCATAAAAGAACATTCTATTTCAGCTAAAAAAAATACTTTTCTATCAAGGAAAATACCTAATTCCAAGGAACGCAAATTATTGATCAGCTTTTTACTGTTATCAGTCATCTTAGTTTTAACTGGATTACTGTATATCTCGATTAACCACCAAGAGCTAATGAGCCAAGACTTTCGCCACTATAAAGGGACATTTAAACAGTTGGGTTCTATTTCAAGAATTGGCTTTTTTGCAGCTTTAGCCATCTATCCTGTCTTTTGGGTATTAAAGCAAAAGCAATTAAAGACACTTCAGTTGGGACAAATTCAAATCAAGCCTCTTGTTCAGTCTATTGCAAAGATTGTCCGAAAATGGCATGTACCAGTCGGTCTTCTATCTGCAGGTATAGTGTTTCTGCACAGTTTCTTAGCGCTTATACGAGGCTTTAAGGTAAACTTTACTTATTTATCCGGAATGGGAGCTGTTATTGTACTTTTGTTCCTAATGGTAATGGGAATAAACCGGTTCAAACGAACAGATCGGAATTGGCATTTAAAGTTAGCCATTGCTTTCTTAGTTATATTTATGCTGCACGCTACCTTCGCTTAGTCTATCTACTAGTACTATTTAAAATATAACGGTATAATATTGATTAGAATGATTACAACTCATCAATAGGAGTGAAATAATGTTTTCGAATATTGGTTTTCCCGGGTTAATTTTAATCTTAATTGTTGCCTTAGTCATTTTTGGTCCAAACAAATTGCCTGAAATTGGACGTGCTTTTGGTAAGTCAATTCGTGAATTTAAAAAAGCAACTGAAGGCATTGCGGATGATATAAAAGAGGAAATAAAAGAAGATATCAAAGAAGTAAAACAGGATAAAATCGATTTAAAGAAATAAAATCCCCCCCATTACCTAGACACACAGGCAATGGGGGTTGTTTTATTTTCTGGACTTTTCTGCAAAGGCCTGAAATTGTTCTTTTAAGATTTTTCGTGACTTCTCATTTCTTAATATGAAAGCAGCGCCTAAACCAAGTGTTGCCATCATTAGTTTTTTATTACTCATTTTGTCAGCATCTCATTCATTTTCTGATTATGCTGTTTGTATTGTTCTAAAAGCTGGTTAAGGAGATTTGCAGCCTGCTGATTGTCCTTTTTCTCTACAGCTAAGCGTAGTTCATGGAAGGTTTTCCAGTGACCCATGACTTTACCATCGTGTGCCTTTTGGATATACTCCTCTTTCGTTATTTTACCTTGATCAAATTGCTTTTTTAGTTCTTCCATTTTGGCCATTCTTTCTTTTTTCCACTGCTCACGCTTTGATGCATTTTCAGGACTCATCCATTTATTACGAAGTGCCTTTTTCTCTTCTAACACTTTGGTCCACTCTGCTTTTTTATTAGGAGTATATTGATCTACCCATGCTAACAGTTTTTGTTCTTTTTCTGCCATATGTGCTTGCCAATCTTTATGCATCATATGATGATGGTGCTTCCCTTCATCATGACAATCACAAGGTGCTTTTTCTCCATGATCGCTTTGTTCAAGATGATTAGCTGAAGCTAATCCTGGCAGTGAAAACAATAAACCCATTGCCAAAAGTAACATTTTTATTTTCATATTAGACACCTTCCACTTCTTATTTTTACATTAATTTGATCAATTTGTGGCACGTGGTTATCTTTCCCAATTTATTAAAAATAATTTACCATTTTGTCAAAATTTTAGTGGATAAATTACTTGTGTTAACTTTCAATTTATCGTATTCTATGAATATAGAAGGTTTGTGAAATATTTCACATAAAAAGGGCTTTTAGCTCTTATTTTTAAAAGTTTTTATGTGAAACATTTCACATTTTAGACCAAAAGTATTCTTTATAGAAAATGGGAGTGATTATTATGAAAAGACCCAAAATCGTTATTTTAGGTGCAGGATACGGTGGGATTATTACGAGTAAGAAACTTGAGAAGTTGCTAAAATCGGGTGAAGCAGATGTAACTTTAATTAATAAACACGATTATCACTATATAACGACACAATTGCATAAAACAGGTGTCGGGACCGCAGCTGATAAACAAATTGCTATGTCTATTCCTGAACTAATTGATCCAGCCAAGACCTATTTTAAAAAGGGAACTGTGTCCTCAATCGATATTAATACCCAGGAAGTACACCTCGAAGGTGGCGATACTGCTCCGTATGATTACTTGTTAATTGCACTTGGATTTGAAGTGGAGACCTTCGGAATTCCTGGAATAAAAGAGCATGCATTTGAGATTCGAAGCTTTAGAAGTTCAAAAGCAATATATAATCAAATTATTAAACAACTAAACCTTTACAAAGAAGATCTAGATCCTGCACGCCTAACCTTTGTTGTTGCAGGTGGTGGATTTACAGGAGTTGAAATGCTTGGTGAACTTGCAGAAGGTCTTCCAAAGCTTTGTAAACAATACGAGGTGCCCTTTGAAAAAGTAAAAATTGTTGCGATTGAAGCTGCACCTTCCGTCATTCCTTTCTTCCCTAAAGAATCAATCGAGTATACAACTGAAGTGTTAGAAAAATTTAATGTTGAACTATTAACAGGAATGAAGATTTTAGAGTACACTCCCGAAAAGGTTTACCTTGAGAACGGTATGGAAATCCCAACAAAAACGTTAATCTGGTCTTGCGGGGTAAAAGGAAATACCATTATTCAAAAATGTGGCTTACCAATGATGAAAGGCAAACTTCCGGTAGACCGCTATTTACGGGTTGAGAATATGAGAAACATCTTTAGTATAGGTGATTGCTCATTATTCATGAAGGATGAAAAATCTTCTTTACCGCCTACTGCTCAAGTGGCTTTACAACAAGCGGATATTTGTGCAAAAAATATAGTTGCTACACTTCGTGGTAGTGAATTGAAAGCATTTGAATACCATCATAAAGGCTCTGTTGCCTCAATTGGAAACTGGGCAGCAGTAGGAAAGGTCGGAAACTTCCGTCTATCTGGGTTATTCGCTGCATTTATGAAACAGGTTATTGAGGCTCGTTACCTTTTTAACCTTGGTGGTCCTTCTTTAATTTTCAAACAGCACATAGGTGTCAGTCATGAACAAGTAAAAGTAACTGTTAAACAGTAGCAATAGGTATTGAGTTGATTCCCTTAAGCAGGCTGTCCCCTCACCCTGCTTGTATATTGATTAGAAAAATCTTACATCCCTATTAAAAATACTTTAAGCCCCATATCCAATGCTGGAATGGGGCTATTCTTTATAGGCACTGTTAAAAGCCTGTTGATTTCCGCTCCAGGCTCTTCGCTTTCCGTGGGCGTTTCGGCGAGCCTCCTCGGAGAAAAGCGCCTGCGGGGTCTCCCCTGAACCGTACTCCCACAGGAGTCTTCGAGCCTTCCGCTCCAATCAACAGGGTGTAAAAAATCAACAATGTTCTTTAACACAGCCTTTTATAAAGAATGGGTTAAAAATTGAATTATTCCCATTCTAGAAATTCAAGTCGATTACCAAATGGGTCATTTACATGAATGCGGCTGGCTCCAGGAAGATTATCATCCTCTTGAAATGTGATCTCATTTCTACTCAGGTGTCTTTTTAATTCCTCAATATTTTCAACAACAAACGCAGGATGAGCCTTTTTTGCAGGTGAGAAAGGAACTTCGACGCCAATATGGAGCTGGAATGTTCCAAACTCAAACCAAACTCCACCTCGCTTTTTTAATTCATCTGGCTTCTCTACCTCCATTAGTCCAAGAATTTCCCCAAAAAAGTTTCTTGCAGCCTCTTCGCAGCCTTTTGGTGCCGCAAGTTGGATATGGTCAATTTTTTTAATTTTAAATGCCATATTTTCCCCTCCGTTTAGGTGCATTTATATTATTCTATTTTATAAAATTTATAATTTTCTATCAAATTTAAACTATTTTTACAAACGTCATTATGATTTCCTTTGAAAACTAAAAAGGTTAACTCCATTGCAAAGGAGTTAACCTCAATTATTATGCTCTGTAACCTTGTATGTTGATTTCCGCTCCGGGCGCTTCGCTTTCCGTGGGCGTTTCGGCGAGCCTCCTCGGCGCTTGCGCCTGCGGGGTCTCCCCTGAACTGTACTTCCACAGGAGTCTGCGCGCCTTCCGCTCCAATCAACATTGTTATTATATTCAACATTGCTCATTAACAAAGCCGAATATTAATAAACATCTTTTTTTGTAAAGACTACAAATGATACGAGTAATGCTGCTGCCCACCAAACGAATAACACCATCATTGAAAAGGAGAGGTTCATTCCTTCGATTGGAGGAGCAGAACCCTTCATATAATCTGTTAAACGTAGGTTGACCATAAAGAAATACTTAGCCGATTCCCATGATGAAACCATATTACTTAAAATGGCTCCTGAGATGAGAGCAGCCAGCATCACTCCCATGCCTGCTGCTGTACTTCGAATTAAAACAGATAACATGAACGAGAGTGTTCCAACAACGATAGAGACAAACCATACTAGCCCAAAGTCCATTAGCAGGAACTTCCACAGGCTGATGAGCTTCACCTCTGAAGTATTTAATCCCGATTCCGTCACATTAAACCCTGTTAAAATGGGTGCCCCCCATCCGCTATATCCAAAAACCAATCCAGAAATAAGATAAGAAAGGATCCCTGCGATGGCAATAATTAACGATACAGCTAAACACAGTGTGATATATTTGCTCAATAATACCTTCCATCTTCTTACCGGCCTCGTCAGCAAAAGCTTAATTGACCCTAAACTATGCTCAGAGGAAACTAAATCACTGGCAATAACCATAACCATTAAAGGAATAAACAGGTCAATCGAATTTTCAAAAAAGACCCTCATAAATGTAGGTGCGCCAGGCTCAGCAGGATTAATATCATGGTCAAGATAATATTGCTGTTGCTGTAAGGATATTTGCAGTTGTTTCTTCCATTCATCAGTGATTCGACTACTACTCAACCGGTTAGTGGTATCCACAATTTGCTGCTGCAAAATCGTACGCCAATCACTAGTACCTAATTTCTCTCGTTGCGTTTCAACCTGTTTATATTGTGCATATGTAAATAACACCACTAAAACGCCAATAATGATGGCAATGACTATTAGCCTTTTTTTGGCAATCAATTTCATCATTTCATTTTGAATCAATTTATTCAATGGAGTCACCCCCAGTAAGTTCGAGGAATAAATCTTCAAGTACTGGCATTTTTCGATTCATTTCAGTAACAGAAACACCTGCAAGAACAAGCTGTTTATTCCATTCTGGAATTTTTCGCTCGTCAAATTCTGTCATAATCCTACCATCTTCTCTCTCTTCAATCGCTGTTAAGGAAGCTAATATGTTTCTTCCCGTTTCAATCGGATGAACTTGCCAAACTACTTTTTCCCGATTTGACAACAAATGATGAACTGTATCAGTCCGAATGACTGTGCCTTTTGAAATAATAGCAACTCGATCGCAGAGTAATTGAATTTCGCTTAATAAATGACTGGAGACAAGGACGCTTAGTCCTTCTTTCTCTGCTAAAAAGCGAATGAACTGGCGCATTTCACGGATTCCAGCCGGATCCAACCCATTAGTTGGCTCATCAAGAATTAGCACTTTCGGTTTTCCTAACAAGGCTTGAGCAATACCTAGACGCTGTCTCATCCCCAATGAGTAGGTTTTCACTTTATCATGAATCCTTTCACTAAGGCCAACTAATTCTGTCACCTCTTTGATTCGCTCTTCTCCAATTCCTTCAATCATTCGGGCAAAATGAAGCAGGTTATTATACCCTGAAAGATAGGGATATAATTCTGGGTTTTCAACAATACAGCCAAGGTTTTTCATTGCCTCATAAAAATGAGTTTCAATATTGTATCCACAAATTTGGATACTTCCGGAGGTTGGCTTTATTAGACCAACAAGCATACGGATCGTTGTTGTTTTCCCAGCTCCATTCGGTCCCAAGAAACCAAACACTTCACCCTCACGTAATTCAAAAGTTAACCCTTTAATGATTTCTTTTCTTCCGATTTCTTTTTTTAAATTTTTTACTTCTAATGTAATTTTTTTCTCCATCGGTTTCCTCTCCTTACCAGGTGAGCAATGAGGCTACACGTTCTGCAATTAAACGGTATCCTTTTGAATTTGGATGAAACTTATCAGAATACAGATAATCATTGACTTTTAACTCAAATAAGTCAAAGGTTGGAACGAAAATAATCTTTGGAAAAGCTGCACTTATTTCTGCACTATCATAATTCCAATGACGAACGACCTTCGACATTTCTTTCCCTTGATCCAAATCGATGAATGGATTATACAAGCCAATAAAGAAAACATTGGCAGTAGGATTATTTCTTCGGATTTGTTCAAAAATAACCTTTAGGTTTTCAAGATATTTTTTCTCAATGGTGGAAATATCTCCTGTTCCATAGTCATTTAATCCTTGTCCCCCACGGAACAAATCGTTTCCACCAATTGTTACAAGAACTAAATCAGCTTTTTCAATTTGTCTCCCCACTTCTTTCTCTTGAACCTGTTTACGAAGTTGATCTGATCTTTGTCCATTTATGCCAAGGTTCGTTAGTTGAACAGGGCGTTTGGTCTTTTCTTTTATTTCATCCATTAAAATTCCTACATAGCCTTTACCCGTTTCGTCACCGGTTCCTCTTGTTAACGAATCACCTAAAGCCACTATCGTCAGGCCCTTTGTGTTCTTGACTTCATTGGTAGCAGTGGATCTTTCCGGAACCTTTTCTTTGTTCCCAGCATAATACTCCCCTACCGCCCAGCCGAGCCCTACAAGCCAGACGAGGCAAAATAATACGGCGATGGCAGTAATAGAACGTATGACATTCTTACTCATTAAAAACATCCTTTCTGGCGGCCTTTTCTATTATTTAATCACAGTTCAAGCTTGAATCAAACTTTCAAGGTCTTAAACTCATTAACGTTCATGAATTCTTAACTTTTTTAGCAAAGAACAAAAGGCGGAAGCGCCTCGTTCAGCCCCGACAGGCAAATGTTCTTCGGCGGGAAAAGTCCGCCTTTTGACTTTTCTTGCCGAAGGTTATTTGACCCGAGGGGCTAGGCGCTGGAGCTAGATTCGGACAACTAGTTCAGTTATCCACACTCGATCCTTTTTAAAATTTCCTAGTAAACATATAAAAAGCCGATTCCCATTTTGGGAACCGGCCTCATTTTCTTTCTATTCTTCTAAATTACCCATTGGGCCAAAGAATTCAAAGTGAATTCTATCTTCCTTTACTCCTAGGTCTTTTAAAGAGCGATTGATTGCCTTCATAAAAGGAACCGGTCCACAGAAGTAGAAGTCTGCATGATCTACAGAAACCTTATCTTCCAACCATTCACGTGTAATATATCCTTCTACATCAAAACGATTATTCATTCGATCTTCTTCAGTAGGGGAATCATAGAAGAAAAAGGAATTAACTGTTTCTAGCTTTGATAGCTCTTCCACTTCATTTCTAAGTGCATGCACATTACTATTCGCAACTGCATGTACAAAAGTTACTTCCCTACTAGGCTGAATTTCAACTAGCGTTTTTAACATACTCATCATTGGTGTTAATCCTACTCCACCACTAAGTAAAACAACAGGTGTATTCTTTTCCGTATCAAGAATAAAATCACCAGCTGGTGCACTTACTTTTAATAGATTGCCTTCCTTAACATCATCATGAAGATAGTTTGATACCATTCCGTCAGGATTTTCAGTTCCCGCTTCTCGTTTCACACTAATTCTGTAATAGTCTCTTCCTGGAGCATCGGATAAGCTGTATTGACGAATATGCGTAAACTCTTCTCCACCAATTTCCATCTTGATGCTAATATACTGACCGGGAATAAATGTGGCAATTCCCTTTTTATCTTCTGGTTTTAAGTAAAAAGAGGTAATTACATCGCTTTCAACTACTTTTCGGTCTACAACAAAATTTCGGAATCCATCCCAGCCGCCATCTTGCGTTGCAGCCTCCTCATACATCTCAGCCTCGACACTGATAAAGGCGTCAGCAATTAGGTTATAGGCTTGACCCCAAGCATCAATGATCTCATCAGTGGCTGCATCTCCTAATACATCCTTAATTGCTAGTAACAAATGCTTTCCAACAATCGGATAATGCTCGGGTTTAATCCCAAGACTTCTGTGCTTATGGGCAATCTGTTTTACTACTGGAAGAATGGCTTCTAGGTTATCAATGTACATTGCGGCAGCATAAACTGTGCCTGCTAATGCTTTTTGTTGGCGTCCTTGTTTTTGGTTCGCATGATTAAAGATATTTAATAGTTCAGGATGATTTCCAAACATAAGTTGATAGAATCGTGTAGTAATCGTTTCTCCATGCTTTTCTAGTACTGGTACAGTAGATTTAATAATTTCAATTGTTTTTTGTTCTAACAAAATAATCACTCCTAAATACGTTTTCACTGTCTGCATAGTGATTATATGAAATTCACCACATGAACTAAGTGATTTAAATCACACATCGTTATATTTGAATAATTTGAACTAGTTCGAAAATCATAGATTTGTTAAATTCCCTTTCAAATCTCCCTTTTTTTATGTGTAGTGTAAATGATAAAAATAGTTAGGTTTGGGTATGACAAATGTAACTTGACGAGTTATTTATCGCTCTTGTATTGTTTATTTAGATATTAATACTACGTACCCTTTTTCCTATTTTTATACTTATTGATAGAATTGTGAAATAATGAATAAGTTACACGTGTAGTAGGCACTATTCAGGGTATATTGTAATTAAAATAGAGATTTCCACTGGAGGAAGAGGATTATATGAATAAGGCAAAGATTGCGTGGATCACTGATACGACTGCATCTCTAAGTAAAGAATTTATAGAGCAGAATCATATACATGTAATTCCCCTGCACGTTGTAATTAATGATGAATTTTACAAGGAAACAGTTGATATTACTGAAGAAGAATTTTATGAAAGAATGAAAAATGAGGAAGGTAAATTTCAATCCTCTCAGCCCTCTATTTCTGACTTTGTAGACTTATATAATCAATTGAAGGGCGAGTACGATTTTGGAGTAGCCATTCACGCTTCTAGCCTTCTAACTGGAACCTATCAATCATCCGTAATGGCAGCTGAAATGGAAGACTTTAAACTATATGCACTCGATTCGCAAACGGGTTCGTTTCCTCTTTCCTTTTTAGTTAAAAGAGGAATTGAACTTGCTGACCAGGGCTTGGAAATAAATGATATTATGACCCAACTAAACGGACTTCTTGACCAAACTCGCTTATACCTAGTTCCTTCAAACCTAGATCAACTTCATAAAAGCGGCAGGGTGTCAGGTAGCCAAAAAATATTAGCATCCCTTTTTAACATAAAGCCCATTTTATCGATTGAAGAAGGCGCAGCCAAAATTAAAGACAAAGTTCGTACAGAGAAAAAGGTCATTGCTTGGCTTGTAAATAAATTGAAAGAGGACCTTGAAACCAAATCTGTGAAAAAGGTTGCCATTGTTCATGCAAACGATATCAAAAAAGCAACAGAACTGGAAAAGGTAATTATAGAAAACATTCCTGGTATCGAAACGGAAATATTAATGCTTATTACGGTTGCAGGAGTGCATACGGGTGTTGGTACAATTGGGTTGTCTTGGGTATGTGAATAAAGAGGCTGAATCTCAGCCTCTTTTTTTATGGAAAAATATGTTGGTTATTTTATCCAATTTATTCTATTATAAAGATAGATTTAATAGTTTAAAAAAATCATATGAAATGGATTGGAATGGATGAAAAATAAGAAAAGGATGTTGTCCTATTTGAGTATTCTTGTGGCACTAGGACTGATTTATGTTGGTGTATTACAGTTTAAGATTAGTCAACATATTCAAACAGAAGTGCCCAAACATGCAGATTATATCATTGTTCTAGGGGCAAGGGTAAAAGGAACTGTTCCTTCTCTTGCATTTGCAAGTCGTATTAAGGCGGCTGCTAGTTATTTAAAGGAAAACGAAAATACCATTGCTATTGCTTCTGGTGGGAAAGGTCCTGGTGAGGATATTTCTGAGGCTGAGTCGATTAGAAGAGAGCTAATTAAGTTGGGCATAAGTGAGTCTCGCATACTAATGGAAAACCGCTCTACTGATACCTATGAGAATATTAAATACTCAATGAAGTTGATTCCGAAAAATGCACAGTCAGGATTAGTTGTGACCAATACGTTTCATATTTATCGTGCGGTTTCTATAGCAAGTGACCAGGGTTTAGATGTAGAAGGACTACCTGCAAAAACTCCCGTACAAGCTGTCGTGAAATCATATACTCGTGAATACTTAGCCATTACAAAGTTTTATTTAAAGAGATACTTACTAGATTAATAGAGAGGTTGACTCACAAGGGGTCAACCTCTTTTTCGTTATTTAATCTTTGCATATACACACGTATCTCTTACTTCTTTCCCATCAGCCGACAATCCATCATTTTTTAAGATTCCCTCTAATGTAAAATCTAATTTTTCTGGGATTGCACGGCTTTTCGTATTATTATAGTCACAACGAATTTCCACTCTGCGGGCCTTAAGCTCAGTAAAGGCAAATTCTGTGATAGCTTTTGTTGCCTCAGTAATATAGCCCTTTCCACTATGTCGGGTATCAATCCAATAGCCAATTTCAAACTTTGGCACATGCCAGTTAATTCTATGCAAGCCTGATGAACCAATAAATTCCCCGGTTTCTTTATCATAGAGATGCAGCCGTAAGTCTTCACGTGTTAAAAACTTCGCATGAGCATCCCTCATATTTACTTCTACATCCTCTACAGTTTGTTCTCTGTGGGCCCATGGCATCCATTCTTTCAATTCGTTCATGGAAGCTTGCATCGCATCATATACGTCCTTGCCATCTCCAGGCATCGGTTTGCGAATTAGTAGTCGCTTGGTGGAAAACTCCTCTGGAAAGTCTAATAATATCGGTTTCATATTCAAATCCTCCTCTTAACTACTATAAAAATTCGCTAGGACGCAGTAAATTCCTTTTTATTAAAATTTTTTCTACACACTTTTGGATTATTTCTACACAAAATTAGGGTTTTTCTACACAGTTTTAGATTTTATCTACACACTTTTACATTATATCTACACGAATTCAAGTTTTATCTACACGGTTTCGAATTATATCTACAAATCCACATAAAAAGGCCCTTCCATAAAGGAAGAGCCCCCAATCTTAGTATGCTTTTGCCCAATAAACCATCTTAGTAGCTTCTTTGCCACAGCATACACATTTATCAGAAACTTGTTCTTGTTCAAATGGCATACATCTTGATGTTGCCCCAATTTCTTCTTTAATTTTGTCCTCACAAGCTACATCTTCACACCACATAGCCTTGATAAAGCCAGGCTTTGCTTCTAGAGTTTCTTTTAACTCAGGAAGTGTAGTTGCAACAGAAGTTCTTTCTTCACGATGATTCAATGCCTTGTTGTATAAATTAGACTGGATCTCATCAAGTAACGCAACAAGTTTTGTTTCTAACTCATCCATAGGAACGATCACTTTTTCTAAAGTATCACGTCTTACTAAAACAACCTGTTTATTTTCAATGTCTTTTGGTCCAACTTCTAAACGAACTGGAACACCTTTCATTTCATACTCATTGAATTTCCAGCCTGGCTTTTTATCGCTTGCATCAATATCAACTCGAGCCACCTGCCCGAGTGACTTTTTCAAATCATATGCAAAGTCTAAAACGCCTTCTTTATGCTGAGCAATTGGCACAATCATCACTTGTGTTGGTGCTGCTTTTGGAGGAATGACTAGACCGCGGTCATCACCATGAACCATGATTAGCGCCCCAATGATTCTTGTTGTAAAGCCCCAAGATGTTTGGTGAACATACTGTAGTTTACCTTCTTTATCCGTGTACTGAATGTTAAAGGCTTCCGCAAAACCTGTACCAAAGTGGTGAGAGGTACCAGACTGTAATGCTTTTCCATCATGCATTAAGCTTTCAATGGTAAATGTCGCTTTTGCACCAGCAAACTTTTCTTTTTCCGTTTTTTGTCCCTTTACAACTGGAATCGCAAGGATTTCTTCACAAACGGCTGCATATACATTTAGCATTTTAATGGTCTCTTCCATTGCCTCTTCATCCGTTGCATGGGCTGTATGGCCTTCTTGCCATAAAAACTCTAATGTACGTAAGAATGGACGTGTTGTTTTTTCCCAACGAACTACGTTAGCCCACTGATTATAAAGCTTTGGTAAATCTCTATACGAATGAATAATATTGCTATAGTGCTCACAGAAAAGAACCTCAGAAGTTGGGCGAACAACTAGACGCTCTGCTAACTCTTCAGAACCGCCGTGTGTAACCCATGCTACTTCAGGAGCAAAGCCTTCAACATGGTCTTTTTCCTTTTGTAGTAAGCTTTCTGGAATGAATAGAGGCATATAGACATTTTCATGTCCTGTTTCTTTGATTCGACGATCTAATTCATTTTTAATGTTATCCCATAAAGCATATCCATACGGACGGATAATCATCGATCCGCGAACGCTTGAATAGTCGATTAAATCAGCTTTTGTTACAACATCTGTATACCACTGTGCGAAGTCCTCATCCATCGCAGTAACATCTTTTACAAATTCCTTTGCCATTTTGACACCTCATTCATTTTTTAAAAAATAAATACAACAACGAGATTCCGATTAAAATGCAAAAAGGCCTTGTTCCCAAAAAAGGGACCATGGCCTGGCGGTACCACCCTAAATTCATAAAGCATTCGCTTTAAACTCTTTGCATGATAACGGATTTGATCCGCATGTATCTTCAAAATATCCGATACAGAACTCAGAGGCAGGTTCAAACGACCGTCTTAAGAAACTTCGCACCAATAGTTTCCTCTCTTGGTAAGACACCTTCATTTTACTAATCCCCATCATCGTTTCAATAGTATTTTTGAAGAAATTATATATTTCATCTGCTTAAAAGTCAATTCGAAAAGGGAAATATTTTGCAACGGAGTGTGAGTAAATTTAGATTTGACTTTAAACTTCAGTATAAAACGTGTAAAATTCAAGTAATTAAGTGAAGAGGTGACTTTCATGACAAAAGAAGAAAAGGACCCGGTCGACGTAGAGAAAGAAGAGAAAGAGTTTTTACTTGAATACATTAGAATGCAAAATGAAGCCCTTAAACGAATTTATAAAAATACGATTGATAAAGAGAAAAAAGACTAGAACTGGCTCCAAAATTCCTTCCTCCACCTATTTCCTCAGCAAGATTCATAAAACGTTCATATAAATCACTTAATAGACAATTTTGAAACCAATATTTACATTTATAATACTCTTATGTTGTTTATTTAAGGCTCTGTTAAACTCGTCTGTTGATTTCCGCTCCAGGCGCTTCGCTCCAATCAACAGGGTATAAAATCAACAATGTTCTTTAACACAGCCTATTTAAAAAATTGAATAAGCCCACATTAGAGGAGACAAAAAGATGACTATTTTTTCAATCATATCGGCAGTGATCGTTGCGTTAGGGACTGGTTATTCTATTTTTCTTGTATACCGTAATAAAATAAAGCTGAATAACACCCCGGGTATCCTGCTTAGCATGGTGATTGCCATTATTACTGGCTTGTTAACTGGCAGTATCATTGGAATCAATTCGGGCGAGACATTCTTAG